>NC_010530.1:2170638-2502411 GCF_000069785.1 Cupriavidus taiwanensis LMG 19424 | reverse complement strand
CGGGGTTCTTGCCAGCCGGGAGGATCTAATGGCTGGTCGCATGGTGGCGGACGGTGGGCAACCCGGCAGGGTTGTCCACGGTTCGCCAGCCATCAGCTACCAGTAAACGATACCGATACGGGTTAACTACTTGTAAACCGTATACGTGAAGCCAAGGCCCTTGATTCGTATGAGGAAATGGCGGTCCGGCGAACCCGATTCTGCGGCGATCCGTACCCGATTCAGCGAAGGGCCGAACCCGTATCTGCGGCCACCCGAACCTGTATCTGCGGCCGGCGCGAACCGGATTCTGCGGGGATAACCCGCGTCGCCCACAGGCTTCTCCACAGGCGGAAGCCCGCCAAGCGTACCCGATTCTGCGAGCCGGGCGCCTGCCAGGCGTATCGGCGTGCCGGTTCCCGCCCAAAACCGGTGGATAACTGCGCCAGCCGGCGCTTATCCACGCAGAAACAGGTTCGGCTTCCAGCGTCCGGCCGGCGCCCGAAGCCGCGCCGCGTACCCGATTCTGCGAAAACCCTCGCCAAAGCGTACCTGTTTCTGCGTTGCCCTCGGATCTATGTCAGCTGGCCGTGCCAGCGTACCTGTTTCTGCGGCGTACCCATTTCTGCGTCGAGCCCTGGAGGCCGGGTCCCGTCATAAACCGTACCCAATTCTGCGGACGCCGCGGGTCGCTCAGTATCGCCAACCGTACCCGTTTCTGCGTCAGGTCACTCCGAAGGTTGAGCGGTCTTTCCACCAAGTTCTCATTATACATAAGCATTGCGTAAAAAGCTAGTACTTACACCCAACGTATACGTGTTCGCGCGGGGCGATCAGTTATGCGTACCCATTTCTGCGTGCTGTCTGGCGGAAGGCCTGGCACCGGGAACGTACGATCCGGCGATGCCACACCGGGGCGTACCCGATTCTGCGAGCCCACAGGCCTGCCGTCGGTCGCGGAGGCGTACCCGATTCTGCGAAGCTGCAGCGTGCGCTGGCTGTGCGGGCCGGGGCTGCGCCGCAGCACGGGGTGTACCCGTTTCTGCGGTAGCCGCTTCAGTCGCCGGATGTGGATAGGTCCGCGTCAAAAGCGGGTTGACGAGTGTCCGGACAGGCCAGAAAAAATTTCACTGCGTACCCGTTTCTGCGTGCCGGACGGCGGTACGGGGCCAGTGCCAGAGCGCAATGCGTACCCGATTCTGCGTGGCGATGGCCAGGATCGGTCGCTTCGGGCTCCGACGCGTACCCGTTTCTGCGGGCGGCGGGACGAGGCGCTGTACTGTGCGGTGCAACATGCCGTACCCGTTTCTGCGCAGAGGTGCGCAGCGCGGCGAGCGGTTGCCGATCAGGCGGGAGGGGGAGGGGAGGGAAGGGGAAGACGAGTAGGGAGACGAGCCGGTGCCCGGTGCGGCAAGTGAGCCGGGAGCGATCGGCAATCCTGCTGCAGAAAACAAAAAACCCCGCCTTGGGGCGGGGTTCTACGCTGTGCGGCACACGCCAGGTGCGCCGGCGGTCAACGCTTACAGCGGGGTGATGTTCGCGGCCTGCAGACCCTTCGGGCCATTCTTGACTTCGAACTGCACGCGCTGATTTTCCTGCAGCGACTTGAAGCCCTCGGCACGGATTTCCGAGAAATGGGCGAAGAGGTCGTCACCACCCGCGTCCGGCTTGATGAAGCCGAAGCCCTTGGCGTCGTTGAACCACTTGACGATACCGGTTTGCATAATGCTTTCCAGAAAAAGGACAGAAAAGATCGCATGACGAAGACGTCATCCGACACGGGGAACTCAAGGAAAGGACACCATGGACAACCGAAGTACCAGACGGTGGCTAACGAATGAACTGTTGCCTCGTCGCTTGAATCTAGGCGCGTTTATACGGGGGAATGCGGTCAGCGTCAAGCTGGGGACGGTCCCCATGGCTCACTCTCGGCGCGTGGCTGGCGGGACTGGCCCGGCCCGTGCGCGCCGTGGGATCATCACGCCTTTTGCATGTTGCCTATTCGTGCCCGCCGCGACGGCGCGGGCCGGGGCGGTACAGAGTACGCTAGCCCGTTCAGGGCATGCGCGGCCGGCGGGCGAGCCCGCTCCGGCACCTGGACCGATTCCGGAGCCCCTGTCGCCGCGGACACGATAAGACACCAGGAGACCATTCATGTCGATGCCGGATCCCGCTTCCAAGCCGGGTACTTCCACCTCCGCCGCGGCCCAGGCCGCGCCGTCGCTGATCGAGCGGGCATTCAAGCTGCGCGAGCACCATACCGATGTCCGTACCGAAATCCTCGCGGGCATCACCACGTTCCTGACGATGGCGTACATCATCTTCGTCAACCCGTCGATCCTCGGCGATGCGGGGATGCCCAAGGACGCGGTGTTCGTCGCCACGTGCGTGGCCGCGGCGATCGGCACGCTGATCATGGGCTTCTACGCCAACTACCCGATCGCGATGGCACCGGGCATGGGCCTGAACGCGTATTTCGCCTACACCGTGGTCAAGGGCATGGGCTTTCCGTGGGAAGCGGCGCTGGGCGCTGTCTTTATCTCCGGCTGCCTGTTCCTGCTGGTCACGCTGTTCCGCGTGCGCGAGATGATCGTCAATGGGATCCCGCATTCGATCCGCGTGGCGATTACCGCGGGCATCGGCTTGTTCCTGGCCATCGTTGCGCTGAAGAACGCCGGCATCGTGACCGCCAGCCCGGCCACGCTCGTGACCCTCGGTGACCTGCACCAGCCTTCGGCGGTGCTCGCGATCATCGGCTTCTTCGTCATCGTGGCGCTGGACCACCTGCGTGTGAAGGGTGCCATCCTGATCGGCATCCTGCTCACCACGCTGCTGAGTTTTGCCTTTGCCGGCAACACGTTCCACGGTGTCTTTTCCGCGCCGCCGTCGCTGAGCCCGACGCTGTTCAAGCTCGATATCTCCGCCGCGCTGTCGATCGGGATCATCAATGTGGTGCTGGTGTTCTTCCTTGTGGAGCTGTTCGACGCGACCGGCACGCTGATGGGCGTGGCCAACCGCGCGGGCCTGCTCAAGGCCGGCAAGATGGACCGGCTCAACAAGGCGCTGATGGCCGATAGCACCGCGATCATGGCTGGCTCGTTCCTCGGCACGTCGTCCACCACGGCGTATATCGAAAGCGCCTCGGGCGTGCAGGCGGGCGGACGTACCGGCCTGACCGCGGTGACGGTGGCCGTGCTGTTCCTCGCGGCACTCTTTATCGCGCCGCTGGCGGGAACGGTACCCGCCTATGCCACCGCGCCCGCGCTACTGTATGTGTCGTGCCTGATGTTGCGCGAGCTGCTGGAAATCGACTGGAACGACGTCACCGAGGTGGTGCCCGCGGTGATGACGGCGCTGGGCATGCCCTTCACCTATTCCGTCGCCAACGGCGTGGCGTTCGGCTTTATCAGCTATGCGGCGCTCAAGCTGCTGACCGGGCGCGCGCGCAACGTGCCGGTGATGGTATGGATCATTGCCGCCGTGTTTATCTTCAAGTTCTATTACCTCCCGGGACACTGACGCGCGGGGATCGCGGCAGCACCCGATAGCAGGGCGGCCCAGGAGCCGCCCTTTTTGTTGCCCAGGCGGCCGGCGTCGCGTTCAGCCCACGCTGCCGGCGTACCCGTTTCTGCGAACAAGCGATGCTGCGCGGCCGGCCTGGCGTACCCGATTCTGCGTGCAGGCCGGGGACCGCGCGCGCAGCACCGCAGCAGCTATGTCCCTGCCGCGGTGGGGTGTCGGAGCGTACCCGTTTCTGCGTAGTATGGTTGCGCCACAGGCGCGCGAGAACGCGCGTTGGCGTGCCGTTGCCACTGCGTACGCATGTGTGCGCGAGGGCTCATACCAAAGGATGAGATTGGCTGTAAGTCACCCACTCGGGGCTGGACAAACCGCCGCAAATGCACTGAACTATAGGCGTGGCAAAGAGGGGCGCGGCAAGCGCCCCTTCTTGACTCCGGTCTATGCGGCAGGGTGCCGGAGCCACGCCGGAAGCGCGTCGGCGCAATGCGCCAGGGCGGCAGCGCTTTCGCGACAGAGACCGTCAGATCCATGACGGCGCCGCCCACAATCCGGGAGCGTGCGGACAACATGCGCGCCACGCAGACAAGAAAATTCCAAGACTGAAAAAGTGGTAAACGTAGACGTGCAGTGCCGGGGGATGTTGTTCAACGGGGATAATCATGACCGCAGGAGAGATCCGGCGACCCGTCATCGGGCCTGTCAGGGAGTCCAGTAACCGCTCCATCCGATCTATGCATCCAGCCTGGGCTGCCGTGGGGGAAGCCGCAGGCGAAGTGCCCGCCAAACGGGCCGCGAGCGACGTGGCCATCGCCGATGTTGCCGCCCTGCTTGCCGAAGACAGCGAACTCAGCGACAGCGCGCGTGCGGCGGTGTCCAACCTGCTGCGTCGCCATCGGCTGCTCGAAGGGGAACTGGCACGTCAGCGCACGCTGCTGCAGGAATGGATCCTGAGCCAGCTGACCTACAAGGCGCTCTACTACCAATACTCCGGCCAGTCGCCGCAGGCGCCTCGGGTGGAGTTGATGCGCGAAAAAGAGGCCGTGCGACGGCGCATCCTCGCGCAGCTTCAGCCGGGCGCGGACGACCTTGCCGCGCCTGATGAGTCCACCCGCAGTCTGTCCAGCTCGTGACACCGACGTCGACCGCGGGCCCATGCCCGCAGCCAGTTCAGCCCCACCGTCCGCTACGGACGCGCGCCGCTGTCGCGGCCACGGGTGCCGGCACCAAGAACAAGCCTAACGTCCGGGAGATCGTGATGGACCGACTGTGCAAGGCGTCACGCACTGCACAGCTCGTAGTCGTGTCGCGTCATGAAGATTTTGGTTTCGACCCGTCCGTGATCGGCGCGGAATGGGAAATCCGCCGCGTCGCGCAGGTTCGCGACGCCGAGCGCGCGGTGCGCGCCTGCCCGCCCACGGCGGGCGTGATCGACTTGCAGTCCGACTACAGCGAGGCCGAGTTCGCCCAGCTGGAGCAGGCGCTGCAGCACCTGCATATCACCTGGGTCGCGATCACCTCCGATGCGATGCTTGCCAACGAGCGCGTACGGCGGATGATCCGCGACTATTGCGTCGACTACGTGCGCCTGCCGTTCTCGATGCCCGAACTGCTGTACACGCTGCGGCATGCGCGCGGCATGGCGTCGTTGCATGGTACGCGCCCACAGGAAAGCGCGTCGCGCGGCACCATGATCGGCGAATGCGCGGCGATGCGGGCAATGTTCCGCTCGCTGGCCAAGGTGGCGCACAACGAAGCGCCAGTATTCATCTCGGGCGAGTCCGGCACCGGCAAGGAGCTGGCGGCCCAGGCGATCCACGATGCCTCGAGCCGGCGCAAGGGCCCGTTCATTGCCATCAACTGCGGCGCCATCCCTTCGCACCTGGTGCAATCGGAGCTGTTCGGCTATGAAAAGGGCGCATTCACCGGCGCCAACCAGCGCAAGATCGGCTGGATCGAGCAAGCGGAGGGCGGCACGCTGTTCCTCGACGAGATCGGCGACCTGCCGCTGGAAAGCCAGGTGGCGCTGCTGCGCTTCCTGCAACAGGGCACCATCACCCGGCTGGGCGGCCACCAGTCGATACCGCTGAACCTGCGCATCATCTCGGCCACGCACGTGGACCTGGTGGCGGCGCAGGGCGATGGGCGCTTTCGTTCGGACCTGTTCCACCGCCTGTGCGTGCTGACGCTGTCCATTCCGCCGCTGCGCGAGCGCGGCGAGGACATCCTGCTGCTGGCCAATGCCGTGCTGGCCGAGCACGGCCATGAGGCGCACCGCCGTATCCGCGGGTTCTCCGCGTGCGCGACGCAGGCGATGATGCAGTACGCCTGGCCAGGCAACGTGCGCGAGCTGATCAATCGCGTGCGCCGCGCCATCGTGATGACCGACAACCGCAAGATCACCGCCGAAGACCTGCAGCTGCACGGCGGCGCCGAGCTGCCGCGCAAGACCCTCGATGCAATCCGCGAAGAGGCCGAGCGCGAAGCGATCCGCACCGTGATGGCCAGCCACGGCTTTCACGTGGTGCCGGCCGCGCGCGAGCTCAATGTGTCGCGCGTGACCCTGTACCGGCTCATGCACAAGCACAACATCCGCGTGGACAGCCACGCCTCGGCGGGCGAATAGCGCAACGGGGCATCAAACCCCGGGGAGCGCCGTTGCCCGATCGGCGGAACAGGCGCCAGCGGGAAAGGGGAACCGGCGACGTCCGCTCGCCGGTTCCGCCTTTCCCCGTGCCGGCCGGCACGTCAGCGCACCACCCGCGGAGGCCGTGAGGCCCCCGTCCCGCCCGCGAACCCGCCGCCTGCCGACTGCGCTGGCCTGGAGGCGAGGTTCATGCTGATCTTGCCGCGCGTCCGCCGCGGCGGCTCGCATGCGTCCTGCTGTTGCCACGGCACGATGTCGCGGCGGCGCTGGCTGTCGCGGGCCTGGCGCGCGGGCGGCGCGATCGCATCGCTGCCCGCCGTGTCCGGGTCCAGACGCAGTTCTCCCCAGGCCCAGCCGAAGCCGCGCACATAGACATCGTTGCTGACCGCGGCGTGGCTGTTCGCATCGGCCGCGTCGGGGCGGTCGAACCACGCGTAGCTGGCCGCTGCCGCGCTGCCCGAGCCAATCGCCAGCGCCGTGGCGAGCATTGCAGCTTTCATGGTCGGCATCTCCCTGTGGAAAAAAAGTGCCCGCCGGGGGACGGAACACTAATCCGCGCGATCACGCTGGCTCGCGTGCCGCTTGTTCTTTTCGGCCCGTCATGCGCGCCGCTTGCCCGCGTGCCGGCGGCAGGCCGGACTGGCCTGCGCCGGTCGTCGGATCGCCACGCAAGCCATGCCGTGCGCGCTGCGCGCGACTTGCACGCGCGCGCGCGGATAGGGCAGCAGCGGCGCCGACACCAGGTCCGTCTCTGATGGCGGCGGACCGGCCAGGCGGTATGCGCGCCGGCGCGCCGTCATGCGGGAAGGCGGGTGACGCATGTAGGGATCTCCAGCGCGACGAAGGGTTTGACGGAACCGCCGCAAGCCTGCACGGCGCGCCCTGGCCAAGTCAGAGCGACAAGTGTGCCAAGGGCCGCAAACGCTTGTGCCATGCGGCCTTTCGCGACGCAGGGCAGCGCGGGGCCACCACTGTACCGCGGCGCCGGACCGATCGGTTTCGCCACTGCAACGCGATGCGCAAGTGCCGCGGCGGCGCAGGCATGGCGCTGGCGTCCGCTGGCGCGCACTGGCCGGCGCTTTGCCGGGCGCTCGGCGCGTGGTGCCCCGGCCGCTCAGTCCGTTGCACGGTTGAAACCGGCCTTACATCAGTCATGCACGCGAGTAACCGCCGTGCATCCCTCAACCCGACGGAGCGGTGTGCGGCCACGCAGAAACAGGTACGCCCAGGGTCGCGGCAGGTGCGCCATCACCGGGGCTGGCCCGGGGCGCCCGAGGGATTGGCGGGGCTGGACGGTGTCGCAGCGGGCGCTGCCGAGGGCATGGCGGACGATGCGGTGCCGGAGATAGGCTTGGGGCCGGGCTGGCTGCGCTCGCAGCCGGCGCAGCCGAGCACGGCGACGATTGCCAGCACGGCCGCCGGGCGTGCGCGCGGGTTGCAGGTCACGGTTGCCTCCTTGCGCCGGCGCGCGGGCAACGGATGCGCCGGCAGATATGCCTGGTCTTACTGTAGCAGGTAGCCTGCGGCGCGCCGCGCCAGGCCCGCCTTGGGCAAGCGGCGCAATGCGCAGTATGATGAACGCAGGGCCTGCCGCGCGGGCCACTCACTCCGCGGTCCCCGCACCGGATCGCGCCAGCACCAGGCCGTGACTGACAAGAACGAACCTTCCTCCTCGTCTGCCGCCCAAGGCGTGCCGCCGCCGCGCCGGCACCGTCCGCACTGGCTGCCCGACCGCCACACCGGTGCGCGCACGCTGCGCGTCGTGGGCGCTGCCATCACCTCGTGGTTCGCGCACCGCGCCGCCAGCAAGGGCGCGGCGCTGTCCTTCTACATGCTGTTCTCGCTGGCGCCGATCCTGGTGCTGGTGATTTCGATCGCCGGCCTGTTCTTCGGCGCCGAGGCGGCGCGCGGGGAGATCTTCGCGCAGCTCGAGGGGCTGGTCGGCGACCAGGGCGCCGCCGCCATCGAAGGCATCCTGGCCGCGACGCACCGCGCAGGCGGCAGCGGCATGGCCGCGCTAATCGCGACCGGCATCCTGTTCGTCGGCGCCACCAGTGCCTTTGCCGAACTGAAAAGCAGCCTGGACGATATCTGGCATGTGCCGGTGCCCGACACCGCCGGCTGGCGCCAGTTGCTGCGCACGCGCCTGCTGTCGTTCAGCCTGGTGCTGGTGCTGGCGTTCATGCTGCTGGTGTCGCTGATCGTCAATGCGGCGCTGGCGGTGGTCGAGCGCATCTGGGGGCAGTTGTGGACGCAGACGTGGCTGGCACCGGTCGCCGAAGCCATTTCCTCGCTGTTTTCGTTCGCCGTGGTGACCGCGCTGTTCGCGGTGATCTTCAAGATGCTGCCCAATGCGCGCATTGCGTGGCGCGACGTCACCATGGGCGCGGTCATCACCGCACTGCTGTTCTCGATCGGCAAGCGGCTGATCGGGCTGTATCTGGGCAACAGCGCCGTGGCCTCTTCCTATGGCGCGGCGGGGTCGGTGGTGGCGTTGATGCTATGGGTGTATTACTCGGCACAGATCTTCTTCTTTGGCGCCGAACTGACGCGCCAGTACGCGTTGCAGTTCGGCAGCCTGCGCGGCAAGCCGGCGGACAAGCTGGCAGGGTAGCGGCGGCGCCGTTGGCGGACCGGGCGGGGGCCGTGGACAACACAAATCCCGTAGCGGCGCCCAAACCGGTAAAATACCGCCCCATTCCCTTCGCGTGCCCGCAGGGCCCGGCCCTGCGGCCGCCCGCGGCGCTGCCGGTCCCGGTTCCGGCCACCGCCGGGCCATCCCATTGTTTCCCAGTCAAACTCCGCTGCCGTGAGCTCGCTCGTTTCTGAAATTGCGCGTCGACGCACCTTCGCCATCATCTCCCACCCCGATGCGGGCAAGACCACCCTGACCGAAAAGCTGCTGTGGTTCGGTGGCGCGATCCAGGTCGCGGGCGAAGTGCGGGCGCGCAAGGCCGATCGCCATGCCACGTCGGACTGGATGGAGCTGGAAAAGCAGCGCGGCATTTCGGTGACGTCGTCGGTGATGCAGTTCCCGTACAGCCGCGAGAGCGCGGATGGCAAGGCGCAGGAGAACATCGTCAACCTGCTCGACACGCCGGGCCACGAGGACTTCTCCGAAGACACCTACCGCACGCTGACGGCGGTGGACTCGGCGGTGATGGTGATCGACTCGGTCAACGGCGTGGAAGCGCAGACCATCAAGCTGCTGAACGTCTGCCGGCTGCGCGACACCCCCATCCTGACTTTCATCAACAAGCTCGACCGCGAAGGCCGCTCGCCGATCGAACTGCTCGACGAAATCGAGGACGTGCTGCAGATCCAGTGTGCGCCCATGACCTGGCCGATCGGCATGGGCAAGGCCTTCCGGGGCGTGTACCACCTGATCGACGACAAGGTGCAGCTGTTCGACCCGCACGGCGACAAGGGCACCGCCGCGATTCTCGACGGTCTGGACAATCCCGAGCTGGACCGCATCCTCGGCAGCCAGGCCGAAGAGCTGCGCATCGAGATCGAGCTGGTGCGCGGGGCCTCGCATACCTTCGACAAGGCGGCCTTCCTGAACGGCAAGCAGACGCCGGTGTACTTTGGCTCGGCCATCAACAACTTTGGCGTGCAGTCGCTGCTGGATGCGCTGTGCGAACTGTCGCCGCCGCCGCTGGCACGCAACACGGAGTCGCGCGTGGTCGAGCCGCAGGAGCCCAAGTTCACCGGCTTCGTGTTCAAGATCCAGGCCAACATGGATCCGCGCCACCGCGACCGCATTGCCTTCGTGCGCGTGTGCTCGGGCCGCTTCGAGCGCGGCATGAAGCTGCTGCACGTGTCGGCCGGCAAGACCGTGGCGATCAACAACGCCATCACCTTCATGGCGCAGGACCGCAACACTACCGAAGAGGCCTACGCCGGCGACATTATCGGCGTGCCCAACCACGGCACCATCCGCCTGGGCGATGTTTTCACCGAGGGCGAGCCGCTCAAGTTCACCGGCATCCCGTCGTTCGCGCCGGAGTTCTTCCGCCGCGCGCGCCTGAACAACCCGCTCAAGGTCAAGCAGCTGCAGAAGGGCCTGCAGCAGCTGGCGGAAGAGGGCGCCACGCAGATGTTCCGCCCGCTGGCCTCCAACGACCTGGTGCTGGGTGCCGTGGGTATCCTGCAGTTCGACGTGGTGGCGCACCGGCTGGAGCATGAATACGGCGTCGATGCCATCTTCGAATCGCATGAATGCGCCACCGCGCGCTGGCTCAAGGGCACGCCGGCGGAGATCGAGAAGCTGATCGCCAAGGCCGGGCACAACGTGGCGCTGGACGGGGCCGGCGACCACGTGTATCTGGCGCCGAGCATGGTCAACCTGCGGCTGACGCAGGAACGGTTCCCGGAGCTGCAGTTCCTGGAGACGCGCGAGATCGTCTGATCGTCGTGCTCTGCAAAGCAAAACGGCTCGCCATGGCGAGCCGTTTTGCCGTTCCGTTGCCTGGCGCTCTCTAAACCCGATCAATACGCCAGCGACGCCTGGATATAGAACGTGCGCGGCATGCCCACATACTTGCCGGCATTGTTGTCGGTCGAGCGCGTGAAATAGCGCTTGTCGAACACGTTCTTCACGCCCACCGCCAGCTTCAGGTTCTGCGCAGCCTTGCCGAAGTCATAGCCCACGCGCAGGTTCATCAGCGCATAGCCCGGGATATCGCCCAGCGCGCCATTGGCGCTTTCCGCGGTCTGGTAGGTGGTCGACGTGCTCGGGTCGCCCGGCGAATGCTGCCTGGACTGCGCAAAGCCGTCGACATTGAACGACCAGCGGTTGCGCGCGTAGCGCATGCCCACCGTGGCCACGTGGCGCGAATAGAACGGCAGGTCGCGTCCGGCGAAGTTGCCCTGGTTATAGGTGGCTTCGGTGTAGGTGTAGGTGGCGTAGGCCGACAGGCCCATCAGCGACTTGTCGAGCGCGCCGAAGTCATAGCGCAGCGACGATTCCACGCCGCGGTGGGTGGTCGCGCCAAGGTTGGTCCACGCATCCGGCGCGCCGCCGGTGCCGCCGCGCAGCTGCAGCTCGTCGTCGAAGTCGATGTTGAACAGCGTCAGCTCGCCGCCCCAGCCATTGGCGTTGAAGTGCGTGCCGATCTCGTAGGTCTTGGCCTTTTCCGGCGTCAGGCCATTGGTGGTCTGCGCGATCTGGAAATACTGCAGCGGGCCGAACGACACGCCGGCGTTGGCGAACAGCTTCCACTGGTCGCTGACGTGGTACATCACCGCCAGCGACGGCAGCGGCTCGTTGGAAGACACGTCGCGGCGCACACCGCTGAAGTTGTCGGTCACGTACGAACGGATGAACTCGTAGCGCAGGCCGGGCGTGATGGTCCAGTTGCCGACGTTGATGGTGTCGTCGATATAGACCGCGTTGGCGGTGGTGCCGCCGGTGCGCCACTGGTAGACCGGCGAGGGCAGGGTAGTGGCATCGATCGAACCCGGCACGTAATACGCCGTGCGCGATGCCTGCTCGTCGCTGGCTTCGCGCAGGAAGCGGTAGCCGACGCTGACCTCGTGGCTCATGCCGTCGCCGCGAAACAGCTGCGAGTAGCGCGGCTCGATTGCAAAGGTGTGGTAGTTGCGCGGGGCCGCGGTCAGGCGGCGCCGGCCGGCCTGAGCGCCCGTGCCTTCCTGCTCGATATTGCTGCCGCGGAAGCTGTCGGTGTAGTAGGTCAGCACCTCGAACTTGCGGTCCGCGTCGTTGTGGCTGTATTTCAGGCTGAAGTCGTGGCGCCGGCCGCTGAAATTGTCGTAGGGGCGCACCGACTGGAACGGGTCGGCCGCGTACTGCGCCGGCGTCAGCCCGCCCGGCATGCCGGCCGTGCCTTCGTAGTAGTGGAACGCCGCGCTCAGCGAGTCGGTCTTCGAGATCCGGTAGGCGCCCTTGAGCAGCAGGTCGTCGATATTGACGTGGTCGTTGCTGGCGCGGTAGCCGTTGCCGTGGATGCCCGAGTACAGCAGCGCGCCGCCCAGGCCCTGCTCGTTGGTGCCGCCGATGAATGCGGTGGGGTTGGTCTTGACGTTGCCGCCGTGGCTGTAGATGTCGGTCGAGACCGAGGCATCGGCGGCGAAGGTCGTCGGGATCGGGCGCGTCACGAAGTTGATGATGCCGCCCACGTTCTGCGGGCCGTAGCGCACCGAGCCTGCGCCGCGCACCACGTCGATGGCCTCGAGGTTGCCCAGCGACAGCGGCGCCATCGACAGCTGCGGCTGGCCGTAGGGCGCCACCGCCAGCGGGATGCCGTCCATCAGGATGGTCGAGCGCGGCGACAGCCGCGAGGTCAGGCCGCGCACGCCCACGTTCAGCGAGACATCGCTGCCGCCGGTGCCGTTGTTGTCCTGCACTTGCACGCCGGGAATGCGGCGCAGCACTTCGCGCACATTGTTGGCGCCGGCTTCGGCAAAGGTCTCGCGATCGACGATGGTACGCGCGCCCGGATGCTCCAGCACCTTGGCCTCGTTGGCGTTTTCCAGCCAGTTGCCTACCACGGTCACCGTGTTCAGCGTGGCTTCGGTATTGGCGGCGGGGGCAGTGGTGGGCGTTGCGGAAGCCGCTTCGGCGGCGTGGACCGGCATCGCGGCGAGCTGGGCAAACAGCAGGGCGGCGCCGATGGCACCCCCGGTCAGGCGGAAAGCGGGCTGCAAGGTGAGTTTCCTGGGAGAGCGGCGCGTCACGTTGCGCCGGAAGCGGTGGTCCGGACGGTCGCGCCAATGGGCGGCGATTATAAATGCGAGTGATTCTCAAAAGCGAGAAGCCCGGCGTTGCGCCGCCTGCGCGTGTCGCGTCTCTGCATCATTGTGCTGACAACGAGGCAAGCGCCGCGCTTTATTCCGCACATTTTTCAGCTCTGGTGTGCAGGCGTGGGCATCTGCATGCAGCAATTAAGCCCACGCTTTAGAATCTGCCCTTTGCGCATGGCGCCGGTCGCGATCCCGACGGGCTTGATCCGGTGCCCACGCGCAATCTCCGCCCCTTTCCTGCCGCTCCGATGTCTTCCCCTGCCACCGTTCCGGCCGCCGAGCCGGACAGCGTCTTCCGTGATTCCGTCTTTCGCCGCTACTGGTTCGCGCGGCTGTGCACCACCATCGGCTACCAGATCTTCACCGTGGCGGTGGGCTGGCAGATTTACGACCTGACACGCGACCCGCTGATGCTGGGCATGGTCGGGCTGGTGCAGTTCCTGCCGTCGGTGGCGCTGATCCTGATGTCGGGCCACGTCGCGGACCGCTTCGACCGGCGCCGCATCGTGCGCACTTGCCAGTCGCTCGAGGCGATGCTGGCCGCCGGCATGGCCGCCGCCAGCCTGGGCGGCTGGATCGACAGCCACCACATCTTTGTCTTCGTCGCGCTGATCGGCGCCACGCGCGCGTTCGAGAACCCGACGCTGCAGGCCTTGCTGCCCAGCGTGGTCACGCCGCGGCAGCTGCCGCGCGCGGTGGCGCTGGCCAGCTCGGCCGGGCAGGCCGCCATCATCATCGGCCCGGCCATCGGCGGCTTCGCCTATGTGGCGGGCCCGGGGGTGGTGTACACGCTGAGCGCGACGCTGTTCGCGATCGCCGCGCTGCTGGTGGGCGGCATCACGCTGCGCCAGGCGGCGCAACGGCTGACCGCGCCGGTCAGCGTGCGCACCGTCTTTGCAGGATTCGCCTATATCCGCAGCCGCCCGGTGCTGCTGGGCGCGATTTCGCTGGATATGGTCGCGGTACTGCTCGGCGGCGCCGCGGCACTGCTGCCGATCTACGCGCGCGACATCCTGCATACCGGCCCGTGGGGGCTGGGACTGCTGCGCTCGTCGCCGGCGATCGGCGCGCTGGCGATGGCGCTGTGGCTGGCGCGCCATCCGCTGAACCGGCGCGCCGGACGCGTCATGTTCGCCGCGGTGGCGGTATTCGGGGTCGCCACGGTCGTGTTCGGGGTCTCGACGTGGCTGCCGCTGTCGATGGCGGCGCTGGTGGTGCTGGGCGCCTCGGACATGATCAGCGTGGTGGTGCGCTCCACGCTGGTCCAGCTCGATACGCCCGACGACATGCGCGGGCGCGTCGGCGCCGTCAATTCGGTATTTATCGGCGCTTCCAACCAGCTGGGCGAGTTCGAGTCCGGCGTCACCGCCGCGCTGCTCGGCCCGGTGGGCGCCGTGATCCTGGGCGGGGTCGGCACGCTGCTGGTGGTGGCGGTGTGGATGCGCCTGTTCCCCGCACTGGCGGCGCGAGACAAGCTGCATGAACATCCGGCGTGAATCGGGAAACCGGGCGCGCAAGCCGGGCCCGAACCCAGCCCGGCGACGGCCACAGCGTACCCGTTTCTGCGTGCGCGGCCGCAGCACGGACGGCGGTATAGTGAGGTCTCGCGCGTCGACTTTCGTCGCTGAAAGTTGTGCCGCCCATGCCCGTCCGCGTCCCGCCATGCCTTGCGTCCCATGACCTTGCCGACCGATCCGCTCCAGCGCCACGCGGTGTTTGCCGCGCTCAGCGGCTCGCGCGCTTCGCTGGAGCGCGCCGCCCCGTTGGGCGATGGCCTGGGCGTGGCGCTGTGGCGCAACCGGGACGACAGCACCGGCTATGCGCGGCCCGGCCACCACACCATGTCGGTCTATCTGCAGGGCGGTCATGCCACGTTCCGGCGCGACCAGCCGGACAACAAGGGGGCTCCGGGCAGGCTGTGCCTGTTGCCGGCCGACCATGAGTCGCGCTGGCATGTCGGCGGCCCGCAGCGCTTCCTGCATCTGTATTTCCGCCCCGAGGCCCTGGCCTGGCACTGCGTGCGCCTGCTCGACCGCGAGCCGCGCGCGGTGGCCCTGCGCGACCTGACCTTTGCCGACGATCCGCGCCTGCATGCCCTGAGCCTGCGGCTTGCCGCGCTCGACTGGCAGTCGCCCGAGGCGCGCATGGCCGGCAATGCGCTGGCCCACGAGGCGCTCAGCCACCTGGTGCTGACCCATGCCGGCCGCGCCGCCCCGACCGACTGGCGCGGCGGCTTGTCGGCGCAGGCACGGCGGACCGTGCGCGACTGGATCGAAGGCCATCCGGAAAGCAACCCGACGCTGGGCGAACTGGCGGCCCTGGCGGGACTGTCGGAATTCCACTTCGCGCGCATGTTCCGGGTGTCGTTCGGCATGCCGCCGCATGCGTGGGTGCTGCAGACCCGCCTGGAGCGGGCGCAACAGCTGCTGGCCGATCCGAGCCGCCCGCTGCACGAAGTCGCGGTCCGCGCCGGCTTTGCCTCGGCCAGCCACCTGAGCCGCCGTTTCCGGGCCGCATTCGGCGTAGCCCCTGGCGCCTGGCGCGCAGGCACCTAGCCTTCATCGGCGTCCGGGTTGTCCGGCGCCAGCCGTTGCGGCGCAAGGCCTGGCGCCGACGCGACCCGGTTGCCGCGCCAGTCGCGGGAACCCGCTCCCGCTTCGCTTGTCCCCTCCTATGTGTCGTGTTTCCGGCTTTGTTGGTGATCGTCTGACATTGTGCGTTCAATATCCACTAATTTGTCAAACGGGATCCTGTGCAAGGCGTTCCGGCAGAGCGCTCCGGAGGCCGGCACCGCACGCAGAAGCGGGTACGCATCTGCCCAAGGCCAGCACCGTCGACAACCCTGACAACAACCGCAAACGGAGCCGCTCCCATGAATCTCGACTTTATCGATGCCAACCAGCTGGAGGCGGGCTGGTCCTACCTGGTCCGGTTCGCCATCAACCAGGGCATGAACTGCCTGGCGGCCATCCTGATCCTGATCATCGGCTGGTGGCTGTCCGGCCGCGTGGGCACCGCGGCGCGGGGCGCGCTCGGCCGCACCCATGTTGACGCCACCATGCGACCGCTGCTGGCCAATGCGCTGCAGTGGATGGTGCGCGTGCTGACCATCGTGCTGGTGCTCTCGCAGTTCGGCGTGCAGACCGCCAGCATCATCGCCATGCTGGGCGCCGCCGGCCTGGCGATCGGGCTGGCGCTGCAGGGCACCCTGCAGAACATTGCCGCCGGCATCATGCTGGTGCTGCTGCGCCCGTTCCGCGTGGGCCAGTACATCGATGCGCAGGGAATCGCCGGCACGGTGCGCGAGACCGGGCTCTTCATGACCGAGCTGACCACCTTCGACGGCGTCTGCCTGCGCGTGCCCAACGGCAAGCTGTGGGGCAGCGCCATCACCAACTACAGCGAGAACGCGACGCGGCGCGCGGACATCGAGGCCACGGTGACCTTCGACAGCGACGTGCAGCGCAGCCTGGAAGCGCTGCGCGCGATGCTGGCACGCGAGCCGCGGCTGCTTGCCGAGCCCGCCCCCGAAACCATGGTGGTCAACTACACGCAACAGGGCATCACGCTGAACGTGCGCTACTGGACCTCGAACGACGATTACTGGAACGTGCGCTTCGCCTTCTACGAGCGCATCAAGCAGGTGCTGGAGCAAGCCGGCAGCAAGCTGGCGGTGCCGATCCAGGAACTGCACGTGCCGGGCGCATCCGCGGTGCCGGGCGTGGTGAAAGTAGCCGACAGTGCGCCGTCGGCGGCGCCGCGGCCGGCCGGCACCGCACCGCACCAGCCGCCGCGCCAGCCGGCGCGGCAGCCCGGCTAGCCGTGCGCGTCCTGCGCCTCGCCCTCATCCGAAAACAGCGTGCAGGCACCGCTTTCGGCCGTGCTGACCTGGCGGCGGAAGGTTGCGAACAGGTCGCGGCCGACGCCGTGGCGATTGGCGCCGAGGTCCGAGCTGGCCGGCGTGCGCGCCTGCCATTCGTCGTCGGGCACGAGCACGTCGAGCGTGCCGGCGGGCGCGTCCACGCGCATCATGTCGCCGGTGCGCACGCGCGCGATCGCACCGCCGCGCAGCGCTTCCGGGCAGACGTGGATGGCTGCCGGAACCTTGCCCGATGCGCCCGACATGCGTCCGTCGGTCACCAGCGCCACGCGAAAGCCGCGGTCCTGCAGCACCGTCAGCGTGGGCGTGAGCTTGTGCAGCTCCGGCATGCCGCACGATGCCGGGCCCTGCCACGGCAGCACCGCGATGAAGTCGCGCTCCAGCTCGCCGCGCTTGAAGGCGTGCAGCACATCGTCCTGATGCTCGAACACGATTGCCGGCGCCTGCACCACCTGGTGCTCGGGCTTCACCGCGGAGGTCTTGATGACCGCGCGGCCGAGCCTGCCGTCGAGCAGCTTGATGCCGCCGTCCGGCGCGAAGGGCGCGTCGGCGCCGCGGACGATGCTGTCATCGAGCGGTGCGGCCG
Organism: Cupriavidus taiwanensis LMG 19424; assembly: GCF_000069785.1. NCBI lineage: Bacteria > Pseudomonadati > Pseudomonadota > Betaproteobacteria > Burkholderiales > Burkholderiaceae > Cupriavidus > Cupriavidus taiwanensis. Next base: position 2,485,035 of record NC_010530.1, on the reverse strand, counting down.
GGCCGTCGATCCACGTCAGCGTGCCGTCGCGCAGCACGGGCTCGCGCGTGTAGTCCTGCAGGCCCCGGCCGACGATGGTGGTGACGTCGTCGTGCAGCAGCCCGAGCGCCAGCAGCCCGCGAATCACCACCGGCAGCCCGCCGGCGGCCTGGAACTGGTTCACGTCGGCCTTGCCATTGGGGTACACGCGCGCCAGCAGCGGCACCACCGCGGAGAGTTCGTCGAAATCGTCCCAGCTCAGCACGATGCCGGCCACGCGCGCCATCGCGATCAGGTGCAGCGTATGGTTGGTGGAGCCGCCGGTGGCCAGCAGCCCGACGATGCCGTTGACGAAGGCGCGCTCGTCCAGCACCTCGGCCACCGGCGTATAGCGCTCGCCGCCGTGCACCAGCTTCAGCGCCTGGCGCGCGGCCTCGCGCGTGAGCGCCTCGCGCAGCGGCGTGTTGGGATTGACGAAAGCCGTGCCCGGCAAATGCAGGCCCATCACTTCCATCAGCATCTGGTTGGAATTGGCGGTGCCGTAGAACGTGCAGGTGCCCGGGCCGTGGTAGGAACGGGTCTCGGCCTCGAGCAGCTCCTTGCGGCCGATCTTGCCTTCGGCATAGAGCTGCCGGGTGCGCGCCTTCTCATCGTTGCTGATGCCGGTGGTCATTGGCCCGCCCGGCACGAACACCGCGGGCAAATGGCCGAAGGACAGCGCGCCCATCACCAGGCCGGGCACGATCTTGTCGCATACGCCCAGGTACAGCGCGCCATCGAACATCTGGTGCGACAGCGCCACCGCGGTGGCCAGCGCGATCACGTCGCGCGAGAACAGGGACAGGTCCATGCCGTCCTGTCCCTGCGTGACGCCATCGCACATCGCCGGCGTGCCGCCGGCGAACTGCGCGGTGCCGCCGGCTTCGAGCGCGGCTTCCTTGAGCCATTGCGGGAAGGCCAGCAGCGGCTGGTGCGCGGACAGCATGTCGTTGTAGGCCGAGACGATGGCCAGGTTGGGCCGCTCGTCGGCCTTGAGCCGGATCTTGGCGGCGTCCGGCATGGCGGCCACCGCGTGCGCCAGGTTGGTACAGGAAAGCTGTGCGCGTTCGACCTTCTGCCCGGCCATGGCGCGGGTGCGCTCAAGATACGCCTGGCGCGAGGCGGCGCTGCGGGAGACGATGCGGGCGGTGACCCGCTCGAGCACTGGATGACGTGGCATGGGGTTCTCCTGCGGGTGAGCTTTCAGCCTAGCGCACTTTGCCGGGCCCTGCACGTCCCGAGGGCGCCCGCGGCCGGTGCGAACCACGCAGAAATGGGTACGCTCGCCTCGCCAAGCCGTAGCGACTCACGTAAACTGGCCGCAGCCCGGCCGGCCATTGCGTGCCGGCCGTGACAACTCGAATCTTCAAGGAGCGCAGGGTGAGCATGCCTGATTTCGACATGGTGCTGTTCGGCGGCACCGGCGACCTGGCGCGGCGCAAGCTGCTGCCGTCCCTGTTCGATGCGCATCACGCGGGCCTGCTGCATCCCGCCGCGCGCATTCTCGCCACCGGCAGCCAGTCGATGTCGAGCGCGGACTACGTCGCCTCGCTGGAGCAGACCGTGCGGCCCGCACTGGCCCACGCGCCACCCGAATCATGGGACAGGTTCTGCGCACGCATCGTCTACGTGCAGGCCGATGCACGCGTGCCGGCGCATTTCGATGCGCTGGCCGGGCAGCTGCTGTCGCGCAAGCCCGAGGTGGTGGTGTGCTATCTCGCCACCGCACCGCACCTGTTCGTATCGATCTGCGAGCAGCTGGCGCGCACCGGCCTGAACACCCGCCATGCGCCCAATGTCCGCATCGTGCTGGAAAAGCCGCTGGGCCATGACCTGGAATCGAACGAGGCGATCAACTCCGCGGTGGCGAAGTTCTTTGCCGAAGAGCAGATCTACCGCATCGACCATTACCTCGGCAAGGAATCGGTGCAGAACCTGATGGCGATCCGCTTCGGCAACGCGCTGTTCGAGCCGCTGTGGCGCCGCGAGTGGGTGCAGGACGTGCAGATCACCATCGCCGAAGAACTCGGCGTGGAAACGCGCGGCGACTTCTACGATCGCACCGGCGCGCTGCGCGACATGGTGCAGAACCACCTGCTGCAGCTGCTGTGCATGGTGGCGATGGAGCCTCCGGCCAGCCTGAGCGAAGACGCGATCCGCGACGAGAAGATCAAGATCCTGAAGGCGCTCAAGCCGATCACGCCGCAGGACGTGGCCGAGAAGACAGTGCGCGGCCAGTACCGCTCCGGCGCGATCGGCGGCAAGCCCGTGCCCGGCTACCTGGAGGAAGCCGGCATCGCGGCAGACAGCCGTACCGAGACCTTTGTCGCGATCAAGGCCGAGATCGCCAACTGGCGCTGGGAAGGCGTGCCGTTCTACCTGCGCACGGGCAAGCGCATGCAGTCGCGCGTGGCCGAGATCGTGATCCACTTCCGCGACGTGCCGCACGCGATCTTCCCGCGGCCGCTGACGCAGTCGCCGCAGAACCGGCTGGTGATCCAGCTGCAGCCCGAGGAAAGCATCCGCCTGTACTGCCTGGTCAAGCAGCCCGGCGATACGCTGGAACTGACGCCCACCTCGCTCGACCTGGACTTCGCCAATTCGTTCAAGGTGCGCCGCGCCGGCGCTTATGAACGGCTGCTGCTGGACGTGATCCGCGGCCGGCTCGGCCTGTTCGTGCGCCGCGACGAGCAGGTGCAGGCGTGGCGCTGGGTCGAGCCGATTCTCGACACGTGGGAAGCGAGCACCGTCCCGCCCAAGCCCTATACCGCCGGCACCTGGGGCCCGGCGGCGTCGTCCGCGCTGATGTCGCGCGACGGCGGCCTGTGGCACGAGGAAGCCTGAGCCATCGGCTCGCACCACTCGCAAAGGAGGCCGCCATGCGCCTGTTTGAACATCCCACGCCGATGGACCAGGCCGAAGCCCTGGCGATCTCGATCGGCAATGCGCTGGACCTCGCCGTGCGCGTCAAGGGCTGGGCGGTGCTGGCCGTCTCGGGCGGACGCTCGCCGGTGGCGATGTTCGAGCGGCTGCGCCACCGGCACGTGCGCTGGGACGCGGTGACCATCACGCTGGTCGACGAGCGCGTGGTGCCGCCCGACCACGCCGACAGCAACGCCGCGCTGGTACGCGCCCACCTGCTGCGCGAAGCGGCTGCCAGCGCCGCCTTCGTGCCGCTGATTGCCGATGCGCAGGACGCTGCCGCGCCCGCGCAGGCGGTGGCGCGTGCCAACGCCGCGTTCCGGCAGCCCGACGTGGTGGTGCTGGGCATGGGCGAGGACGGCCATACCGCCTCGCTGTTCCCGGATGCGCCCGAACTGCAGGACGCGTTGAGCGAGCCGCAGCCGGGCTACGCCATCACGCATCCGACGGTGGCGCCGCATGCCCGCATCACGCTGAACCTGGCCGCGCTGCTGGCCGCCGAGCGCGTGTTCCTGTCCGTGTCCGGCGCGGCCAAGGCCGCGGTGCTGGCGCGCGCGCTGCAGGGCCCCACGCCGTCATTGCCGGTCAGCCTGGTGCTGGCGCGGCACCGGCACGGGTTTGACGTGTTCAAGACCTGACCGCCGCGCCTGCCCCTTTGCGCGAGAAACGAGATCCGCTGCCATGGCTACTACCGCATCCTTCTCCGCTGACTTCCCGCGCCTGCTCGGCGATGTAGGCGGCACCAACGTGCGCTTTGCGCTGGAGACCGCGCCCATGCGGATCGGGCCGGTGACGGCGCTGAAGGTGTCCGATTTCCCGTCGCTCGAGGCCGCGCTGCGCCAGTACCTCGACGGCCTGGCCGGCGCGGGCCAGCCCACGCCGCGCCACGCGGCGATCGGCCTGGCCAATCCCGTGACCGGCGACCAGGTCCGGCTGACCAATCACAACTGGACCTTCTCGATCGACGGCATGCGGCGCGCGCTGGGACTGCAGACGCTGGTGGCCATCAACGACTTCACCGCGCTGGCGCTGGCGCTGCCGCACCTGCCCGCCGACAGCCTGGCGCAGGTGCGCGCCGGCACTGCCGTGCGCACCGCGCCGCTGGCGCTGGTCGGGCCCGGCACCGGGCTGGGCGTTTCCGGACTGGTGCCGGCACCGGGCGGGCAGACCGTGGCGCTGGCCGGCGAAGGGGGCCATATCGAGCTGATGCCGGACACCGACGACGAATGGATCGCGTGGCGCGCGGCCCATCGCAACGTCGGCCGGGTCTCGGCCGAGCGGCTGCTGAGCGGCAGCGGGCTGTCGCATATCCATGCCGCGCTGGCCGCAGAAACGGGTACGCTTTTGCTCGCGCCGCTGCAGCCGGCGCAGGTCACCGCGGGCGCCTTCGAGCGCAACGACCCGCTGTGCCAGCGCGCCATGGCGGTGTTCTTCGGGCTGCTGGGCTCGGTTGCGGCCGATATCGCGCTGGTGATCGGTGCGCGCGGCGGCGTTTATCTGGGCGGCGGTATCCTGCCGCGCTTCGTGCCGGCGCTGCGGGACTCGGTATTCGCCGAGCGCTTTGTCGCCAAGGGCCGCATGCGCGGCTGGCTCGAGGCGGTGCCGGTCCATGTCATCACCGCCAGCCATCCGGCGCTGCCCGGGCTGGCGCATGCGCTGGCCGAGCGCCTTGGCGGCGCGAGGAACGGTTAGCCATGCGCGTGCTGCTGGTCGAAGACGACGCCATGATCGGCGAGAGCGTCAAGCTGGCGCTGCGCCAGGAAGGATTTGCCGTCGATTGGGTGCGCGACGGTGACGCGGGCCTGGCCGCGGCCACCACCGCCGCGGACGGCCAGGCGTGCTATGACCTGATCCTGCTCGACCTGGGACTGCCGCGCCGCCCTGGCCTGGAGGTGCTGCGCGCGCTGCGGGCGCGCGGCGTGCCCACGCCGGTGCTGATCCTGACCGCGCGCGATGCCGTCGCCGACCGTGTCGCCGGCCTCAATGCCGGCGCCGATGACTACCTGGTCAAGCCCTTCGACCTGCAGGAACTGGCTGCGCGCATGCACGCGCTGGCGCGCCGCGCCGCCGGGCGCGCCGAACCGCTGGTCACCTACGGCGACATCGTGCTCAATCCCGCCACGCGCGAAGCCACCTGCCGCGGCGAACCGGTGCGGCTGTCGGCGCGCGAGTTTGCGCTGCTGTCCGCGCTGATGGCGCGCCCCGGCAAGGTGTGGTCGGTGCCGCAACTGCAGGAGCGGCTGTATGGCTGGGACGACGAAGTCGGCAGCAATACCGTGGAGGTCTACATCCACGCGCTGCGCAAGAAGTTCGGCGCGGCGCTGATCCGCAATATCCGTGGCGTCGGCTATGTGGTACCGCGCCTGGACGGCGAAGCGGCGGCGGATGGCGACGGGGAGGGCAACTGATGCGCTCGATCCAGCGAACGCTGCTGGCGTGGCTGGCGGCCGGCCTGGTCGCCGGGATCGCCATCGCCACCGCGCTGATCTACGGGCAGGCGCGGCAGGAGGCCAATGCGCTGTTCGACTACCAGATGAAGCAGATGGCCGCGGCGCTGCCGAGCCAGTTCCCCAACCCGGTGGCGCCGCCCTTCGTCGGCGCGCCCGGCGACCTGGCCCATGCCGACGAGGATGTGGTGATCCATATCTGGGACGGCTCCGGGCGCAGCCTGTATTTGTCGCACGCGCATCCGGCATTGCCTGCGCGCGCCGAGCTGGGCTTCTCGAACCTGACCACGCAGCAGGGCGAATGGCGGCTGTACAGCATGCAGCTGGGGCCCGCCGTGGTGCAGATTGCGCAGCCGATGAGCGCGCGCCGCACGCTGGCCGCGCGCATGGCGCTGCGCACCGTGGCGCCGCTGCTGCTGTTGCTGCCGCTGCTGGGCTGGCTGGTGTGGATGGCGGTGGGCCGCGGCCTGCGGCCGCTGCGCGAGATCGCCACCGAGGTGCGCGCGCGCGACGCCAACACGCTGGCGCCGCTTGCGGTGCGCCCCATGCCCGACGAGATCGCGCCGCTGAGCGCCGCGCTGAACCAGCTGCTGGCGCGGCTCTCGCATGCCATCGACACCCAGCGCGCCTTCGTCGCCGATGCCGCGCACGCGCTGCGCACGCCGCTGACCGCGCTGCAGCTGCAGGCACAACTGGTCGAGCGTGCCGACGACGGCGCCGCGCGCGACGAAGCCATCGCCAAGCTGCGCCAGGGGCTGGAGCGGCTGACCCATCTGGTCACGCAGCTGCTGACGCTGGCGCGGCAGGAACCCGGCGCGGCCGTGCCCCCGCACGAACCGGTGGAACTGCATCAGCTGGCCGCGGCCGTGGTCGCCGACATGGCGCAGGCCGCGCTCGATCGCGACATCGACCTGGGACTGGACGGCAGCGCCAACGCCGCGCCTGCCGTGGTACGCGGCGATGCCGATGCCTTGCGCATCCTGCTGACCAACCTGGTGGACAACGCGCTGGCGTACATCCCCGCCGGCGGGCGCATCGACGTGGCGGTGCGGCGCGGCAGCGACGGGCGCAGCGTGGAACTGGTGGTCAGCGACAACGGACCCGGCATCCCAGCCGAAGAACGCGCGCGCGTGTTCGACCGCTTCTATCGCGTGGCCGATGCGCCGACCGGCGGCAGCGGCCTGGGGCTCGCCATCGTCGCCGAGATCGCGCAGTCGCATGGCGCGAGGGTGGTGCTGGAGGATGCCGGGCCGGGGTTGCGGGTCAGGGTGGTGTTTCCGGCTTAGCCTGCGGCCTGCCCGTTGCGCAATTGGCTGAAGCGGGTGCGCAGATCTGGTTTTTCTTCCGCCTTGCGCAGGCTTGCCGAAGGCGACATCCAATCGATCGGCGCGCAGAAACGGGTACGCTTCGCCCCCGCAGGCTGGGGACACGGCGCGGTTGCATGTGTTGGCTACGCAGCTAAATCAAGCGTTACTGGAGGCGCCAAAGGCGCCGCGGCATGGCTTTGCCAGGCCCCGCCGCAGCACGCAGAAACGGGTACGCTTTTACCGCGCAGGCCGTTTGGCGCCATGCCGGCGCGCCGCCATTGCGTATCATGCGTGTTCCTCCCCTCACTGGCGAAACGACAGCATGCGTGCGATCGGCAACTTCCTCTGGTTCATCCTTGGCGGCGTGGTGATGGGCCTGGCCTGGTGGCTGGCAGGACTGCTGGCCTTTGTCTCGATCATCGGCATTCCCTGGGGCAAGGCCTGCTTCGTGATCGGCACCTTCACCTTCTTTCCGTTCGGCAAGCAGGCCATCAGCCGGCGCGAGCTGACCGGGCGCGACGATGTCGGCACCGGCGCGCTCGGGCTGGTGGGCAATGTGCTGTGGTTTGTCTTTGCCGGCGTGTGGCTGGCCATCGGCCATGTCATGGCGGCGTTCGCCAACTTCGTGACCATCATCGGCATTCCGTTCGCGATCCAGCACCTGAAGCTGGCCGGCATCGCGCTGGCGCCGATCGGCCAGACCGTGGTCAGCAACGAGATGGCCGACGCCGCGCGCCGCGACGGCGCCCGCGCGCAGGTGGACAACCTGCGCCGCTGAGCGCTCAGGCGTCCGCGTCGTCGTCGGGGGCTTCCGCGTCCTGCTGGCCGGCGTGCGCCACCAGCCGGTCGAGCAGGCTGCCCAGCAGCGCCTGCTCGTCTTCACTCAGGCAGCCGAAGATCTCTTCATTGCGCCGGGCGATCATGGCGATCGCCTGCCGGTACAGCGGCTTGCCCTGCGCCGTCAGCGACAGCACCACGCCGCGCCCGTCGGCCGCGCTGGCTTCCTTGCTGACCAGCCCGCGCGCCACCAGCGCCTGTGCCGAGCGGCTGGCCTGGCCCTTGGTCAGGTTGGCGCGCTGCGCCAGGGCATTGACCGACAGCGGCGCGAACGCCCCGATCGCCGCCAGGCAGCGCCCCTCGCTGAGCAGCAGCCCGCATTGCTCCAGGTAGGCGGCGGCGCTGTCCTTGTCGCTGAGCTTGTTGACCTGGTGCAGGCGGTAGGTCAGGAACTGTTCGAGGCGTGGCAGTGGCTTCATGGCGTTTCGGTTTCGGGCGTCGGCATTGTAGAGCCCCCGGGCCCCTCTTGCCGGCTGCGCGCCTCAGCCTCGTCGATCAGCGCCAGCACCGGCGCCAGCGCTTGCTGGCGGCTCATCAGGCCCAGGCACACCATTGCGAGCAGCAGCGGCGCGCGCGCTTCGCCGGTGCGGCCCATGGCTTCGCACAGTCGGGTATAGGCCTGGTCGAGGTCTTCAGCTTGCATGGCGGGCTCCGGATTGCAGCAGGGGGGCGAGAGTGGCGCGCACGGCGTCCCATGACGGTTCGCGCCAGCGTGCCAGCACATAGCCATCGGGACGGATCAGGTACAGCGTGCCGGGGTTGGCACCATAGCGGGCGTGGGCCTTGCCGTCGACGTCGGCCAGGTCGTCTCCGACGCCCGCGGCGCCGGTGACGACCTGGTACGCTTGCACGGCTTGTCGATGTTCCTGCGTGAGCGCGGCCAGCGGCTCGGGCAGCGCCGCTCGATCGCCGCCATGCCGGAACCAGAGCAGCGTGAAGCGCTGCCCGAAGCATTGCGTCAGATGCCGGATGCCGTCCGGCCCGTCTACGCGCAGTTCTGGCGCGGGCACGCCCGGTGCCGCGCCCGGGCAGTCGGTGCCGAAGTCGCTGGGACCGTTCAGCGCCGAATCGACATAGACAATCGGTGCCGACTGGCGCGGATTGATCAGCGAACGCACCGCCGGCTCGGACGGCGCCAGCCGCAGCGTGGCCTCGCGCATCAGCCTGAAGGCGAAATCGGGCGGCGCCATGAACTCGGTGCTCTTGGCGCCGTAGGCAAGGTTCTGGCGCGTGGCGTGCAGGCGCTCGGCGGAGTAGGTATCGAGCAGGCTGTCGCCGGCCTCGCCGCGCAGCACCCAGGCCAGCTTCCACGCCAGGTTGCCGGCATCGTCCAGTCCAGAATTGAGCCCGCGCACGCCGAAGATCGGCACCAGGTGCGCGGCGTCGCCGGCGAACAGCACGCGGCCATGGCGGTAGTCCTGCAGGGTCAGGCACTTGGCGTTGTACATCGAGATCCACAGCGGCCGCCACGGCTCGGTCTCGCCGATCATGTCCAGGTGGCTCTGCACGCGCGGCAGCACGTTCTCGGGCCTGACCGCCTCGTCGGGGTCTTCGTCGTCGCGGATCTGGTAGTCGATGCGCCAGACATCGTCGGGCTGCCGGTGCATCAGCAGGGTCGAGCCGGGATTGGAGGGCGGGTCGAACCACGCGAGCCGCTCCACCTCGCGCCGGGTTTTCTGCACGATATCGACGATCACGTAGCGGCCTTCGTACTGGGTACCCTCCATGCGCAGGCCCAGTTGCTCGCGCACCGTGCTGCGTCCGCCGTCGCAAGCCACCAGCCATTGCGCATCGACCTGCACCACGCCGTCGCCGGTCTCGATCTCGGCGACCACGCCGCCGGGGTGCTGGCGCAGCGTCCGCAGGCGCGCGCCGAAGCGCACGTCGGCGGGCGACGCGCCGCGCAGCGCGGCATCGTGGGCGAAGGCCTCCAGGTAGTACTGCTGGATGTTGACCATCGGCGCAAAGCGCTCGCCCGGCTCGCTCGGCATCTGGAAGTGCAGCACTTGCGTGTCGCGGTAGTAGCTGCGCCCGCCGACCCACGGCAGGCCGGTTGCTACCGTGGCCCGGTCGGCGCCGGCCCAGCCCAGGATTTCCAGCGAGCGCCGCGCCATGCAGATTGCGCGGCTGCCGGCGCAGTAGCCGTCGTCGGCTTCCACCACCAGCGCGGCAATGCCCTGGCGCGCCAGCAGCGCGGCCAGGGTCAGGCCGACCGGGCCGCCGCCGGCAATCAGTACCGGGATGCGCTGCGGCCAGGGGCGGGACGAATCGGGCGGCGGTGCGGGCGGCACCGGCAGGCGAGGTGCGTGCAGGTCTGGCATGGCTGGCTAGGGTCTATGAGATAGTTGTGGGCGCAACTATATCGGCTATTTAGTTGCGTGCGAAACTAGTGTAAACCCCGCGGTCCGCGCCGGTACTGCGGTAACGCAAACCAGCCGCCACCGCGGGGCCAGGCCTCGCCTATGCTTCGTAACAGGCACACTGTTCCGCTGAAGGCACCCCGCCATGCCCGTCCTGCCTACCGATGCCGCGCCACGCGCGGCCTGGCTGCCACCGCCGGGCAGCTGGCAATACCACCTGATGCTGGGCGCGGCCGGCATGCTCGTGCTCGGTCCGCTGGGCGGCGTCGCCGCGGCATACATGAATTTCTCGCTGGGGTTCTTTGTCGGCGGGCAGGTGCTGGCCGGCATCCTGGGCTCGGTGGTGACCGCCGGCTACGGCGCATCCGGCCGCCATGGCGCCAACTACATCCAGACCGCGGCGGCATCGGTGGCGGGCATGGGCGGCATGGCGGTGGTGCTGCAGGCGATGGCATGGCTGGGCATGGCGCAGCCGCCGCTCTGGCAACTGGTGCTGTACTTGCTGTGCATCGGCATGTTCGGGGTGGGCGTGGGCATGCTTTATACGCCGTTGCTGGTGGACCGCATGCAGTTGACCTTTCCCTCCGGGCTGGCGGTGGCCAACATCCTGCGCGCGCTGACCGACCCCGCGCTGCTGCGGCGCTCGGTGGCGCGGCTTGGCGGCGGCATGGCACTGGGGCTGGCGAGCGGGCTTGGGTCCGGGCGCGTGCCGTGGCTGGCGGCGCTGGACCTGTCCGCGGCGACCTTCGGCGCCGGCATGATCGTCGGCGCGCGCGTGGGCGTTGCCGCGCTGGTGGGCGGGCTGGCGGGCTGGGCCATGACGCCGTGGTTCATCGCCGCCGGCTGGCTCGCGCCGGGCGAGCCCTATCGCAAGGCCACCTTCCTGGTGGCATTGGGCATGATCCTGGGCGCGGCGGTCGTCGACCTGGCGCAGTTGCTGGCGCAGGCGTGCCGGCGCTGGCGGGCGCAGCACAAGCCGCGTCCGGCGGAGCAACGGCGGGGACCGGGCATGGGCTGGGTGGCGGCGTGGGCCCTGCTGTGGGGCGCAGCCACGGTGGCAGCGGGGGTGATGTGGTTCGGGCAGCCGCTGGCATTCCAGTTGATCGCCGTGCTGCTGGCGCTGGTGTTTGCGCTGGTCAACGGCATTTCGGTCGGCATGGTCGACCAGAACCCGATTTCGTCGGCATTCGTGCTGTCGGTGATCCTGATGGCGGCCGCGGGCCTGCGCGCGCCGCAGGTCGGCCTGATCGCCGCCACGGTATTGCTGGTGGCCACGGCCGAAGCCAGCGACATGCAGCAGGACCGCTCCACCGGCTGGCGCCTGGGCAGCGACCGCATGGTGCAGTTCGGCTACCAGGTGGCGGGCATCGTGGTCGGCGCACTGGTCGCGGTGGCGATGGCGCGGCTGTTCCTGCAGGCCTATCCGGTGCTGGCGCTGGACCAGACCCGCCTGCCGGCCGACCAGCAGCCGGCGCGCTGGACTTCGGCCATGACCTACAAGATCGTGGGCGTGTTGCATGGCTTGTCGCAGGACCGCGCCGGCCAGTACCTGGCGGTGGCGGCGGGCCTCGGCATCGGGCTGGCCACCGCGCTGTTGCGCCGCGCCATCCTTGGCCATTCTGCCTGGCAGCGCTTTGCGCGTTCCGGACGGCGCGGGCAGGCTGCGGATTTCGTGCTGGACGCGGTGATCCTGCCGTCGCCCTATGCGTCGTCGTTCGGCGGCTTTGTCAACCTGGCGGCGGCAGCTTGGATGGCCGCGGGTGGCGTGCTGGCCAGCGTGGGCGCTGCGCTCGGCGCCCCCGGTGCCGGCCGGCAAGGCCTGCCACGCGACATGAATACCGCGTCGCTGCTGGGCGGGGGGCTGATTGCGGGGGATGCGCTGGCGGCGCTGGCCATTGGCATGGCCGGCTTGCTGTCCGTCGCGTGAGGGGGGCGTAGCTGCCGATTGTCAAATTTTGCTGACGCTTCTGTCCAAGAACCAATGGATTGTCAAATCTTGCCACCGGCGTACCATAGGCGGCCAGACTGACGAACTGGCTTGACCCGGAGAATCCTCATGGCCCTAGACCAAGAATCCTTTGCCCTGCTGCGCGCCTCGGTGCAGCGTTTCATCGACGAACGCCTGAAGCCCGCCGAAGACACGCTGGAGGAAACCGACGACGTGCCCGCCGACATCGTCGCCGACATGAAGGAGATGGGGCTGTTCGGCATCTCCATCCCCGAGAACTACGGCGGCATCGGCCTGTCGATGTCGCAGGAATGCGATGTGGTCTACGACCTCGGCCATACCGCGTTCGCCTTCCGCTCGGTCTTCGGCACCAACGTCGGCATCGGTTCGCAGGGCATCCTGATGGACGGCACCGAGGAACAGAAGCAGCAGTACCTGCCGCGCATCGCCAGCGGCGAGATGATCATCTCGTTCGCGCTGACCGAGCCCAACGCCGGCTCCGATGCGGCGTCGCTGCAGACCAAGGCGGAGCTGGACGGCGACCACTATGTGATCAACGGCACCAAGCGCTTCATCACCAACGCGCCGCGCGCGGGCGCCTTCACGCTGATGGCGCGCACCGGCGGACCCGGCGCCGGCGGCATTTCGTCGTTCATCGTGCCGGCCGACACCCCGGGCATCTCGCTGGGCAAGCCCGACAAGAAGATGGGCCAGCGCGGCACCAAGACCTGCGACGTGGTGCTCGAGAACGTGCGCGTGCCGGCCGCCAACATTATCGGCGGCGTGCCGGGGGTGGGCTTCAAGACCGCCATGAAGGTGCTGGACCGCGGCCGCCTGCACCTGTCGGCGCTGGCCTGCGGCATGGCGCACCGGCTCATCACCGATGCAGTGGCGTATGCCAAGGAGCGCAAGCAGTTCGGCCGCCCGATCGGCGACTTCCAGCTGATCCAGGCGATGCTGGCTGACAGCCAGGCCGAGCTCTACGCGGGCCTGTCGATGGTGCGCGACTGTGCCCAGCGCTACGACGCCAAGCCCGCCGGCAAGAGCGATCCGGAAGTCAGCATGCTGGCTTCGTGCACCAAGATGTTCTGTACCGAGATGGTGGGCCGCGTTGCCGACCGCGCGGTGCAGATCCACGGTGGCGCCGGCTATATCGCCGAATACAAGGCCGAGCGCTTCTACCGCGATGTGCGCCTGCTGCGCCTGTATGAAGGCACCACGCAGATCCAGCAGATGATCATCGCCAAGCATCTGCTGCGCGACTGACCCCCCAACGGCCCGGCGTGGCAGGAGTGGACATGGACACGATGCAGTTTCGCGGGCCCGACGGTGCGCCGCACGCAGGGCATGATGACAGCGCGCCGCACCGGCTGCGCGCGGTGGTGGCGACCTATCGCCCCATGCTGCAGGCGTACACGCTGGCGGTGTCGCCGGCCGAGCTGATGGCACTCTCGGCGCTGCCCGCGCAGATGGCGGCCAGCGTCGGCGCCGCCCCGGACCCGCGCGTGCAGGCGCACCTGGCGCGCCTGCGCGCCGAGGTGCACGGCAGCGGCATCGCCTTGCCCGGCGCCATCGTGGTGGCGGTCAGCGGCGGCCGCATGCAGTGCGAGTGCGACCACCTGTTCACGCTTACGCTGCAGCCGCGCCATGGCGACCGCCTGATCGTGATCGACGGCTACGAGCGGCTGTTGGCGCTGGCGCATGGCGAACGCCGCCAGTGCAAGACGCTGGTGTCGGCAGTGCTGTGGCGCACCGCGCTGGAGACTGCCGCGGCGGCACCGGCCGACGATGCCGCCAACGACATCATCGACGCGCCGGTGGCGCAGTCATGCGCGGCGCGCTGGACCAACGCGACGCGGGTCTGGCATTGATCCGGGGGATTGGCGTGACCGCCGTGACCGGCACGACGTAACAGAAGCCGCCTGCAGGGCGGCTTCTTTATTTCATGGTGAACGCAGGCGGGCCCAGGCCGCTTACTGCGGCCACACGCCGTCGACCTCGCGCAGCAGGTGGCCGGCGAGAATATAGTCCCCAAGCCGCGTGGCCTTGGCTTCGAGGTCGAGTAGTTCATGGTCCGCCAGCGTGCCGAGATCGAACTGGCAATAGAGATTGCGTTGACGGAATGTGGCCTTGGGTTTGGCCAGCCCTTCGATCAGGGCCTCGCGGGAACGGACGGCGATGCTCTCTTGTCCGCGATACTGCACCTTGATACCGCGCTTTTCTCCGAGCCTGCCAAGTTCGACGGCGTCCTGCCATCCGGTCTCGTAGTCCAGCTCAAGCGCCAGCACGCCTTCCGAGGCCAGAAGCCTGAGCGCTTCTGCCTTGCTGCCAGCTCGCACGATTGACATCCACACCTCTTGTATCGACTTATACTGTACGAATATACAGTCAACCCGGGGTCGGGGCAAGGCCCCTGGCACGGCGCGCATGGGACCCGCCGCAGGCCATCGCCGCAAAGACGCCGGATCGCCCGCGCTCGCGGATAGCGCCGCCGCCCGGCGAGTATGGTTGCCGATGTATTTCAGGGGCATGTCAAGGCCGCGCGGGCGGCGTCTCGCCGGCTTCGCCCACGGTCGGACCGGTCGCCGTGCTGGCGGGGGTGCCCGCCGCCTGGCCGGTTGCCCCGCCCTGCGCCGCTGCGCCGGCGAAGTCTCCGGCATAGGCGCGCGACAGCATGTCAGGTTGCATATATCGGCGGATGGCGGCGTTGACCGCTGCCGTGGTGGCGTCACGCAGGCGTTGGTCGAGTTCCGCGGTAAAGGCCATGGTGCGGCCCAGGTAGAGCTGGCTGGCCAGCGCGCCGGCCAGCGCGGCGTCGTTGCTGCGGCTGACCATGCCCTGCTGCAGCAGGCCGCTGACGGCCTCGGTCAGTTCCTGCTCGGTAATGCCGTCGCGCACCAGCCGCTCCAGCTCCTCCCCGACGGCGCGCTGCACAAGCGCCAGGCTCTGCGGCGCATACTGCGCGCGCAGGCCGAAGCGGCCGGCGCGGTCCAGCGCGCCCACCTGCACCCAGCTGCTCGCGCCGTAACTGACGCCCTCGCGCTGGCGCAGCCGGTCCGCCAGCCGGCTGCGCAGGCTGGCGCCGCCCAGCACGCGGTTGGCAATCATCATCAGCGCATAGTCGGGCGCATCATTGGTCAGGTCGATCGGGGCGGACGCCAGGTACACGGCGTTCGCCTTGCCCGGCGTGGGCAGCGTGAACTCGGCGGCCGGGATCGGCACGAATGGCCGCTCGACGCGCGCATACGGCTGAGGCGCAGTCCAGTCACCAAACAACGCTGCCGCGTTCGCGGCGGCAGCCGCGCCATCGAAGTCGCCGACCAGGCTCAGCTGCGCATGGCTTGTGCCGTAGAAGCGGGCATGGAAGTCGCGCACCTGCGCCAGCGTGGCCGAGCGCAGGTCGGCGATATTCTCGGCGATGGTGCGCGCATGGCGCGGGTCGCCCAGGGGGTAGGGGTCGCCGTGCCGGCCCAGCGCATTGGCGGCCAGCACGCCGGGCTCGCGCTGCACGCTTTCTAGCTCGGCAATGCTGGTCTGGCGCAGCGTCTCGAATTCGGCCTCGGGGAAGGTCGGCGCGCGCAGCAGGCCGCGCAACAGCGCCAGCAGCTCCGGCAGATGCGCGCGGCGTGTCTCGAAACTGACCGTCACCTGCTCGGAGCCGCCCGAAATGCCGACGCGCGCGCGCAGGGCCTCGATGCGGTCGGCGATCTGCTGGCGGTCCATGCCGGCACTGCCGCGGCGGAGCATCGCGGCGGTGAGCGCGCCCACCGTGGTCAGGCCCTGCAGGCTTTGCGCATCGCCCATGCGCAGCACCAGTACGCCATGCACCACTTCACCGCGCGCGGGTTTGGGCAGCAGCGCCAGCTGCATGCCGTTGGCCAGCGTCTGGCGCGTGGTATGGGCCTCGATATTGGCGGGGCTGGGATCGAATGGCGCCACCGTGGGCAGCGCCGGCCGGCCCTGGTAGCCGCTGACCATCGCCGCGATGTCGGGCGCCGCCGGCATTTGCGCGCGCGGCGGCTGGTCGGCCGGCAGGAACAGGCCCACGGTGCGGTTCGAGGCCTGGAAGTAGTTCTGCGCCACGCGTTGCACGTCGGCCAGCGTGGTGGTCTCGATGCGGTCGCGCGCCACGAAGAACAGGCGCCAGTCGCCCTTGGCGATGGCCTCGGACAGCGCAATCCCGAGTGAGCCGGGATCGTTCATGTACTGCTCGTAGGCGTTGCGCATGCGCACGCGCGCGCGCTCCAGCTCGGCCTCGGTCACGGGGGCTTCGGCAAAGCCCTCGATCTGCGTGATCAGGCCGGCGCGGGCGGGCGCGAGCGGCTGGTCTTTCGACACCTGCGCCATGAACAGCAAGGCGCCGGGGTCCTTCATCGCATAGAACGCGCTGCCGATCGACGAGGCCTGTCCGCGCTCGACCAGCGCCTTGTACAGCCGGCCGCCGGGCGTGTCGCCCAGGATGATGGTCAGCAGCGACAGCGCGGTGGTGTCGGGGTGCGCGCCGGGGCTGACATGGTATTGCGCGACGACCAGATGGGTGTCGCCCGGGCGCATCACCACCAGCTCGCGTGCGCCTTCCTGCGGGGGCTCCACCGTGGGTTCGGGAGGCAGCACGCGCTGCGGGCGCGGAATCGGCCCGAAATAGCGCGCGATGCGCGCCAGCGTGGCGGCGGGATCGAACTTGCCCGCCACCACCAGCACCGCGTTGTCGGGCTGGTAGTAGCGGCGGTAGAAGGCCCGCAGGTTATCGATGCTGACGCGCTCCACGTCGCTGCGCGCGCCGATCGGGGCCTTGCCGTAGTTGTGCCAGCGATAGGCGGCCGCCATGGTCTGCTGCATCAGCATGCGCCCGGGGCTGTTTTCGCCCATCTCCATCTCGTTGCGCACCACGGTCATCTCGCTGTCCAGGTCGGCGCGCGCGATCACGCTGTTGACCATGCGGTCGGCCTCCATGCGCAGCGCCCAGTCCAGGTTGTCGTCGCTGGCGGTGAAGGTCTCGAAGTAGTTGGTGCGGTCCTGCGCGGTGGTGCCGTTGACGCTCATGCCGCGCCGCGCGAACTCGGCCGGGATGGTCTTGCCCGGCAGCGACGGCGTGCCCTTGAACAGCAGGTGCTCGAGCAGGTGGGCCATGCCGGTCTCGCCGTAGTTCTCGTGGCGGCTGCCGACCAGGTAGGTGATGTTGACGGTGGTGGTGGCCTTGGCGGCATCGGGGGCCAGCACGATGCGCAGGCCGTTGGGCAGGCGGTGTTCGGTAATGCCTTCGACCGACGCCACCTGCGTCGCCTGCACCGGCGCTGCCGAAGGCTGCGCCAGCGCCGGGGGGCAGGCCAGCGTGGCAAGCAGTGACAGGTGCAGGGCGATGCGGCGCATGGAATCTCCGACGGGAAGGATATGTGCAGCGCAACTGTGCCCCAACCGACCCCCGCGCGCCAGAGGGAAATGTCCGAATCCAGCGCGTGCGCGGCGCCATCCGGCGGTAGCATGCCGTCATGAACCTGGATCCCGATACCTGCTACAAGGCCGTGGCCTCGCACGACCGCCGCTTCGACGGGCGCTTCTTCGTGGGCGTCTCGTCGACCGGCGTGTACTGCCGGCCCGTGTGCGCGGTACGCACCCCCAAGCGTGAGAACTGCTCGTTTTATGAAAGCGCCGCCGCGGCGGAGAAGCACGGCTTCCGCCCGTGCCTGCGCTGCCGCCCTGAACTGGCGCCGGGGCATGGCCTGGCCGATATTTCCGGCCGGCTCGCGCAGGCCGCCGCCACCCTGATCGACGAAGGCTTCATGGCCGATGGCAGCGTGGCCGCGCTGGCGGCGCGCATCGGCGTGACCGAGCGGCACCTGCGGCGGCTGTTCGATGCGCAGTTCGGCGTGTCGGTGCTGGAGTACGCGCAGACCCAGCGGCTGCTGCTGGCCAAGCGGCTGCTGGCCGACACCGCGCTGCCGGTGACCGAAGTTGCGCTGGCGGCGGGCTTTGGCAGCGTGCGCCGCTTCAACGATGTGCTGAAGACCCGCTACGGCCTGACGCCGCTGGCGCTGCGCCGGCGTGCCGCCGACGGCGTGGCCGACCGGCTGGTGTTCGAGCTCGGCTACCGCCCGCCGTTCGCCTGGGACGCGTGGCTGCGCTTCCTGGCCACGCGCGCGGTCGACGGCATCGAGGCCATCCGCGACGGCGCCTACCTGCGCACGTTGCGGGTGGAAGCCGGCGGCAGCAGCCACCTCGGCTGGGTTCGCATTGAACATGTGCCGCGCCGGCTGGTGCTGCGCGTGACGCTGTCGGCATCGCTCGCGCGGGCGATTCCGCAAGCGCTGGGCAAGGTGCGGCGGCTGTGCGACCTGGGCTGCCGTCCCGACGTGGTGGACCGGCACCTGGGCGAACTGGCCGAAGCCATGCCTGGCGTGCGCCTGCCGGGCTGCGTCGACGGCTTCGAGATCGCGGTGCGGGCGGTGGTGGGGCAGGTGATTTCGGTGGTGCAGGCCAGGCGCATCCTGGCCGCGCTGGCGCAGCGCGCAGGGCAGGTGCTGGACGGCGCGCCGCCGGACGGCCTGCGCTACACCTTTCCGGGCGCGGCGGCAGTGGCCGCGCTGCCGGAGGCTGCGCTGCGCGAGGCCGGGGTGTCGCCGGGCAAGGTGCGCACGCTGAAGGTCCTGTCCCGCCGCGTGGCCGACGGCACGCTGGTGCTCGACCCGCACGCGGCGCCGGAGCAGGCGGTGGCGGCGCTAAGCGAGATCGACGGCATCGGCGACTGGACCGCGCAATATGTCGCCATGCGCGCGCTGGGCTGGCCCGATGCCTTCCCCGGCACCGACTATGCGCTGCGCAAGGTGCTGGGCGTCACCACCGCGCGCGCGATGCATGAACGCACGGCGCAATGGGCACCGTGGCGCGCCTACGCCGCGATCCACCTGTGGCATCGCTACGAAGCGATGAAGGACACGCCGCCGGCCGCGGCGCAACCGGAGCATCTTCCATGACCAGCTATCGCCATATCGACAGCCCATTGGGCACCGTGCTGCTGCGCGTGCGCGACGGGCACCTGACCGGTCTCTTTTTCGCGGGGCAGAAGTACCATCCCGCCGGCATCGCCGACAGCCGCGACGTGCCCCCGGCCGACGCCGTGGTGCTGGACCGCGCCGCCGCCGAGCTGGCCGAGTATTTTGCCGGCCGCCGCGACACCTTTACCGTGCCGGTGCGCTTTGCCGGCAGCCCGTTCCAGCAGCGCGTGTGGCAGGCACTGCTGGAAATCCCGTGCGGCGCCACCGCATCCTATGGCGAACTGGCGCGCACGCTGGGCTTGCCGCCCACGCATGCGCGCGCGGTGGGCGGCGCGGTCGGCCGCAACCCGCTGTCGGTGATCGTGCCCTGCCATCGCGTGCTCGGCAGCGCCGGCGCGCTGACCGGCTATGCCGGCGGCATCGAGCGCAAGCGTGCCCTGCTGCGGCGCGAGGGCATCGCCGCAGAGAAGGGCTGAGACGGGCTGAGACGGCCCTACGGCAATGGCACGCCTGTTTATCGCGGTGGAAGTGCCGCCGGCACAGGCGGCCGGGCTGCTGTCCACGCTGCCTGCCGCGCCCGGCGTGCGGGCTGCCACGCCCGCGCAGGTCCACCTGACCCTGCACTTCCTCGGAGAAGGCCTGGGCGAGGCCACGCAGGCTGCCGACAAGCTTGGCGCCGCGCTGGGCGCGCTGCGTACCCCCGTGTTCACGCTGCAGGCCTATGGCACGGGTCGCTTCCGCAGCGGTCCGGGGGCGGTGCTGTGGGCCGGCCTTGCGCCCGGTCCCGGCCTGGACGCGCTGCGCGCCTTGCACGCCGAGGCAGGACAGGCACTGGCGCAAGCCGCCGGCTTCCAGCCGGAGCGGCGGCGCTTCCATCCGCACTTGACCCTGGCACGCTGCAAGCCGACCGTGCCCGAAAGCGCGCTGCGCGCCTGGCTCGATGCGCACCGCACGCTGGCCAGCGCCCCGTGGCGCGTCACGCGGCTGGTGTTGTTCGAAAGCCGGCTCGGTCCGCAGGGCCCGCAACACCTGGTGCGCCTGGCCTGGCCGCTGGCGGCGCCGGGCCCTACGCCAGGTTGCTGAAGCCCAGCGCCACGCCCAGCCCGCACAAGGCCGTGCCGATGGCGCGATCCAGCAGCCGCTGCCGTCGCAGCATGGCCGCGCGCAATGCCGGCGCGGTGAATACCCAGGCCACCACGCTGAACCACGCCAGGTGCGCCACCGACATGAATCCGCCATAAGCCCATTGCACCGGTACCGGCGTGTGGGCATTGACCACCTGGGTGTAAGTGCTGACGACGAACAGCGTGGTCTTCGGATTCAGCGCATTGGTCAGGAAGCCCATGCGCAGCGCCGCCAGCGGGGCCTGCGCACGGCCGTCGTGCACGTCCGGCTTCAGCGCGTCGCGCTTGCGTAGCGTCTGCAGGCCGATCCAGACCAGGTAGGCAGCGCCCAGCGCCTTTACCAAGGTCAGCACGCCATGCGCGTGCGCCATCAGCAGGGACACCCCGAACATCGTATAGAGCACATGCACCTGCACGCCCAGCGCGATGCCGAGCGCGCTGAGCAGGCCGGCGCGGCGGCCGTACAGGTAGCTGTTGCGGGTGACCATGGCGAAGTCGGGGCCAGGGCTGATCACGGCCAGCACGGTCACCGCGGCGACCGCCAGGGATTCGGCGAGAGGGGGCATGTTGCGTCAGGATATGTTTTGGTTTCTGGCCCCATCCCACGCTCGGGGGGACCAAAGCGTACCCAATTCTGCGTGCCGAAACGCGCCCCGACAACCGATATATACTCGCGCGGTTACGTGAGAAAAACTGACCAATGCACTGGCTGGGGTGGATCCGATTCTTCGAGGCGGCGGCGCGCCACGAGAGCTTTGCGCGCGCGGCGGAGGAGCTGCACCTGACCCATGGCGCGGTCAGCCGGCAGATCCGCCAGCTGGAGGAAACGCTTGGCGTAGCGCTGTTCGAACGGCGCAACCGCGGTGTTTTCCTGACCGAGGCGGGGCGCTCGCTGTTCGCGGCGGCGACGCAATCGATGGAGGGGCTGGCTGCCGCGGCGGCGCGCATCCGCGCGCAGCCGCCCGGGCGGGCCCTGGTGCTGTCGTGCGAGCCGACCATTGCCATGCGCTGGCTGATCCCGCGGCTGCCGCGCTTTGCCGCGCGCCATCCCGACATTGCGCTGCACCTGATGGCGGCGGGCGGGCCGATCGACTTTGCGCGCAGCGGCGCGGACCTGGCGCTGCGGCGCAATGACTTTGCCTTCGATCCGCGCTGGCACGCGCGCGAGGTGGTGCAGGAACGCGTGGGTCCGGTGTGCCGGCCTCCGTTTGCGCAGGGCGCGGCGGTGTCGCCGGTGCGGTTGCACACGCGCACCCGGCCCGAGGCCTGGCAGCGCTGGCAGGCGGCGTGTCCCGCCGAAGCAGCCCGCTTGCGGCTGGACGGCGACGCCTGGTACGAGCATTTCTATCTGAGCCTGCAGGCCGCCGCGGCGGGCCTTGGCTGGGCCATGGCATCGCAGCTGATGGCTGCCGACGAGATCGCCGATGGCCGGCTGGCGGCGCCGTTCGGCTTTGCGGCCGACGGCTCGGCCTACCACCTGCTGTCGCCCGCACCGTTCGAGCACGACATGCGCCGCCAGGCCTTGCTCGCATGGTTGCGCGATTGCGCGCAGGCCACGCTCGCGCCGCCGCAGCAGCCCTGAAAGCCGCGCAAGCGCTACCCCCCCGAAGTCTGTGCTCAAGTTCTGCCACAGATTTGCCGAAGTGAGATCATCGGTCTTGCCGGCCAATGGTGCGGGCGCTTAACATGCGGCGCGCGCCCGGCAGGCCGGTGCCGCCGGCGGCTCCAGGCTGGTCCGCGGCGGCCCTGCGGCTGCCCAGCCAAAGGCCGCTTCCAGCCCCTCCAGATGTTGCGTGAACCTATGAACCAGCACGACGCCCCCGGGCCAGCCGAGACCGGCGCCGATTCCGATGCCGAAACCGACGCCGAAACCGACGCCGAAACCGACGCCGGGGCAGCGGACGACCGCTATCGCCTGAGTCACAATTCGCAGATCGGCACGGTGCTGCGCGACCTGGCGTGGCAGAAGTGCATGCTGAGCGTGCGCACGCGCACCGCGCACCAGTTCGTCACCTCGATCCTGCATGTGGACCCGGTCAACCGGACCTTCGTCTTTGACTGGTGCAACGCCGAGCCCGAACGGATGTCGCTGATGACGTCCGAAGAGAACGCGTTCTCAGGGCTCCTGCGCGGCGTGCCGGTCAATTTCGTGGTGGGCCAGCCGGCGGCCACGCGCTATGACGATGGCCCTGCCTTCGTGGCCGAGTTTCCGGAAAAGCTCTATCACTTCCAGCGCCGCCGCCATTTCCGCGCCCGCACGCTGGTGACCAAGGGCTACCGCTGCGAGATGTCGCTGCCGGACAAGACCGTGCTGGGACTCGATATTGCTGACCTGTCGCTGTCCGGCGTGGGCCTGCGCTCGAGGACCGTCACCGCCGACCATCTGCCGGTCGGCACCACGGTGGCGAAGTGCCGGCTGGATTTCCGCGAGCTGGGCAAGCTGGAGCTGGACATGCAGGTGGTCGGCCACTGGCTGGTGGGCCGCGACGACAGCGCGATCCACCACTTCGGCTGCGCCTTCGTCAATCCGGACGGGCGCATGGAGAACTTCCTGCAGCGGCTGGTGTTCGCGCTGGAGCTGGCACACCGTGGCTAAGCCTGCCTCGGTACCGGCGCGGCGGCGCGTGGCACGACGGCAAGACGCCAGCACCACCACGCCGCAAGGCGGCAAGATCAGGACCCGACCATCCGCCCGATCGCGGCGGCGGCTTCGCGCATCGGCGCCAGCAGCCGCGTGATCATGTCCGCCTCGGAGACGCGCGCGGCGCGCACGCTGACGCTCAGTCCCGCCAGCACGATGCCCGAGGCCGAGCGCACCGGCACGGCCATGGCGCGCAGGCCGGGCTCCAGCTCCTCATCGACGATCACATAGTCCAGTTCCCGCGCGCGCTCGAAGCAGGCTTCCAGCTCTTGCCGCGAGACCTTGGTCTGCAGCGTGCGCGGGCGCAGCTCGGCATGCTCGAAGAAGCCGTCCAGCACCGTGGCCGGCTGGTGAGCCAGCAGCAGCCGGCCGTTGGAGGTGCAGTAGGCCGGCAGGCGGCTGCCCATGCCCAGCGAATAGTTCAGCACGCGCTGCACTTCGGAGCGCACCAGGTACAGAATGTCGGTGCCGTCCAGGATGGCCAGCGTGCAGGTCTCGTGGATGCGGGCGCTCAGGTTGTCCAGGATCGGCTGCGCCAGCGATACCAGCGAGGTCGATGAAAAATACGCGTGTCCCAGGTGCAGCACGCGCGGGCGCAGCGCGAATTGACCGTCCTGCTGGCTGACATAGCCCAGCTGCTCCAGCGTATACAGGCAGCGCCGCACCGACGCGCGCGAGAGCTGGGTACGCTGCGCCACCTGCGAGATCGTCAGCGGGCGCTTGCGTTCGGAAAAGGCTTCCAGTACGGTCAGCCCGCGTGCCAGCGAGAGCATGAAATTGGGATCGCCGGCAAAGCTGGAAAGCAGGTCGGCCTGGGGCCGGGCAACGCGGACGGTGTCGGCCTGGGCATGGCCGAGACCGATGGGGCGGAGGACATCCATGGGAGGCTGGGGGTCTACGTCGTTCGATAATCGCGCAATGTTAAACCGGTCGGCCGCCGGGGGCCAGTACTGGTTGCATGCTGCGCTGCGTCAACGCCGTCGCGTGCGCCGGGCCACGGCCTCCGCCAGTTCGAACAGCGCCATGCCCGCGAGCATTGCCGCGACAAAGCCCCATGCCTTGGCATAGCCGGCACCCAGCGCGACCAGCGCGGGACCCGGGCAAAATCCGGCCAGGCCCCAGCCCACCCCGAAGGCGGCGCTGCCCAGCAGCAGGCGCGGGGTCACCGCGGCCAGCGCCGGCCACTGCATCGGCAGTCCCAGCCATGACCGCTGGCGGCGGCGCGCCAGCGCAAACGCCACGGCACCGACGGCGATCGCGCCAGCCATGACAAAGGCGAGCGACGGGTCCCAAGCGCCGGCGAGATCAAGAAAGCCGAGCACCTTGGCCGGGTTGGCCATGCCCGACAGGATCAGTCCAATGCCGAACACCAGTCCGGCCAGCAACGCCAGCAGCGTGCCCATGGTTCAGCCTCCCAGCACGTGGCGCTGCACCAGCACCGTCAGGAAACCAGCCGCCATGAATGTGACGGTGGCCGCCAGCGAACGCACCGAGCCGCGCGACAGGCCGCAGACGCCGTGGCCGCTGGTGCAGCCGCCGGCGTAGCGCGTTCCCAGGCCGACCAGCAGGCCGGCCACCAGCACCTCGGTCCAGCCGGCATCGATACGCGCCGCGGGCATGGCATCGAACGCAATCGCCAGCCATGGCGACAACAGCAGTCCGATCACAAAGGCGATCCGCCATGCGGTGTCGCCCTGGGGCAGCCGCAGCAGGCCGCCGACGATGCCGCTGATGCCTGCAATGCGGCCCAGGGCAAGGATCATCAGCGCCGCCGCGAGGCCGATGACCAGCCCGCCAGCCAGCGAGAGCCACGGTGTGAATTGGTGGAAGTCGATATGCATGAAGCGGTGCGCGCGTAAAGCCGGGCGCCGAGGCGGCTGCAAGTGCAGTCCGAGGCAGGCATTATAGGCGCGCCATCGCCTGGCAGGCGCCCATAAAAAAGTCGCCGCTGGGGAAGCGGCGACCGGGGAAGGTTGTCATTCAAGAGGGGGTCTTGGTGACAGGAAAAGTATAGACATTTGAATTAAGACATTACATACAACTTTGGTGGGGTAAGGCAGGCGCACATTGTTGCCGCGCGTCAGAACGGCTTGCCCAGGAACAGATAGAAGCTGTACACGCCGGCCGTCGCGCGCCCATAGGCCAGATACAGCGGCCCGAGCGGGCTGTCGAGCGCCAGGAACAGCGACCCCGACTTGAGCAGCCCGGTGGGACTGCCCGGTACCAGCGCGTCGCCCACGCGTCCTGTCTCCAGCGAGAAGCCGGCGTAAACGCCCTGCAGCAAGGTCTGCCGCGCCAGCTTGTTGTAGTACACCAGCCGCGCAAACTGCAGGTTGCCGCCCATCAGCTGCCCGGTCGCGTAGCCGGACTGCTGCAGGAAGCCGCCCCACTGGAACAGGTCGTAGTTCGGCAGCGGCTTGCCGCCGGGATTGCCGCCGACCTTGAAGGCGAACGACAGCGTATGGTCGCCGAACGAATGGGCATAGATGCCGTCGGCCTGCGCCTTGATATAAGTCCGGTCGGCTCCCAGCCCCGGTTGCGAGGCATAGATCCGCACCCCGCCCGCATAGCCGAAGCGCGGGAAGTCCACGCTGTCGAGCTGGTCGAAGAAGAGCCGGCCGGTGATGGCCCCGCGCCGGATACTGCCCGGACCCGGCGCCAGCGCCGCCGGGCCGGTGCTGAGCGTGGCATGCTCGGAGCCCGTCTGCACGCCGACGCGCAGCTCGCCGTACTTGGTGAACTGGCTGCCGACGTCCAGCGCCAGGTCGAAGCGGCGCACGTCGTAGGTGGCGATGCGCGTGCTGCCCTGGAACACATTGACGGGGCGACGCTCCAGCTCGATGCGCGGTGCGATAAAGAAGAACTGGCGCGTATCCAGCGGCTGGTAGAACTCGCTGGACAGCGACGAGGTCTGGCCCACCTGCGCATCGGTGCGCCACTCCGCGCCCAGCGCATTGAGCCAGGTGCGCCGGTAGCTGCCGACCAGGTTGAAGTACGCGTCGCCGCGGAAGTCCGAGCTCAGTCCCAGCCCGAAACGCAGGTAGTCAGGGCCCCACGATTTCTCCACCGCATTGACCGTCAGCACGCGCCGGCCAGGCTCTTCCAGGATGCCGTAGTTGACGTGCTCGAAGTCGCCCGTGCCGAACAGGCGGCGCATGTCCTGGTCCAGCGCGGCCTGGTCGATCGGCTCGCCCGGCCGGGTCTGCATCACCGCGGTGGCATAGTCGGGGTTGACGCGATGCAGCGGCGCCAGCCGGATCTCGTCGACGGGGCGGGTGTCGGGCGGCTGCACCGCCTGCTGGGCGGCGCGCAGCTCGGCATATTGCGCCGGCGGCAGCGCCAGCGGCGCGAGGCGGTCGGCGACCTTGCGCGCAGCGGCCTCGCCGATCGGGATGGTGGCCGGCAGGTGGTCGAAGTCGGTCGCGGAGAAGTCGCCCAGCGCGGGCTCGATCAGCACGTCGGTGGGCCGCAGCGAGGCCAGCGACGCGCGCACGTTCTGTTCGGTCAGGATGTTGAGCATCTGGCCGGTCACGCCGATGACCGAGGTCAGCGCCTCGCGCTTCATCAGCGGCGTGCCCAGGTTCACCGCGATGACGATATCGGCGCCCATGTCGCGCGCCACGCCGACCGGCAGGTTGTCGGTCAGTCCGCCGTCGACCAGCAGCCGGCCCTCGTATTCCGCCGGGGCCACCGCGCCCGGCACCGACATGCTGGCGCGCATCACGTTGGCCAGCTCGCCCTGGCTGAACACCACCGCAGTGCCCGCCACCAGGTCCGTCGCCACCGCGCGGTACGGGATCGGCAAGCGGTCGAAGTCGCGGACTCCCGGGGTCCTGGCCAGCTGGCGCAGCACCGTCTCCAGCTGCACGCCGGAGACCGCGCCCTTGGGCAGCAGCACGCCGCTCGACTGCAAGCCGATCTCCGGCGTGAACAGGTTGGTGAAGTCGTCCTGCTTGCGCCGCACGGTCAGGTCCTGTCGCGGCGGGCGCTCCTTGAAGAGCTTGTCCGTGCTCAGGCCGCCGACCAGCCGCTCCATCTCGGCGGGCCCCATGCCGGTGGCATAGGCGCCGCCGACCAGCGACCCCATGCTGGTGCCGGCGATGCAATCGACCGGGATGCGCATCTCCTCCAGCACCTTGAGCACGCCGATATGCGCGGCGCCGCGCGCGCCGCCGCCCGACAGCACCAGGCAGATGCGCGGGCGCCCCCCCGCGGTGGAGGTGGCAAGGCCCGCGCCAGCGCTGTCGTCGTGGCCTGGTGCCGGGGCCTCAGCAGCCATCGCGGTGCCGGCGGCCAGCGCGCTGGCGGCAAGCAGGCGCATCATGCCGGCAAGGCGCAAGCAATGGTGTGGAGCTGCCTTCATGGCTCGATCAGGGTCGCAATCCGCTGCCAGGCCGGTTGCCGTGGGGGAAGTCCGGCTATCTTCCGGCAAAACGTGCCGTGCGGGCCCTGCGCCGCACCGCGCGCAAAAACAATTCAATACGCGGCTCGGAAGCGTTCAGATCGGCTCCCTGCGCTGCCAGGGGGCGCCGGGGCGCAGGTGGGCACGCCGGAATATACTGGGGGCTGGTCTGCCATGGCGCCGCGTGCGCGATCTGCAAGTGTCCCAAGTGTCCCCCGCCGTCCCCGTTGCCGGTTCCACGGTTTCCCCTGACGATCCTCGCCCCGAGCCCCCGGAGCGGCCCGCCGACGGCGAGTGCTGCGGCTCTGGCTGCGATCCCTGCATCTTCGACTATTACTACCAGGAGTTGGACCGCTACCGCGAGGCACTGCGGGCCTGGGAGGCGCGCCAGGCCGCGCGCCATGCCGAGGATCCGGCCGCTTGAGCGTCCACCTGAGTGCCCACCCGAGCGCCCTGACGATGCAGCCATCGCACCCCGCCCCCGCGGCCGAGGCGGCGCTGTTCGATTTCGTGCAGCGCCACCCGCGCCTGTTCGTGCTGACCGGCGCCGGCATCAGCACCGATTCCGGTATTCCCGGCTACCGCGACGCGCGCGGCCAGTGGCAGCGCTCGCCGCCGATCACGCTGCAGGCCTTTCTCGGCTCGCATGCCGGGCGCCAGCGCTACTGGGCGCGCAGCATGCTCGGCTGGCCGCTGGCGTGGCAGGCGCGGCCCAACGACGCCCACCATGCGCTGGCGCGGCTTGGCGCCCAGGGCCGGCTCACCGCGCTGGTCACGCAGAATGTCGACGGCCTGCACCAGCGCGCCGGCAGCCACGGCGTGATCGAGCTGCACGGCAGCCTGGCCAGCGCCGTCTGCCTGGATTGTGGCGCCAGCCACGACCGCGCCGGCCTGCAGGACTGGCTGGTGTCGCGCAACGCGGCGTTGCGCGACGTGATCGCGCCGCCCGCGGCCGATGGCGACGTGCATTTCGAATCGCCGCTGTTCGCGCAGTTCCAGGTGCCCGATTGCGGCCATTGCGGCGGCATCCTCAAGCCGGACGTGGTGTTCTTCGGCGAATCCGTGCCGCGCGCGCGTGTCGATGCCGCGCGCGCCGCGCTGGCGGCCGCGGATGCCGTGCTGGTGGTGGGGTCGTCGCTGATGGTCTATTCCGGCTACCGCTTCTGCGTCTGGGCCGGCCAGATGGGCAAGCCGGTCGCCGCGCTCAACCTGGGCACCACGCGGGCCGACGCCATGCTGTCGCTGAAGGTCGAGGCCGGCTGTGCCCCGGCGCTGCAGGCCCTGGTGTCACGGCTGGAGCAGGACGCAGCAGGATTTCGTTGACGCGCGCGCTGTGCGGGCATAGCATCGCCACACCACGTTGATCGACGCCGGTCGATCTTTCTTCAAGGCCTCCGATTTCCACCATGACCGCAGACCGCCAACGCCCCGTCATCGCCGCGCCCCCGGGCCGCGCGTTGCCGTGCCCGCGTCGCCAGCCTGCGTTCACATCTGTCGCGCCGCCGCCGCCGTTCTCTGGCGGTGCACATCCGCCGCCGCCGCGCGGCTGACGGGCACGCGCCCCAGCCCTTCTCGTCTCCGGTAGTCCCGCATCCGTGTGCCCGCGCGCACGGCAGCCGCACGCCCGTGCGCGCTGTCGCCGTGCCGTGGCCGCATGCCGATGCGCGTTGCCAGAGCCTGCCAAGCTGACGACAGATGACAAGCCATGACCAACAACGAAGACTGCGCGGCGCGCTTCGACGCCCCGCGCAACACGCTCGCCACGCGCACCACATCCACTGCCCTCTGGGCCACGCCGCTGTTCGTGCTGCTGTGGAGCAGCGGCGCCATCGCCGCCCGGCTGGCGCTCGACCACGCCACCCCGTTCGCCCTGCTGACGCTGCGCTTTGCGCTGGTCTGCGCCGTGCTGGGCGCGCTTGGCCTGGCGCGCAAGCGCCTGCTGCCGCCGCGCGGCGAGCGGCTGCACACGGCGTGCGCGGGGCTGCTGCTGATCGGCGGCTACGCCGTCTTTTACTTTCTGGCCCTGGACCATGGCATGACGCCCGGCGTGCTGGCCACGGTGCTCGGCGCGCAGCCGATGCTGACACTGCTGCTCACCGAGCGCCGCGCCAGCGCCGCGCGCCTGGGCGGCCTGGCGCTGGCCTTCGCGGGGCTCGCCATGGTCGTGGCCGACAGCCTGTTGCTGGCCAGGCTGTCGCCGGCGGGCGTGCTGTGCGCGCTGGCCTCGCTGGCCAGCATGACGCTCGGCGCCATCCTGCAGAAGCGCAGCACGCGCGCCCCGGCCGAAGTACTGCCGCTGCAGTACGGCGCCAGCCTGGCGGCGTGCCTGCTATGCCTGCCGTTCCAGCCCTTCGCCTTTGAAGCGTCGCTGGCATTTGCCGCGCCGCTGCTGTGGCTGGCGCTGGGGATTTCCATCGGCGCGACGCTGCTGTTCTACCGGTTGATCCACGCCGGCAACCTGGTCAACGTGACCAGCCTGTTCTACCTGGTGCCGGCGGGCACCGCGGCGCTCGATTACCTGCTGCTGGGCAACCGCATGACGGCGCTCGCGCTGGCGGGGATGGGGGCGGTGCTTGGGGGGTTGGGGCTGGTGTTCAGGGGAGGGCGAAATCCGATGCCCGGATGATCTGAGATTTCGCCGGAATCGTCCCGCAAGTTCTGAAATGCACCGCGGAAAGGTCGGAATCTAGCGCATGCGGCGGCCTGGGGCGGCGATCGCGTTCTATGCTGACCCGCTTCGACAACGCGTTGCTCCCTTCCCATGCAAAGGCTGGCCGCCGTCCCCGGATACAGGCCGCTGCTCGCCGCCAGGATCGTCAGCGCCCTGATGGTGTGGCTCGACGCCACCGTCGTCTTTTCGCTGCTCGCCTTCCACTGGGGCGCGGATGCGACCGCGGCCGGCGTCGCTGCCTCGCTGTTCGTCATGCCGGTGCTGGTCGGAGGGCCCTTCTTCGGCTGGCTGGCCGACCGGGGCAACCCTGTTGCCATGCTGTTTGCCAGTTACAGCGCGCGCGGCATGACATCGTTGCTGCTGCTCGTGGCGTCAGACCTGAACGTGTTCGTGCTCCTGCTCATGCTCAAGGCGCTGGCCAATGCCAGTGCCTTGCCGCCGGAACAGGTCATGGCCCGGTCAATGCTCAGCCATGCACAGCTTGCCGCCAATGCTGGCCTGGTGACGGCGGCCGACCAGATCACCAAGGTGTGCGCGCCGCTGATCGCGGCGGGCGCGACCGCGCTGCACGGGCCAATGTCCGGACTCTGGCTTTCGGCCGGCCTGTCATTGCTTGCCATGGTGTGCCTTGTGCCCCTGCGCGACCGGGCGCGCCCGGTCGCAGCGCAAGGCACGCCGGCACCGGGCGCGTTGCGGCTCGGGCCACTGATGGCGCTGCTGCGCAACAGTCATGACGTGCGGGTGTCGTTCAGCTGCGTGTTCCTGCTGACGGCGGTCTTCGGATTCTATGATCCGCTGCTGGCGCTGTTCATCAGGTCACAGGGGTTACCGGTATCGGTGTTTGGCATGCTGGTGAGCGGCACTGCCGCGGGCGCCGTGTGTGGCGCGCTGGCGTTCCCGCGCCTGTACCGGCGGTATGGCATCCGCCTGGCGCCGCCCGGGCTCGCCGTGGTCGGACTGACCGTGCTGATCCCCGGCGTGCTGGCCGGCACCGGCAGCGGCATGACCACGATGCTGTGGCTGGGGCTCTGGATGGTGAATGGCTGCGCCTATTGCCTGGCGTGCCTGAGCCAGGCCGTGGCGATCCAGCAGCAATGCCCGCGCCATTGTCTGGGCAGCGTCAGCGCCACGGCCAGGAGCGTGCAACTGGTGGCGCTGGTGCTCGCGCCGCTGCTGGGCGGCGTGCTGGGGCGCAAGATCGGGATTCCGCTGGTGTTCGCTCTGAGCGGCTGCCTTGCCATTGCCGGCGGCTGGTTCTGGGCCCGGCGAGCGCAACGCGGGCACGCCGGCCGGCAGGCCGAACAGCCAGCGGACGCAGAGCAGGCCGGTCCGTAGCCTACCGCTGCTTCACCTCCACCCGCACCTCATCCTTGCCCACCGTAATCGCCCCCGGTTCCACTTCCCTGCCGCCGACGCGCAACTCCTCCGGCTTGAAGGTGTAGATCGGATAATCCTTCAGCAACTGCTGCGCGACCACGGCGCCGATGGCGTTGAGCTGTTCGCGATAGAGCGCCATGCCGGTGACGTCGACCTGCTGCACGGTGGGGTTGTCGAGCAGCACCGCGCGCCTGGCCGGGTCATAGCGTATGCCGCTGTTCAATGCCAGCTTGCCGTTGACCGGGGGCGAAGGCAGCAGGGCGTTGGTCAGGCGGGCGTCGACATGGGTGGTGAGGCGGTTGCTGGCTTCATCCAGCACCAGCCGCGGGTGGCTGAGCTGGACGCTGACGACTTCGGCGTAGCGCAGCGTGGCGGGGAAGCGCTTGTCCAGTTCGGTCTGCAGTTCCTGCCGGGTCAGGGAGTATTCGCCGGTCCAGACGTTGTAGCCGGCAAAGGCCGGGGCGGCGATGCAGGCGGCGGCAAGGAGCAGGGAGCGTTTCAGGCGCATGTGGCGGGTCGGACGCGCCATGGGAAGACGCGGCAAATGGGATCAGCCTGTCAGACCGCCGCGGCAGGGGCGGCGTTCCGTCACATCGGCAAACGGATGGCCTGGGGGGTGTGCCGTTCGGCTCAGTAGTGCGGCGGAATTTCCTGCGCCGGGTCGGCTTCGGCCGCGGTGGTGGCAGCGCTGCGCACTTGCTGGTACAGCGCGCGGAACTGTTCCTGCAGCAGGTCGATCTGCTGCTGCTGGCGCGCCACGGTGCTGTTCAGGGTATCCAGCAAGTCTTCCTGGAAGGCGAGCTTGATTTCGAGTTCGTTGAGGCGATCATCCATGGCTAGGTTTCTCCGGCGGGCGGCGCGCATTGTAAACCGATCGCGGGGATTGCCCCGCGGGCGCGCCGCCGGCCGGGAACGTGCGTGCCGGGCTTACTTGGGCGCCGTCAGCAGCATCCACATGATGCCGAAACGGTCGGCCACCATGCCGAACTGCTCGGCAAAGAAGGTCTTGTCCAGCGGCATCAGCACCTGGCCGCCTTCCTTCAGACCGTTGAACGCCTTTTCGACCCCGGCCTTGTCGGGGAATGTGATCGCCAGGCCGAAACCCTGGAACGCGGGCTGGTTCGAGCACTGTCCGTCGGAGGCCAGGATGATGCTGTCGCCGACCTGGAATTCCAGGTGCATGACCTTGTCCTGCGCGCCCGCGCCGGGCTGGCAGCCTTCGCCGCCCTTGCCGGCGTCGGGGTTGTCGGCGAAGGTCATGCGGGCGTTGACCTTGGCGCCAAGGGTCTGCTTGTAGAACTCGACCGCTTCATCGCAACGGCCTTCGAAAAACAGATAGGGCTGGACTTGCATGACAACTCCTGTGAATGGGCGGCGCGTGGCCGCGGGAATCCTGGCATGGGCGCCGTCTGCAAGCCGCGAGACTCTGGCCGCGAACCGGCGCGCTGGCAATGGCGCGCACGTTTGTGTACGCCGTCCACAATACCTTAGCAAAGAAAATGGACGGCGTCCACATCGAATGCGCGGTCGGCTGGACGGTGCGGCCGCAGGAAAGCCCTTGGGCGTGCACTAGAATTGCCCGCGACACGCCACCGCCGCCTGTTTCCACCCGCTACCCCCGTTTCGACTGCCTCGGCCCAAATGGAGTTGCCTTGCGTTACGAATTGACCGACCTGCGCCTGTTCCAGGCCATTGCCGATGCGCAAAGCCTGTCGGGCGGCGCATCGGCCACCCATATCACGGCGTCGGCGGCAAGCTACCGGCTGAAGAACCTCGAGCACGCCATGGGAACGCCGTTGTTCGTGCGCACGGCGCGCGGCATGGAACTGACGCCGGCCGGCGAAACCCTGCTGGTCCATGTGCGCGAACTGCTGCTGGGCGTGGAGCGCATGCACGGCGAGGTCGGGCGTTTCTCCGCGGGGCTGAAGGGCAATATCCGGCTGCTGGCCAACAGCAGCTCGCTCAACGGCTTCATCATCCCCAGCGTGAGCCGCTTCCTGCTGGCCAATCCGGACGTCAACATCGACTTGGAGGAACGCGCCAGCCAGTCGATCCTGGCCGCGGTGGCGGCGCACGAGGCCGATGTCGGTATCCTGGCCGGGGATTTCCACACCGGCGGCGACGCGGCCGGCGTGCGCTCGGTGCGCTACGCGCGCGACGAGCTGATCCTTGTGATGGCGGCGGACCACCCGCTCGCGCGCGAGCCCGAGGTGCGCTTCGGCGCGGCACTGGCGTTCGACTTCGTCTGCATGAGCCGCACCAGCAGCAACTTCCTGTTCCTGCGCGAGATGGCGCAGCGCGCCGGCAAGGGCCCCAACGTGCGCCTGCATGCGCACAGCTTCGATGCGGTGCTGTCGCTGGCCGAAGCTGGCGTGGGCGTGGCGCTGGTGCCCAGCAGCGTCGCGGCACAAGCCCTGCGCGAGGCGCGCGTGGCAGGGGTGCGGCTGGCCGAGCCGTGGGCCTTGCGCGAGCTGAACCTGATCGTGCGCGCCGACGGCAGGCTGCCCGCGTTTGCCGAGGCCTTCGCACAGTTCCTGCTCAACGATCCGCGCGTGGTGGCCACGCGCGAAGGCGGCGCCATGGCCGCCACGGCGCCGTAACCTACCGTCCCGGCTTCAGCGCTTGCGGTTCAGGAAGGTGGCCATGTGCTGCTGCGGCTCGCCGGTGTCGAAGGCGCTGCCGAACTCGGTCACGCTGTTGCCGATCGAGACGTCCAGCGGCGCGTCTTCCCACTCGCGCAGCAGGCGCTTCTGCTGGCGCACCGCGACCGGGCCGAAGCCCGCCAGCAGCGCGGCCACGCGTTCGACTTCCTGGTCCAGCCCCGCCAGCGGCACCACGCGGCTGACCAGCCCCCACTGCAGCGCCTCGGCGGCGTCGGAGATCTCGCCCGTCAGCAGCATCCACGCGGTGCGTGCATTGCCGATCAGGCGCGGCATCAGCGCGGCGTGGATCACCGACGGGATGCCGACCTTCACCTCGGGCATGCCAAGCTGCGCGGTGTCGGCGGCGATGCGCAGGTCGCACGCCAGCGCCAGTTCCAGCCCGCCGCCGAGGCACCAGCCCGGCATGCGCGCGATCACCGGCACCGGCAGGTGGCGCACCGCATCGCACAGGCGGCGCAGGCCGCTGATGAAGGTTTCGGCGCTGGCGCGGTCGAGCGCGGCCATTTCCTTGATGTCGGCGCCGCCGACGAAGCCCTTGTCGCCCGTGCCGCGCAGCACCAGCACGCGCACCGCGTCATGGGCGGCCAGCGCTTCGATCGCGCGCGTGAGCGAGGCAATCACCGGCGTGCTCAGGATATTGAGCGAGCCGGCCTCGCGGATGGTGACGGTGGCAATGCCGCGCGCGTCGATGTCGACGCCGGCGTGCGGTTCCTGCTGAAGTGCGCTCATGTGGGTCCCCTGGGCTTACTGGAGCTTGGTGAAATGGATGGCCTCGACTACCTGCTTCCAGTGCGCGTTCTGCCCACGGATCAGGTCGCCGAAGGCCTTGCGCGAGGTCGGTGCGGGAATCGCGCCTTGCTTTTCGATGGCGGCGATGACCTCCGGCTCGGCCAGCACCTGGCGCACGGCGTCATTGAGCTGGTCGAGGATGGCGGCGGGCGTGCCGGCCGGCGCGCCCAGGCCGAACCACGACGGGTTGTTCATCGCCGGCAGGCCGGCCTCGGCATAGGTGGGCACGTTGGGCAGCACCTTCAGGCGCTGCTTCGCGGCCACCGCCAGCGGCTTGAGCCGCCCGCCCTGGATCAGCCCGGACGACGACGGGATATTGTCGAACACGACCTGGATCTGGCCGGCGACCGCGTCGTTGAGCGCCGGGCCCAGGCCCTTGTACGGCACATGCAGCATGCGCGTGCCGGTGGCATTCATGAAGAGCTCGCCGTTCATGTGGCTCAGGCCGCCGTTGCCCGACGAGCCGAACGAGTACTTGCCGGGATTGGCCTTGAGCTGCCTGATGAACGACGGCAGGTCCGCGGCCGGGAAAGCCGGATTGACTACCAGCACGTTGGGCACGTCGGCCAGGTTGCTGATCGGCGCGAAGTCCTTGACCGGGTCGTAGGCCGTCTTCAGGTAGACGTTGGGGTTGACCGCGTGCGAGCTTTCCACCTCCATCACCAGCGTGTAGCCGTCGGCCGGCTGCTTGGCCGCGTAGGCACTTCCGACCGCGCCGCCAGCGCCGGGGCGGTTCTCGATCACCACCGGCTGGCCCAGCACCGGGCCCAGGCGGGTGCCGACGATGCGGGCGATGATGTCGGTGGTGCCGCCGGCCGCGTAGGGCACGATCAGCTTGATCGGCCGCTCGGGGTAGGCGGCGTGCGCGCTGCTGGCGATGCCGAACAGGGCCATGGCGAAAAGGGCTGGTTTCATCGGGTGTCTCCGGGTCAGGGTTATCGGTGTCGTGAAGGGGCGGTCAGCGCGGCGGGCTGTGTTCGCCCAGCAGCGGCGGCGGTGCCGGCGGGCCCTCGTGCCCGGCCAGCATCGGGTTGCGCACCATCGGCACGCGGCCCATCACGGGGTGCTCGGCCACCTGCATCAGCTTGCGGTGCCTGACCTGCGGATGGGCGAAGACTTCGTCCATGGTGTGGATGGGGCCCCAGGGCACGCCCGCCGCATCGAAGGCCTCGGTCCAGGCAGCGCGGGTGCGCGTGGGAAAGAGCGCGGTGAGCTGCGCGCGCAACGCTTCCAGGTGTTCGATGCGCGCGGAATTGGTGGCGTAGCACGGGTCCTGCGCCAGCGCCGGGGTGCCGGCCACGGCGCAGAAGCGCGCGAACTGGCTGTCGTTGCCGATCGCCAGGATCAGGTGGCCGTCGGCGCAGCGGAACACTTCGTATGGCGCGCAGTTGGGATGGGCGTTGCCGCTGCGCTGCGGGTTCTGGCCCGATACCAGGTAGTTGGCGGCCTGGTTGGCGTTCATCGCCACGGCCACGTCAAGCAGGGCGATGTCCAGGTGCGCGCCCACGCCGGTCTGCTGGCGCTGGTACAGCGCGGCCAGCACCGCGGAGGTGGCATACATGCCGGTGCTGAGGTCGACCACCGCCACGCCGGTGCGCAGCGGGCCGGCGCCGGGCGTGCCGTCGGGCTGCCCGGTGTAGCTCATCAGCCCGCCCATGCCCTGGAACACGTAGTCGTAGCCGGGTTTGTCCGCCATCGGCCCGCTCTGGCCGAAGCCGGTGATCGACAGGTAGACCAGGCGCGGGTTGATCGCCTTGAGCGTGTCGTAGTCCAGCCCGTAGCGGCGCAGCGTGCCGACCTTGTAGTTCTCGACCAGCACGTCGGCGTCGCGCGCCAGTTCGCGCACCTGCGCCGCGCCTTCGGGCGAGCCGTAGTCGATCGCGACCGAACGCTTGCCGCGGTTGCAGCAGATGAAGTAGCCGGACAGGCGCGGATCGCCTACGGAGCCGGCCGGTGCGTCGAGATAGGGCGGCCCCCAGCCGCGGGTATCGTCGCCGCGTTCGGGGTATTCGACCTTGGTCACCTCGGCGCCCAGGTCGGCCAGGTTCTGGGTACACCAGGGACCGGCCAGGATGCGCGATAAATCCAGGACCCGGACACCTTCCAGGGCGCGATGCAGCATGACGACTCCGCTTTCCGACAACAGTGCGGCGCAGTATAGGGAGCGGTATCGGCGCGAATCCAGTCGAGAGTTTTGAAAGGCGCGTTCGCCGGATTTGAACGGTCCAATGGTGTGCGGCCGACGTGGGCGCAGGTGGCGCCGGCGCCCCCGCCGACGCCCGCGTTTGGCGCGTGGGCGCCGCCGTGTCACAATTCGCGTTTGGCACTGACTCGGCACGTGACTCGGCCGGCCGCGTCGCCGTGCTTCCCGCCGCCCCCGGCCGCCCTTGGCCGACGCAGTGGAAGCCCGCCCAAGAGCCGACAAATTCACATTGATTTTCTGGCGATGACTACCATCCTGCAGCACATTCCTACCGGCCAGCGCGTCGGTATCGCCTTCTCCGGCGGCCTTGACACCAGCGCGGCACTCCTCTGGATGCGCCAGAAGGGCGCCGTCCCCTACGCCTACACCGCCAACCTGGGCCAGCCCGACGAGCCCGACTACGACGACATCCCGCGCCGCGCCAAGGCCTACGGCGCCGAGGAAGCCCGCCTGGTCGACTGCCGCGCGCAGCTGGTGGCCGAGGGCATCGCCGCGCTGCAGTGCGGTGCCTTCCATATCTCCACCGCCGGCATCACCTACTTCAACACCACCCCGATCGGCCGCGCCGTCACCGGCACCATGCTGGTCGCCGCGATGAAGGAAGACGGCGTCAACATCTGGGGCGACGGCAGCACCTTCAAGGGCAACGACATCGAGCGCTTCTACCGCTACGGCCTGCTGACCAACCCCGGCCTGCAGATCTACAAGCCGTGGCTGGACCAGCAGTTCATCGACGAACTGGGCGGCCGCGCCGAGATGTCGGAGTTCATGCGCCAGAACGGCTTCGACTACAAGATGTCGGCCGAAAAGGCGTACTCGACCGACTCCAACATGCTGGGCGCCACGCACGAGGCCAAGGACCTGGAGCACCTGGATTCGGGCATCCGCATCGTCCAGCCGATCATGGGCGTGCAGTTCTGGCGCGATGACGTCGAAGTCAAGCGCGAAGAAGTCACGGTGCGCTTCGAGGAAGGCCAGCCGGTGGCGCTGAACGGCCAGACCTTCGCCAATGCCGTCGACCTGTTCATGGAAGCCAACCGCATCGGCGGCCGCCATGGCCTGGGCATGAGCGACCAGATCGAAAACCGCATCATCGAGGCCAAGAGCCGCGGCATCTACGAAGCCCCGGGCCTGGCGCTGCTGTTCATCGCCTACGAGCGCCTGATCACCGGCATCCACAACGAAGACACCATCGAGCAGTACCGCGACAACGGCCGCCGCCTGGGCCGCCTGCTGTACCAGGGCCGCTGGTTCGACCCGCAAGCCATCATGCTGCGTGAAACCGCCCAGCGCTGGGTCGCCGGCGCCATCACCGGCGAAGTCACCATCGAGCTGCGCCGCGGCAACGACTACTCGATCCTGAACACCACTTCGCCCAACCTGACCTACAAGCCGGAACGGCTGACCATGGAGAAGGGCGAGTCGATGTTCACGCCGCTGGACCGCATCGGCCAGCTGACCATGCGCACGCTGGATATCGTCGATACGCGCGAGAAGCTGCAGACGTATGCCAAGACCGGCCTGCTGTCGACGCAGGTCAGCGCTTCGCTGCCGAAGCTGGAAGACTAAGGCCCGCGGCGCCCTCGCACGGGGCACGCGACGGTCAGGAACCGGCACCTTCGGGTGCCGGTTTTTTTTGTCTCGGCGTTTTCCCCACCTGTCACGTAATGTCAAGCGAACGTCCCGGAATATCAAACCACGCGGGCCCGATCGCCAGATACTGGCTGCGCTCGCCCGCCACTTTGCGCGGGTACTGAACACACGGCGGCGCCAAGACCGCCGACCGGCTTCCGGAGACGCCCATGCCCAGATCCCGCCTTGCCCTTGCCGCCGCATCCGCCGCGCCCACGCCGGCCGCGCCCGCGGCTGCCGGACCGCGCTATGCGTGGCTGGTGTTTGCGCTGACCTTTGCGCTGCTGCTGTCGGACTACATGTCGCGCCAGGTGCTCAATGCCGTGTTTCCGCTGCTGAAGGCCGAATGGCAGCTGGGGGATACGGAACTGGGGGCGCTAGGCGGGGTGGTGGCGCTGATGGTGGGCGTGCTGGCGATTCCGCTGTCGCTGCTGGCCGACCGCTGGGGCCGCGTGCGCAGCCTGATCCTGATGGCGGCGCTATGGAGCCTGGCCACGTTGGGCTGCGCGCTGGCGGGCAGCTTCGGCCAGATGTTCCTGGCGCGCCTGTGCGTTGGCATCGGCGAGGCCGCGTATGGCAGCGTGGGCATCGCGGTGGTGGTGTCGGTGTTCCCGCGCCACCTGCGCGCCAGCCTCAGCGCCGCGTTCATTGCCGGTGGCGCGTTCGGCTCGGTGCTGGGCATGGGACTGGGCGGCATCCTGTCCGCGCATTTCGGCTGGCGCATGGCCTTTGCCGGGATGGCCGCGTTCGGGCTGGCGATGGTGGCCTGTTACGCGCTGATGATCAGCGAGCAGCGGCTGCGCCGGCTGCAGCAGCGCATTGGCGCCGGCAGCGAGGAGGCCGGCAGCGATGCGGCCATGGCGCGCCAGCTGGCGCCGCGCCGGATCGTGCGCGAACTGCTGACGGTGCCCTCGATGCTTTGTGCCTGCGCCGGCAGCGCCTTGCAACTGCTGGTGATGGCCGCGCTGCTGGCGTGGCTGCCGAGCTTCCTGGCGCGCGCGTACGGCATGGCCACCGGCCGTGCTGGCGTGGTCGCGGCGCTGCTGGTGCTGGTGGCCGGCGCCGGCATGGTGGCCTGCGGCGCCCTGACCGACCGCGTCGCACGGCATGCACCCCGCCGCAAATGGCACATGGCCATTGCCTACAGCCTGGCCTGCTGCGTGTTGCTGATGACGGCGTTCCGGCTGCCCGCGGGCACGGCCCAGCTGGTGCTGATCGGGGCGGGCATGCTGGTGGTGGGCGGATGCGCCGGCCCGGCCAGCGCGATGGTCGCCAACCTGACGCGGCCTGCCATCCACGCCACCGCGTTTGCCACGCTGACGCTGATCAACAACCTGCTGGGCCTGGCGCCGGGTCCGTTCCTCACCGGCGTGCTGGCCGACCGCATCGGCCTGACCGGCGCGCTGCAATGGATTCCGCTGGCCGGCGCCGCCGCCACGCTGCTGTTCTGTATCGGCCGCCGCCACTATGCCGCGGACCTGCGGCGCCTGGATGGCCAACCCATGCCCCACGCAGTTCCTGCCTGACCCTTTTCCGATTCCACCATGACTGCTACCCCCTCACCCACCATCCTGATGGTGCCGGGCCTGCGCGACCACGTCGCCGAGCACTGGCAGACCCTGCTGCAGGCCGAACTGCTGGCGCAAGGGCACGACGCCCGCTGCGTGCCGCCGCTGGAGCACGACAAGCTCAGCTGCGCCGCCCGTGTGGCCGCGCTCGACGCGGCGCTGGCGGCCATCGACGGGCCGGTGGTGCTGGTGGCGCACAGCGCCGGCGTGATGATCACCGTGCATTGGGCGGCGCGGCACCGCCGCCCCATCCGGGGCGCGCTGCTGGTGACGCCGCCGGACTTCACGCAGCCGCTGCCGCCGGGCTATCCGGCGCAAGAAGCCCTGGCGCAAGCCGGCTGGTTGCCGACGCCGCTGGCGCCATTGCCATTCCCCAGCCTGGTCGCGGCGAGCCGCAACGACCCGCTGGCCAGCCATGCGCGCGTTACCGAAATGGCCGCCGCCTGGGGCAGCGGGCTGGCCGAGCTGGGCAACGTCGGCCATCTCAACCCGGCCGCCGGCTATGGCCCCTGGCCGCGCGCCCATGCATTGCTGGCGGAGCTGGAGACGCTGGCCGCGCAGCAGGCGTGAG
Source organism: Cupriavidus taiwanensis LMG 19424 (assembly GCF_000069785.1). Taxonomy (NCBI): domain Bacteria; kingdom Pseudomonadati; phylum Pseudomonadota; class Betaproteobacteria; order Burkholderiales; family Burkholderiaceae; genus Cupriavidus; species Cupriavidus taiwanensis. Next base: position 2,444,563 of record NC_010530.1, on the reverse strand, counting down.
CGCGCCGCAGCGCTGCATGACAAGAACATCCGGCCACCAGGCCGGGCCAACAAGGAGGAAACAGATGAAAACCAGAAACACCGTCATGGCCCTGATGCTGGGGTGCCCGCTGGCGGCCGCCGCGCAATCGTCGGTCACGCTGTATGGCGTGGCCGACATCAACGTCGAGTACGTGAACCGCGTCGGCGCCGTGCCGGTCGCGGCGAACGGCTTCAACCGGGGGCCGGGCGACAAGGTGTTCCGCATGGCCTCGGGCGGCCTGTCCGGCTCGCGCTGGGGCCTGCGCGGCATGGAGGACCTGGGCGCCGGATGGCAGGCATCGTTCGTGCTGGAAAGCGGCTTCGGCGTGGACAACGGCGCGCTGCAGCAAGGCGGGCGCCTGTTCGGTCGCCAGGCCTTTGTCGCCGTGCGCCAGGCCAACGTCGGCCAGTTCAGCTTCGGCCGCCAGTACACGTCGATCTTCGAAGCCCTGGCGAACTTCTCGCCCACGGCCTACGCCACGCAATACGAACCGGTGGTGCTGCAGGCCGGCGCCAATTTCCGCGAGGACAACACCGTGAAGTACACCGGCCAGTTCGGCCCGCTGACGGCGCGCGCGCACTGGTCGTTTGGCGTCGGGCTGGCGCTGCCGCAGACGGTCGGCGTCGCCACGCCGATCGGGGGCAATGGCGAAGTGCCCGGACAGTTCCGCCGCGATACCGCCTACGGCGCATCGCTGGCGTATGCCGCCGGCCCCTTCGGCGCCACCGTCGGCTACGACCAGTGGAATCCGACCATCGGCACCAGCAACGGCACCCTGCGCAAGGCCGTGGTGGGCGCCAGCTACACCTTTGGCCCGGCCAAGCTCATGGGCGGCTATCGCTGGGGCCAGAACAAGAACGCCGCCGACGTGGTGATCCAGCGCGACGACTTTTACTGGATCGGCGCCAACTACCAGGTCACCCCGGCCGTGGGGCTGACGCTCGAGTACAACTACGACAACGTCCGCAGCCTGTTCGGCGACACGCAGGTGGCCAATCCGTGGCAGGTGGCCTTTATCGCCAACTATGCATTCTCGAAACGCACCGACGTGTACGTGTCCACCGCCTACGCGCGCAATGCCGGGCTGATGCTGGAATCGCTGGCCACGGTCTATGCCAACAGCCTGTCGCTGGGCAACAGCTATGCCGCGGCCAACGGGCAACGCAGCATGGTGGGCGTGGCGCTGGGGGTCCGGCACAAGTTCTGATCCGGGCCTTTGCGCGATATGACGCGCGGCGCGTGGTTGCGCTCCTTATCCGATTCGGGCAAGGAGTTGTTCGATCACGTCGCAGGCCTGCCGCTGGCGCAATATCCTCGCCTCACGTTGCGCTGGCTCGTTGCCTTCGCCAAGCTCGAACTTTGCGACCGACACCGGACCGTCCTTGCGATAGCCTTCGGCTTTTTCGTCGCTGGCGAAGCGGCTGCGCAGGATCGCCAGTGAGGCCTCGAGGACGGCGCCGTGCTTGCCGTTGCGCTCCTTCTGAAACGCTGACGCCACGGCGTCCGGTCCCTCGGTTGCGTGTTCGATGCAATAGATCAGGTCGTGTGCGTCCTTGCGTTCGAAGCGCTGGTCGAAGGCGAACGACTTCAGGCAGGTAAAGCTGACGAGGTTTGCATGCTTGATGTGTTCCGTCACGATTCCATTGCCGCCGAGGAGCTCAGCCTGAATCTCAGTAACTTGGTGAAGGTCAAAAACAATGGACGAATATGGGATGTTCAGAGCTGAGATCGTGCCTTCGGTCGGCAATGGCTGCACCTTGCCACCAGCGATGTCCGGTGCATCCGCCAGCAGTTCCAGCACCATCAACGCGCCATGTTCCGTGCGGGTCTGCCATCGCCAGGAAAGCTTTGCGCCAGCGCTGTTCTCGGACCGCTCGAAACCCATTTTCCTGAGGTTATCTTCGAGTGTGTGATATGCCTCGGTATCTGCCAGGATTTGCAGGTCGATCACAATGTCCACGTCCAGAGTGCCGGCGTGCGCCGGCACTACCGGAGGCCGTGCGGAAACGAGATATCGCGGCGTGAGTCCCCCGATCAGGTAGGCAGAGTCCTTCCACGGTCCGAGGCCGCGCAGCAGTGTTACGAGGACGCGTTCGCAGTCGGTCGTGTATTGGTCGCTGTAGCCATCGAACGTTGCGGGTTTCGCCATCAGAATCCGATCCTTTCCTTGCGCAAGTGCTCGGCCATGTCCTTGGCGCGGCCTTCGCCGCGCAAGAGGTCGAGATAGACCTGGACCGGGCTGGCCAGCCAGATGCCCCCGACGTTTTGCCGAAACAGCAGTTCTCCCGCCGATTTGGCCTCGATGACCGCGAGGTTCGCCCCTTCACTGACGGCGCGCGCACGCAACTCAGCCATTGCCGTTTCGGCAGCGGTGGTTGGCAGCAATCGCACTCGCACTTGCGAGATGCCGGACAAAAAAGGGGCATAGCGCTGTGCAGCGGCTTCGTAGCTCACCGCATAAGCGACCTGATGCGTATCGAGTAGCTGGTCTAGCCGTTCAATCAGTGCCTCGGATTTCAATCCGGGCACGAAGTACCGGCGCAGCACTGGCGCGCGCTGCGTGACGAGCTGCTTCGCCCAGGCATCGAGCAACGCACCTGGATCGCGCAGATGCCGCTCCTTGCCTGGCCCCTGCCCTCGCGACACTAGCCAGTCGAACCGCTCCAGCTCACTTAGTACGTCGGAGACTGTGGATGGGGCCACCTGCGCCCGCGCGGCTACTTCGGTAACACCAAACCATGCCTCGTGATGGACCAGCAGCGCGTGCAAGACCTGTGCGCGCCGACCGGAGAAGAGTGACCGCACCGCCTTTTCTGCAGTCTTCGGAGCCGGCTTGTCGATGTAGACGTAGGCGCCCGCGGCCGGCAGAAACAGACTTCCCCCGCTATCGAAGTAGCCGATGCGCTCGGCCCTGAGCAATTCTTTCGCTCCAGGGGACAGCGACTCGGCGATCAACAGGTGCTGCACATCGGGGGAATGACCGTGCTGCAGCGACTTCAACTGCCACAACGCCTGGCGCACGTCGCGGGGAAAGACAGACTTCCTTGCCTCTACCAGCAAGACAATCGATTTGCCGGCGACGTGCAGATCAATTTTCGCGTCGATGCGACCTGCCGCTTGAACAGCAGTGTCCGATCCAGCCAAATCGGCATGCACGTCCGGCAGCCCCCGCAGTGACTCCAGGAGCTGCCCAATCAATGCATGTTCCGCGAGGGCCGATTCAGTCATGACGGCACTTATTTCCTGTTCAGCGAATAAGCGCACTATACCGAATATTCGGCATGAGTAGAATATTCGCTGTTCAGCGAATTACTTTCGGAGGCGTGACAGCCTGACTGCCACCAAATCAAGTGTGAAGTGCCCGCCATGCCGACACGCTGCGCCCGAAACGCCCGCTGAACCAGCGCGAGAACGCGCTCAGCGACGAAAAGCCGAGCAGCGCCGCCACTTCCGACAGCGGCCGCTCGCGGTTCTCCAGGTAACGGATCACCAGGTCGGCGCGGGCTTCGGCGAGGATGTCGGAGTAGCTGGTATGCGCCTGCTCCAGGCGCCGGTGCACGGTGCGGCGGTCGACGCTGAGATGCTGGGCCACGCGCTCCACCGAGCACAGCCCGGTCGGCAGCAGCGCGTACACCAGCTTGCGCACCATGTCGGGCATGGTGGCTGCGGTCGACTGCGCCAGCAGCGTGCCGAGATATTGCTTCACCTGCTGCGCCATCACCGGGTCGTACGACGGCAACGGCGCTTCCAGGTCCGCGGCCTGGCAGACGATGCCGTCGAAGTCCTGGTTGAAGGACCCCGCCATGCCGAATACGCGGGCGTAGGTCGCCGTGCTGGCCGGCGCGGGATGCGTGAAGCAGATGCTGCGCGGCCGCCACGATGGCCCCAGGAACAGCTTCAGCATGCGGAACACCACGCCCACCGCCAGATCGGTCGCCTGCCGCAAGGTGCCCGGCGCTTCGCTGAGCACCTGCAGCCGGATCATCACCAGGTCATCGCTGTCTTCGACCCGCATCGACAGCGACTCATTCTGCAGGCCCATGTAGCGCACCATCGACTCCAGCGCGCGGCGCAGCGTCGGTTCCTCGCGTACCACGAAAGCCAGCGGGCCGAGGTTGGAGAACTCGCGCAGCTCGGCCATGCGCAGGCCGAAATCCTCGGCCCCGGCGGCGCGCGCCGACGCATCCAGCAAGCGGCCCACCACTGTCGCCGGGATGCGGATGTCGGGGTCCAGCAGCACCGAGCGGTTGATCTTCGCGGCCCTGAGTTGCTGGTACGGATCCAGGCCCAGCGCACGGGCCACTTCGACGTAGTTGGTCAGGCTGGCACTGCGCAGGTAGTAGGACATGACAGTGGCTTCCGGGCTTTCCCTGAGTGTCCCGAAATGTAAATCGGTTGTCCCGCATCGTCAAATCGCGGCGGTCCGTTGATCGATACTCCAGTCACCAACCAACCGGAGCGATCTATGCAATTCCTCGACGATTCCCTGCACCCCGAGAACATGGACAAAGTGGTGATCACCGTGGCCCCGTATGGCCCCGAGTGGATGCCGCAGGACTTCCCCGAGGACATCCCGGTCACCATGGAGGAACAGGTGCAGAAGGCGGTCGACTGCTACAACGCCGGCGCCACGGTGCTGCACCTGCATGTGCGCGAACTCGACGGCAAGGGCTCCAAGCGCCTGTCCAAGTTCAACGAGCTGATCGCCGGCGTGCGCGCCGCGGTGCCGGACATGATCATCCAGGTCGGCGGCTCGATCTCGTTCGCGCCGGAGGATGACGGCCAGGAGGCCAAGTGGCTGTCCGACGACACCCGGCACATGCTGGCGGAGCTGCAGCCCAAGCCCGACCAGGTCACCGTGGCCATCAACACCACGCAGATGAACATCATGGAGCTGCTCTATCCGGAGTACCTGAAGGGGACTTCGCTGGAGCACCCGGCCTACCAGGCCGCCTACCGCGAGATGACCGTGCCGGCGGGCCCGGGCTGGGTCGAAGAGCACCTGCGCCGGCTGCAGGGCGCCGGCATCCAGCCCCATTTCCAGCTGACCGGCATGCATGCGCTGGAAACGCTGGAGCGGCTGGTGCGCGCAGGCGTCTACACCGGTCCGCTGAATCTGACCTGGATCGGCATCGGCGGCGGCTTCGACGGCCCCAACCCGTTCAACTTCTTCAACTTCGTGCACCGCGCCCCGGACGGCTGCACGCTGACCGCCGAGTCGCTGCTGAAGAACGTGCTGCCGTTCAACATGATGGCCATGGCGATGGGCCTGCATCCGCGCTGCGGCATCGAGGACACCATCATCGACCAGCACGGCAAGCGCATGACCTCGGTGCAGCAGATCGAGCAGTGCGTGCGCGTGGCGCGCGAGCTGGGCCGCGAGATTGCCTCGGGCCGGGAAGCGCGCGAGATCTACCGCATCGGCACCTGGTACGACAGCGCCGAGGCCACGCTGCAGGCCAACGGCATGGCCCCCAACCGCAAGTCGGGGCAGAAGAACCTGCCGCGGCGCGCGGCCGCCTGACGGCTGCGGGCGGGGCCGGCTATGCGGCCGGCCCGCGCCAGCCATGACCGGAGCCGCCGATGCATCACCCCGACACCCTCGCCAATCCCTGCATCAACATCTGCCGCATGGACCTGGCCAACCGCTTTTGCCAGGGCTGCAGCCGGACCCGGCTGGAAATCGGCCGCTGGCCGCGCATGAGCGAGGCCGAACGCGCGCAAATCCTGGCCGCGCTGCCGGCACGCCGGGCAAGCAGCAGCCATACTACGTAACGGAGACAACATGACCACCCGACCCGCCTTCCTGCTGCGCATCGCCGCCGCGGCGGCCAGCCTCGCGCTGGCCGCGCCCTCTGCCATGGCCTGGACCAGCAAGCCGGTCCGCATGCTGGTGCCGGCCCCGGCCGGCGGCACCATGGACGTTCTCGCGCGGCTGCTGGCGGACCAGCTGTCCGCGGACCTTGGCCACCCCGTTGTGGTCGACAACAAGCCCGGCGCGGGCGGTGGCATCGCCATCACCACCATGCTGGCGGCGCCCGCCGATGGCCAGACCATCATGGTCACCGCGAGCAATGTGCTGACCGAGGTGCCGCACGTGCTCAAGCCCGCGTTCGACCCGCTCAAGGATGTCCGGCCCATTGCCGCGGTGTCGCGGTCGCGCATGGTGATGATCGGCGCGCCCGGCCTGCCGGCCAGGGACCTGAAGAGCCTGGTCAGCTACGCGCGCGCGAACCCGGGCAAGCTCAGCTATGCCTCGTACAGCGCCGGCACCGCCTCGCACTACGCCGGCATGATCATGAACCAGAAGGCCGGGCTGGACCTGCAGCATGTGCCGTTCGCCGGCTCGGCGCCGGCGCTGGCGCAGGTGATGGGCAACCAGATCGCGGTGATGTACGACGGCATGGTGACCTCGCTGCCGATGATCCGCGCCGGCAAGGTGCAGGTCTATGCCGTGGCGTCGAAGAGCCGCTCGGCGCTGCTGCCGCAGGTGCCGACCTTCGCGGAAATGGGTTACCCGGAGATGGAGTTCAGCAACTGGGTCGGCGTGATCGCCTCGGCGCGGCTGTCGCCCGAACTGGCCGAAAAGATCCAGGCGGCGGCGTACAAGGCCGCGGCCGCGCCCAGGGTGCGCGAGCGCATGGAGGCGCTCGGCTATGAGCCGCTGCCGGCTCAGCCCCTGCCTCAGCTGGCCGATTCGGTGCGCACGGAGTTCGAGCGCAATGCCGGCATCGTCAAGACGTTCAATATCCAGCCGTAAATCCCTGCTGGCAATGCAAAAGGGCAGCCTCGCAAGAGGCTGCCCTTTTGTTTTACTGCCGCCCGTTCAGGCCCCGGTGGCGCGCAAGCGCTTCTTGTCGATCTTGCCGACGCTGGTCTTCGGGATCTCGTCGACAAACAGGATGCGCTCGGATTCCGGCACCGCATACTTGCTGAGCCGGTTGGCCTCGACGCGCGCCAGCAGCGACGCGCGAATCGCTTCCGCGGTGACCGTGGCGCCAGGCCTGCGCACCACGTACGCCACGGGCCGCTCGCCCCAGCGGGCGTCCGGCACGCCGATGACCGCGCACTCCTGCACGCCCGGCACCTGCGTGACCAGGCCTTCGACCTCGATCGACGAGACCCATTCGCCGCCGGTCTTGATCACGTCCTTGATCCGGTCGACGATCTGCACGAAACCGTCGGCGCCCATCACCGCGATGTCCTGCGTATGCAGGTAGCCGCCGGCCCACAGCTCGGCCGATGCCTCGGGTTTGCCGTGGTAGGCGCGGGTCAGGAACGGCGCGCGCAGCACGATCTCGCCGCGCGCGCTGCCGTCGCGCGGCACGTCCTGCATGGATTCGTCCACCAGGCGGAAGTCCACCATGGCCACCGGACGGCCCGTCGAGCAGCGCATACGCACCTCGGTCTCGCGATCGGCATTGGCATGCACCGGGGGCAACTGCGCCAGCGCGACGATGGGGCCGGTCTCCGACATGCCATAGCCGGCAAACACATCCATGCCGCGCTCGAGCGCGGCCTCGCACAACGCCGGCGGCAGCGCCGAGCCGCCGATGATCAGCTTCCAGCCCGACAAGTCCTGGCCGCTTGCCTGCGCTGCCTGCAGCAGCATCTGCAGCAAGGTCGGCACGCAGTGCGAGAACGTGACCCGTTCGGTCTCGCGCAACCGCAGCAAGACGTCCGGCGCGTAACGCCCCGGCAGCACGATGCGCAGCCCGAGCATGACCGCGACATAGGGGATGCCCCAGGCCAGCACGTGGAACATCGGCGTGATCGGCATGTAAACGTCTTCCCGGTGCAGGCGCTGCCCTTCGCGCGGCGCGCACAGGCTGGTGGCCGAGGCCAGCGCGTGCAGCACGATGTCGCGATGGCTGTAGCACACGCCCTTGGGGTCGCCGGTGGTGCCGGTGGTGTAGAAGGTGGCGGCGCGGGTGTTCTCGTCGAACTCGGGGAAGTCGAAGTCGGGCGAGGCCGCTTGCAGCAGCGTCTCGTACTCCCCGCAAAACGGCAGCGAGGTCGGCGGCATCGGCTGGCCGTCGGCCAGCAGGACGAAGCTGCGCACGCTGGTCAGCTCGGCACGGATCTCTTCCATCACCGGCACGAAGTCCGGGTGGAGCAGCACCACCTCGGCGCCGGAATCGTTCAGCGTGTACAGGATCTGCTGCGCCGACAGCCGCACGTTGACCGTGAACAGCGTCGCGCCCATCATCGGCACGCCGAAATAGCATTCCAGGTAGCGATGGCTGTCCCAGTCCATCACCGCCACGGTGGTCCCGTGCGTGACGCCCTGCGCAGTCAGCGCGGAAGCCAGCCGGCCAACGCGCTGGCGGAAGTCGCGATAGCTGTGGCGCAGCTCTCCGCGGTACGTGATCTGCTGGTCGCCGTACAGCGACAGCGAATTGAGCAGCAATTGCCGGACCAGCAGGGGATAGGCATAGGCCTGCGGGGCCGCAAGCACAAGGTGTGGTTGCATGGGTGTCTCTCTCAGTCAGAACGGCACGTCGCCGATGATGCCGGCACGCTCCATCTTGCGTACCGTGGGCGCATAGTCCTGCACCGCGTAGTGTTGCGTGCAGCGGTTGTCCCAGATCGCCACGCTGTGCTTTTTCCAGCGCCAGCGCACCTGGTACTCCGGGATCTCGGCCTGCGCGCACAGGTAGTGCAGCAGGTCGCCGGCGCCGGGCATGAAGTCCTTGCCGAAGCGGATCACGTCGCCGCGGTGGTAGTTGGCGAAGTGCGAGGTGAAGGCGTTGACGAACAGGATCTTCTCGCCCGTTTCCGGATGCGTGCGCACCACCGGGTGCTCGACCATCGGAAATTGCGCCGCCAGCGCCGCGCGCTTCTCCGGTGCCATGTTGGCGCCGAAGGTGTGTTCGATGCTGTGCTTGGCGCGCAGCCCTTCGATGCGCGCCTTGATGTCCTGCGGCAGGCGCCGGTAGGCTTCGCCCATGTTGACCCAGATGGTGTCGCCGCCCACCGCCGGCGTTTCGACGCAGCGCAGCACGCAGCCCATCGGCGGCGCCTGGCGCCAGGTGGCATCGCAATGGAATGCGTTCTCGTAGTGCTCGACCTTGCTGTCGGGCGACTTGTAGATCTGCACCAGCCCCGGGTGTTCCGGGTCGCTGCCCACCACCGGGTGGTCTTCCAGCTCGCCGAACTGGCGGGCAAAGGCGACGTGTTCGGCGCGGGTGATGTCCTGGTCGCGCAGGAACAAGACCTTGTACTGCAGCAGCAGCGCCTTGATTTCAGCGAACAGCCCGGCGTCGCGCGAGGCATCGGCCAGGCTGACGCCGGTCAGTTCGGCGCCGATGGTGCAGGTCAGCGGTTCCGCATGCATGGGTTGTCTCCTCATGGTTTGTGTTCAGATGACGAAGATCGATGATCCGGTGGTGCGGCGCGCTTCCAGGTCCTGGTGCGCCTGGACCGCGTCTTCCAGCGCATAGCGCTGGTTGATGCCGATGTGGATGCGGCCCGCGGCGACGTGGCCGAAGACCTCGTCGGCCAGTGCCTGTTTTTCCGCGGGATCGGCGATATAGTCGGCCAGCGCGGGCCGGGTCAGGAACAGTGAGCCCTTCATCGCCAGCAGCGCGGGGTCGAACGGCGGCACCGGGCCCGAGGCGGTGCCCACGCACACCATGGTGCCGCGGCGGCGCAGCGAATCCAGCGATCCCATGAAAGTGGTCTTGCCGACGCTGTCGAACACGACCGACACGCCCACGCCGTCGGTCAGCTCGCGCACGCGTTTGGCCACGTCCTCGCGGGTGTAGTAGATGATGTGGTCGCAGCCGTGTGCGCGCGCCAACTCGGCCTTGGCCTCGGTCGACACCGTGCCGATCACGGTCAGGCCCAGCAGCTTGGCCCATTGCGACACGATCAGCCCGACCCCGCCCGCGGCGGCGTGCAGCAGGATGGTGTCGCCCGCCTGGAACGGATGGATGCGGCGCATCAGGTAAGCCGAGGTCAGCCCGCGCATGGTCATTGCCGCCGCGGTTTCAAAGGCGATGCTGTCGGGCAGGCGGATCAGCGGCGCGGCGGGTACCAGGCGCTCGGTGCTGTACGCGCCCAGCGTGTTGACGAAGCCGGTGTAGGTGACGCGGTCGCCCGGCGCCACGTTGGTCACGCCCGCGCCCACCGACACCACCACGCCGGCGGCTTCGACGCCCATGCCGCTGGGCAGCGGCACGGGATAGGTGCCGTTGCGGAAATAGGTATCGGCGTAGTTCAGCCCCACCGCCACGTGACGGATACGGACCTGTCCCGGTCCGGGCTCGCCGACTTCCGTGTGTTCGTAGCGCAGGACCTCCGGGCCGCCGGTCTGGTACATGCGGACAACATTTGCCATGATTCTGGACTCCTGGAATTTGCGTTGGTGCAGGGATGCACTGCACATGCCTGCCACTGTAGGGAACGCGGCGCGGTCCGGCTTTGCATTGGCTACCGCTGACTTTGCATTTCATGCCAGGAGGCCTATGATCCTGCTGCGGCGGGCCGGCAGACCCCCGCAACGGCGCAGGACATCGCAACGCATCGCAAGGCAAGAACGGCTTGGAAACGCTTATACGTGCCGCCGCACTGACCAACTTCCTGGAGGTATCGCGCGACCTCGGCCTGGACCCGCAGCCGCTGCTGCGCCAGGCACGGTTGCGCCGCGCGTGGCTCGACGACCCCGACCAGCGGGTGCCGCTCGGCGCCTGCGTGGCGCTGCTGGAAGCCGCCGCGCAGGCCGCGGGCTGCATGACGTTCGGGCTGCGCATGGCGGAGTCGCGCCAGCTGTCGGACTTTGGCGTGATGAGCCTGCTGATCAGCCAGCAGCCCACGCTGCGCGCCGCGCTGGCCACCACCATCCGCTATCGTCACCTGGTCAATGATTCCGTGGCGCTGCTGCTCGAAGATGCCGGCAGCGCGGTGGTGATCCGCCAGGAGGTGCTGAGCGACGCGCCCTCGCGGCAGGCTACGGAGCTGGCCATCGGCGTCGTGTTCCGCATGTGCGCGTTGCTGCTGGGGCCGCGCTGGCAGCCGATTGCCGTGAGCTTCACGCATGCGGCGCCGGCCGACCTGCGCGTTCATCGGCGGCTGTTCGGCTGCCCGCTGGAATTCAATGCGGACTGCAATGGCATCGTCTGCCGCGCCGCCGACCTCGACGCCCCCAACCCGGGTGCGGATCCCGTCATGGCGCGTTATGCGCAGCAGTTCATCGATACCTTGCCGCGCGCCCATCCCCAGTCGATCGGCCACGAAGTGCGCGCCGCCATCTACCTGATGCTGCCGATGGGCCGTGCCACCTGCGAGGCCGTGGCCGAGGGCCTGGGCCTGAGCCTGCGCACCATGCAACGCCAGCTCGACGACGCGGGCGAGACCTTCACCGGCATTCTCAACGACGTGCGGCGCGAGCTGGCGCGACGCTATGTCGAGAACCCGCGCTATTCGCTGCTGCGCGTGTCGCAGCTGCTCGGCTACGGCTCGGCCAGCGCCTTCACGCGCTGGTTCTCGGCCCAGTTCGGCACCGCGCCGGGCAACTGGCGCAGGGATCGCGCAGGGCAGTAAGGCGGCAAGGCATCAGCCCGCCAACTCTGCCGCCGCTTCGCGCAGCGCGAGTTCCGCGTCCTTGATGCCGGCCAGCGGCGCCAGCACCGCGGCATCGAACGGCCGCACCGGTTGTCCCGCGCGCACCCGCATGGGCCAGTCCGGATTCGCCAGCGCCCCGCGTCCGAGCGCGACCAGCGTCGCCCCTTGTTCCAGCATGCCGGCCGCGCGCACCGGCTCCGCGAGGCTGCCGTTGGCGACGATGGCCAGCCCCGGCGCCGCGCGCCGGGCGTGCTGCACCAGCGACGCATCGCCGCCGGCGAAGGCAGGCTGCCAGGCTTCGTGCTCCGTCACATGAAGATAGTCGACGCCGCTTGCCGCAATGCCGGCAAACACCGCGGCTGCGCCCTCTGTGCCTTCGGGCCACTGGTAGGTGAAGTCATTGACCTTGGCCTGCGAGATGCGCACGCCGACGATGACATCGCGCCCCACCGCCGCGCGTACCGCGCGGATCGTTTCCAGCAGCAGGCGCATGCGCTGCGCGATGCCGCCGCCCCAGGCGTCCTGGCGCTGGTTGGTATGGCCGTTGAGGAACTGGTCGAGCAGGTAGCCGTTGGCGCCGTGGATTTCCACGCCGTCGAAGCCGGTCTCGCGGGCCAGCCGCGCCGCTTGTGCAAAGCCATCGATGGCCTGCAGGATCTCTGCCTCGGCCATCGCACGCGGTATCCGGAAGGTGCCCGTGCCGCCATACGCGACAAGCTGCCGGCCCCTGGGCTGCACGGCAGAAGGGCCGACCGTATCGGCGCGGAAGCGGTTGGCCTGCGACAGCGCCCCCGCATGCATCAGCTGCGCGATCATGCGCCCGCCGGCCGCGTGGACCGCGTCCACGATCCCGCGCCAGCCCTGCGCCTGCTGCGCGTCGGTCAGTCCCGGCTGGCCGGCATAGCCCTGCGCATGGGCGCGGTCGGTATAGATGCCCTCGCTGACGATCAGGCCAAAGCCGCCGCGGGCAAAGCCCTCGTAGTAGCGGCGCATCGCTTCGGTGGGGACGCCGGCGTCAGTGGCGCTGATGCGCGTCATCGGCGCCACCACCAGGCGGTTGCGCAACGGCACGCCGTTCAACGCCGGCGTATCGAACAGCGAGAGGGCGGCTGGCGTGGTCATTGCGCGCCCTCCGTGGCCAGCGCGATGGCTTCGATCTCGATCATCGCGTCCGGCGAATACAGGGCAGAGACCTCGACGATGGTATCGGCCGGATAGGGGGCGGAAAACCACTTGCGGCGCAGCGCGACGATCTTCGGGAAGAATTCCATCGACGTCAGGAAGATCGTGACCTTGGCCACGCGGTCCAGCCCCGAGCCTCCGGCCTGCAGGGCGCGCCTGAGGTTGCTGAATGCCTGCTCGGCCTGCGCGTCGAAGTCGCCGCGGCCGACGATGGCGCCGTCGTCGCCAACCCCGGCCTGGCCGGACACGAAGAGCAGGTTGCCGGCCCGGATGGCTTGCGACAGCAGGTAGGGGGCATAGGGATCGGGCTGGGTGCGGACTTGTTCGAGGTGCATCGCTGACTCCGGTAATGATTTAGTAAAATTCACCTTGTCTTCGGCCGATCGTCTTCGGGTCAGCCGACATGCCAAGTATCGGAGCCGGTATCGGCCGCGACAAATGGTCGCTTTTCAGTCGATACCTGAGGAAAACTCATCCATGGAGAGACCTTGCGCAAACTGCCGCCCCTCGGCGCGCTGCGCGCCTTCGAAGCCGCCGCCCGCCGCGCCAGCTTCAAGCACGCCGCCGACGAACTGCACGTCACGCCGACAGCCATCAGCCACCAGATCCGCGCGCTGGAAGAGAGCCTGGGCGTGCGGCTGTTCGAGCGCCAGACCCGCAAGGTGCGGCTGACGGCGGCCGGGCATCAGCTGTTCCCCGCGGTGCGCGACGGCCTCGATGGCATGGAGCGCGCCGTGCAGGCGGTGCAGCGCAGCGGCCGCCCGCAGGTGGCCACGCTGACGTCGACCGTCGCGTTCATGGCCAGGCGGCTCGCACCGCTCGCCGGAAGGTTCCGTGCCGCGCATCCCGACTGGACCCTGCGGCTCGATGCGTCGGACCAGATCGTCGACCTGGACCATGATGCGGACGCGGCCATCCGTTACGGCAGCGGTAGCTATCCGGGCCTATTGGTCGAGTCGCTGTTCCGCGACCGCTTTGCGCCGGTTTGCAGCCCCGCCCTGAAACTGGCATCCATGCAGGACCTGAAGCACGCCACGCTGATCCACTTCGAATGGGGCGCCGCTGCGCGCGATGACCCGCGCGCGCCGGTATGGCACCGATGGCTGGCGCAGGCCGGCGTCGAGGTGGCCGATCCACAGGCCGGCCTGCGCTTTACCGACGAGATCCACGCCGTGCAGGCCACTATCGCCGGACAGGGCGTAGGCCTGCTCAGCCTGACGCTGGTGGCCGAAGAACTGGCGTCCGGCGCGCTGGTGCAGCCCTTTGACCTGGCGCTGGAGAGCTTCCGCTATGACCTGGTCTACAGCGAGCGGGCGGCGGAGCGTCCGGCTACGCGGCTGCTGCGGGATTGGGTGAGGGGAGTGTTTGCAGGTTAGGGCGTGGTCTGCGGTACAGTGACACAACGTTGAACCAGTCTTGCATGCGTATTGCCATTGGATTGCCCATGCTATATCCCGTACATATCGAGCCCGGTGATGCGACGCACGCGCACGGCATCACCGTGCCGGATTTCCCGGGCTGTTTCTCCGCAGCCGACGATTGGTCCGAGATCCCGGGCAAGGTCCAAGAGGTCGCCGAAGCGCACTTCGCTGATGGCGAGCCGATGCCTGGGCCTTCCGACCTGCAACGGTGGGTTGAGAGCCGTCAGTACGAGGGCGGCTTCTGGCTACTGGTCGATATCGACCGGTCGCGCGGGAGCATCGATTGAGCACATCCCCAACCGTTCTCGCCGTGGCTGCCGCGGGCACGCACGAATTTTCCAAGCTTTTGCGCGCCGAGATCCGGCTGCTTGAACGCCTTGGCGTCGAAGGCGACGCGCATGCCGGCCAGACCGTCAAGCACCGCTCGCGCGTGCGAATTGATCCGAACCAGCCCAACCTGCGACAGGTCCACCTTATTGGCACGGAACTCCACGCAGCGCTTGCGCGCGCCGGCTTTGACATCCGCCCCGCCGACCTCGGCGAGAACATCACGACGCAGGGGCTGGACCTGCACGCGCTGCCCGTCGGCACGCAGTTGCGGCTTGGGTCCAGCGCCGTGGTCGAACTGACCGGCTTGCGCAACCCGTGTGGGCAGATCGAAGCGTTCCGGCCCGGCCTTCTGGCGCAGGTGTTGAACCGGACGGCTGACGGCACGCTGGTCCGCAAGGCCGGCGTCATGGGCGTCGTGATCGCGAGCGGCGTGGTGCGGGCGGGCGATGCCATTTCGGTCAGCTTGCCGGCGCTGCCACATCGCTTGCTCGATCGAGTCTAACGGCCGATCGGGTGCGCCACGCGACGCGGCCGGCGTACACTGTGCCTCCCGAATCCGGAAACCCCGCCCATGCCCGCCCTGCGCACCCTGTACCCCGAACTGGAGCCCTACGAAACCGGCACGCTGGATGTCGGCGACGGGCATGTCGTCTACTACGAGCGCGTGGGCACGCCCGGCGCCAAGCCGGCAGTGTTCCTGCATGGCGGGCCCGGGGGCGGGATTTCGCCCGATCACCGGCGGCTGTTCGATCCGGCCCGCTATGACGTGCTGCTGTTCGACCAGCGCGGCTGCGGGCGCTCGACCCCGCATGCGGGGCTGGAGGCGAACACCACCTGGCACCTGGTCGACGATATCGAGCGGCTGCGGGTGCTGGCGGGCGTGGAGCGCTGGCTGGTGTTCGGTGGCTCGTGGGGCTCGACGCTGGCGCTGGCCTATGCGCAAAAGCACCCGCAGCGGGTGAGCGAGCTGGTGCTGCGCGGCATCTACACGGTGTCGCAGGCGGAGCTGGACTGGTACTACCAGTACGGCGTGTCCGAGATGTTCCCCGACAAGTGGGCGCGTTTCCAGGCACCGGTGCCGGAAGCAGAGCGCGGCAACATGATGGCGGCCTACCGCAAGCTGCTGACCGGCCCCGACCCTGACAAGCAGGTGGAGGCGGCACGCGCCTGGAGCGTGTGGGAAGGCGAGACCATTACCTTGCTGCCGGACGCAGGCAATAGCGCCAAGCATGACGACGGGCACTTCGCCCTGGCCTTCGCCCGCCTGGAGAACCACTACTTCACGCACCGTTGCTGGCTGGAGGAGGGACAGCTGCTGCGCGACGCGCACAAGCTGGCCGATATCCCCGGCGTGATCGTGCATGGCCGCTATGACATGCCGTGCCCGGCGCGCTATGCCTACGCGCTGCACCAGGCGTGGCCGCAGGCGGAGTTCCACCTGGTCGAAGGCGCCGGCCATGCATGGACCGAGCCGGGCATCATGGACCAGCTGCTTGCCGCAACCGATCGCTTCGCCGCGCAGCGCTAGCCGCGCGTCGAAGCTTCCTGGCCATACCCACCCACACCACTGGAGATCACGATGGAGCTGTACGCGCACCCGTTTTCGTCCTATTGCCAGAAGGTCCTCGTGGCCTTGTACGAGAATGCAATCCCCTTCGAATTCCGCATGCTGTCGCCCGACCACGCGCAGCACATGGACGAACTCGGCAGGCGCTGGCCGCTGCGGCGCATGCCGATGCTGGTCGATGACGGCCGCGCGGTGTACGAGTCGAGCATCATCATCGAGTACCTGGACCAGCATCACCGCGGCCCGGTGCGCTGGCTCCCGGAGTCGCCGGACGCCGCACTGAAGGTGCGCCTGCTCGACCGCTTCTTCGACCAGTACGTGATGACGCCGATGCAGCGCATCGTGGCCGACTACCTGCGCCCCGAAGCCAATCGCGATCCCTATGGCGTGGCCGAGTACCGCAAGCTGCTGGACTCTGCCTATGCGTGGCTCGAGACCGAACTGGCGACGCGGCAATGGGCCGCGGGCGATGCCTTCACGCTGGCGGATTGCGCCGCGGCGCCATCGCTGTTCTATGCGGACTGGGTGCAGCCGATTCCGGAGTCATGCGGCAACGTGCGCGCCTATCGCAAGCGGCTGCTGGCGCGGCCGTCGTTCGCGCGCGCGGTGGAAGAGGCACGGCCCTATCGCCCGCTGTTCCCGCCGGGCGCGCCGGACCGCGACTGACCGGCAAGGGCAGGGGGGCGCGTCGCGAGTGCGATCGCATCGCTTGCCACGGACTGGCCCGCCGGGATGGGTCCCGCAGGTCAGCCGAACATGCCCCCGTTGACCGAGATCACCTGGCGCGTGATATAGCCCGCGTCCGGCGACAGCAGGAAGGCCACCGTGGCGGCAACTTCCTCGGGCGTGCCCATGCGCCGCGCAGGGATCAGGCGCAGCGCTTCGTCGCGCACGTGCGGCTCGATCATGTCGGTGTCGATCAGGCCCGGCGCGACGCAATTGACGGTGATGGCGCGCTTCGCCAGCTCGATCGCCAGCGCCTTGGTGGCGCCGATGATGCCGGCCTTGGCCGCGCTGTAGTTGGCCTGGCCGCGGTTGCCCACCAGACCCGACACCGACGACAGCGTGACGATGCGGCCCGGCTGGCGGCGCTGCACCATCGGCATCACCACCGGGTTGAGCACGTTGTAGAAGGCGTCGAGGTTGGTGTGCACCACCTCGTCCCACTCGGCGCCGGTCATGGCGGGGAACGCCGCGTCGCGCGCCAGGCCGGCGTTGCACACCACGCCGTAGTAGCAGCCATGCGCGGCGATATCGGTCAGCAGCGCGCTGGCGGCGTCTTCGCGGCGGGACACATCGAAGCACAGCACGCGCGACTTGCGTCCGCACGCGCGCACGGCGTCGGCGACCGAGTCGGCCTCGTCGCGGCGCGCGCGGCAGTGCACCACCACGTCGTAGCCGTCGCGCGCCAGGCGCAGGGCTATGGCGCGGCCGATGCCGCGGGACGAACCCGTGACCAGCACGGTCGGATGGCTCATGACTGTTGTCCTTGCAGAGCCGCCTGCGCCGCGGCAGGCTGGCGTGCGGTGTGGTTGGCGCGATGGCCGCGCGCGTACGAGCTGGCGCGGCGCATCAGACCCTGCAGAATTCTTCCAGCACCGCCAGCCGCCGGCGCGGTTCGGTGACGAAGGGGTTGTCGCGGTCCCACGCGTAGCCGGCCAGGATCGCCGAGATCATGTCGCGGATTTCGGAGGTGGCGTTGGGATGGAAGATCAGCTTCTGGAAACGCCCTTCATACCAGGCTTCGACAAAGACGCGGAAGCAGTCGACGCCGGCCTTGAGCGGCCGCGCGAAGTCTTGCTCCCAGTCCACCGTGTCCCCACGCAGCTGGCGCACCAGGCACTGCGCCGCCAGGCTGGCCGACTTGAAGGCGATGGTCACGCCGGACGAGAATACCGGGTCGAGGAACTCGCCGGCATTGCCGAGCAGCGCATAGCCGTTGCCCCACAGCGACTTCACGTTGGCCGAGTAACCGGCGATCTGTCGCGCCGGCGTGTCCCATTGCGCGTCGGCCAGCAACGTGGCCAGGCCCGGCTCCTCGGCGACCAGTGCCTGCAGCCGTTCGGTCTCGGTGCCGCTGTAGCGGTCCAGGAACGCCTTCTCGGCCACCACGCCCTGCGAGCAGCGCCCGTCGGAAAACGGGATGGTCCAGTACCAGACGTCCTGGTGCCGCGGATGCACGCTGATCAGGATCTTGTTGCGGTCGAAGGTGCCAGTCGGGATGCGGTCTTCCACATGCGTGAAGATCGCGCTGCGCACCGGAAAGCCCGACGGCGTTTCCAGCTGCAGCAGGCGCGGCAGGATGCGGCCGAAGCCGGAGGCATCGAGCAGGAACTTCGCGCGCACCGTGTACTGGCTGCCGTCCGGCGCGCGCACGGTGACTTCCGGCTGCGGGCCGCTGACATCGACGTTCTCCACCAGATGAGCGAAACGCACCTCGGCACCCTGGCGCTCGGCCTCGCGGATCAGCACGTGGTCGAACTGGGCGCGCTGTACCTGGTAGGTGGTGCCCCAGCCGGGCGAGTACTTCTGGCGGAAGTCGAATGCGGTGCGCTGCGTGCCGCGTGCGAACGCGGCGCCGTTCTTGTACTGGAAGCCGGCTTCCACAACCGCGCGCAGCATGCCGGCTTCCTCGATATAGGCCATGCTCTGCGGCAGCAGGCTTTCGCCGATGGAGAAGCGCGGGAAGGTCTCTTTCTCGATCACCAGCACCGGAATGCCGTGCTTGCGCAGCAGGCCGGCTGCGACAGAGCCCGCAGGCCCGGCGCCGATGATGACGACGTCCGTGGTTTCCGTTTTCATAAGCTTCGGCTCCGGAATCACTCCGGAGCGACGGGATTTTGGCGGGCGTCAATTGTACTCAGAACGCTGCCGTGCACCGGCAAAACCGGCCTCCGGGCACTGTGCGCGACTTGCGGCGATAGCAGCGCAGGCGCGCTGCACCCGTCAGACATGCGTCCCCAACGCCCGATTGATCCGCAGCGCCAGCAGCGTGCAGGCGACTCCGGAAAGCAGGTAGCCGCTCACCGCGGCCAGGCCGAATTCCGCCGATAGCCCCAGCGCCACCAGCGGCGCGAAGCCCGCGCCGAACAGCCACGCCATGTCGGTGGTCAGGGCCGCGCCGGTGTAGCGGAAGCGCCGCTCGAAGTTCGAGGTCACGGCCCCGGCCGCCTGGCCGTAGGACAAGCCCAGCAGGGCGAAGCCGAGCAGGATGAACAGGTCCTGTGCCAGCGGGCCGCCGCCCATCAGCCAGGGCGCGAACAGGCTGAAGATGCCGATCAGGATGGCCATCAGCGCCAGCGTGGTGCGCCGCCCGATGCGGTCGGCGATCACGCCCGAGGCGATGGTGCCGAGGATGCCGATGAAGGCGCCGGCGATCTGCACCGCCAGCACGTCGGTGACCGGCTGCGAGCCATTGAGCGCGACCCAGGACAGCGGAAACACCGTCACCAGGTGGAACAGCGCGAAGCTCGCCAGCGCGGCGAAGGCGCCCAGCAGCAGGTTGTAGCCCTGCTTCCTGACGATCTCGGTGGTGCTGATGGGCTCGAGCTCGTCCTCGTCCAGCAGCTGCGTGTATTCGTGCGTCACCACCAGGCGCAGCCGCGCGAACAGCGCCACCACGTTGATCGCGAACGCGACGTAGAACGGATAACGCCAGCCCCAGGCCAGGAACTCGCGCGGCTCCAGGCTGAGGTTGAGGAACAGGAACAGCGACCCGGCAACGATAAAGCCGGTGGGCGCGCCCAGCTGCCCCAGCATCGCGTACCAGCCGCGCCGCTGCGCGGGCGCGTTCAGCGCCAGCAGCGACGGCAGCCCGTCCCACGAGCCGCCGAAGGCCACGCCCTGCAGCGTTCGGAACACCGCCAGCAGCACGATCGCGGCCGGGCCGAGCGCGGCATATCCCGGCAGGAAGGCGATGCCGACGGTGGCGGTGCCCAGCAGGAACAGCGACGCGGTCAGCTTGACGCCACGGCCCCAGCGGCGCTGGATGCCCATGAACAGCGCCGTGCCGAAGGGCCGGCCGATAAAGGCCAGCGCGAAGATGGCGAAGGCGTAGAGCAGCGCGTCGAGCCGGTCGGCGAACGGAAAATAGACCGCCGGAAACACCAGCACCGAGGCGATGCCGTAGACGAAGAAATCGAAGTACTCCGAGGCGCGGCCGATGACCACGCCGGTGGCGATTTCCGCGGGCGCGATATGCGCGGCGCCGGGCGCGGGAGGTGCTGTAGGAGACGCCCGGTGCTGGTGGGTCGCGGTGGTCATCGGCATACCTCCCGTGTCTGTGAGCGAGGGCACTGCAAATTGCACCATGAAGAATGGCACTTGAGCGCCTACACTGCCATAGTTGCTCAGACCAGTCTAAGTCACTTGCGCCGCGGCGTACAAATGGCGCGGGCCCGAAAGCTATGCGATCTTCCGGTCAGACAATGTCCATGCACCGCCCGATCCGCTGGTTGCTGCTGCCAGTCCTGCTGTGGCTGGGCGGCTGCAACGCCGTGCTGCTGTCGCCGGCCGGCGACCTGGCCGTGCGGCAACGTGACCTGATCATCATTTCCACGGGCCTGATGCTGCTGATCATCGTGCCGGTGATCGTGCTGACGCTGGTGTTCGCGTGGCGCTACCGCGCCGCCAACCGGGATGCGCACTACAACCCCGACTGGGACCATTCCACGGTGCTGGAGCTGCTGATCTGGTCGGCGCCGCTGCTGATCATCATCGCGCTGGGCGCCATCACCTGGGTCAGCACCCACAAGCTCGACCCGTACCAGCCGCTGACCCGGCTCGACGACAGCCGCCCGCTGCCGCCGGGCACGCAACCGCTGACGGTGGAGGTGGTGGCGCTGGACTGGAAGTGGCTGTTCGTCTACCCGGAGCAGGGCATCGCCACCGTCAACGAACTGGCCGCGCCGGTCGACCGGCCGATCCGCTTCAAGATCACGGCCTCCACCGTGATGAACTCCTTCTTCATTCCGGCCCTGGCCGGGCAGGTCTATGCCATGCCCGGCATGGAAACCCGCCTGCATGCGGTGGTCAACCGCCCGGGCGTCTATGAGGGCTTTTCCGCCAACTACAGCGGCGCGGGCTTTTCGCACATGCGCTTCCGCTTCCATGGCCTGAGCGAGGACGAATTCGGCCGCTGGGTGCAGACCGTCCAGGCCGCCGGTTCGCCGTTGAGCCGTGCTGCCTACACGCAGCTGGCGCAGCCCAGCGAGCGCGAGCCGGTGCGGCGCTACGGCAGCGTCGACGCGAACCTGTTCGACGCCATCGTGAACCGTTGCGTGCAGGCCGGGCAGGTCTGCCAGAAGGACCTGATGGCGCGCGATGCGCAGCGCGCCGTGGGCATGGGCGCAGCCGTCTGCACCGCCAGCAACACGCTGGGCGAGCCCCTGTTCGGGACCGGCGCGTCCGCTCCCGGCGAGGTGCTGCGCTAGCGCCCCGCGTCGGTGGCAGGCGCTGCGCAGGAGCGTGCGCAAGACTGTGCGAAAGACCGTGACCTAGTACGCCATTGTTGTCCTGGAGACCCACATGCCGGAGCGATCCGAACTCGCCACGCAACTCTTCGGTCGACTGAGCTGGGAGGCCATCCCGCTGCATGAGCCCATCCTGATCGCTACCTTCGCGGTGGTGGCGCTCGGCGGGCTGGCGCTGGCCGGCGGGGTCACGTACTACGGCAAGTGGGGCTACCTGTGGCGCGAGTGGTTCACCAGCATCGATCACAAGCGCATCGGCATCATGTACATGATCCTCGGCATCGTGATGCTGCTGCGCGGCTTTGCCGACGCGGTCATGATGCGCATCCAGCAGGCCATTGCCTTTGGCGACAACCTGGGCTACCTGCCGCCGCACCACTATGACCAGATCTTCACCGCGCACGGCGTGATCATGATCTTCTTCGTCGCCATGCCGCTGGTCACCGGCCTGATGAACTTTGTCGTGCCGCTGCAGATCGGCGCGCGCGACGTGGCGTTTCCGTTCCTGAACAACTTCAGCTTCTGGATGACGGTGGGCGGCGCGGTGCTGGTGATGATGTCGCTGTTCGTCGGCGAATTCGCGCGCACCGGCTGGCTCGCCTATCCGCCGCTGTCCGGCATCCTGCAGAGTCCGGACGTTGGCGTCGATTACTACCTGTGGTCGTTGCAGGTGGCGGGGGTGGGCACGCTGTTGTCCGGCATCAACCTGCTGGTGACCATCGTCAAGATGCGCGCGCCGGGCATGACGCTGATGCGCATGCCGATCTTCACGTGGACCGCGCTGTGCACCAACGTGCTGATCATCGCCGCGTTCCCGGTACTGACCGCGGCGCTGGCGATGCTGGCGGTCGACCGCTACCTGGGCATGAACTTCTTCACTAGCGACCTTGGCGGCAGCGCCATGATGTACGTGAACCTGATCTGGATCTGGGGCCACCCCGAGGTCTACATCCTGATCCTGCCGGTGTTCGGCGTGTTCTCCGAGGTGGTGGCCACCTTCTGCCGCAAGCGCCTGTTCGGCTATGCCTCGATGGTGTATGCTACGGTGGTGATCACGGTGCTGTCGTACCTGGTGTGGCTGCATCACTTCTTCACGATGGGCTCGGGGGCCAGCGTGAACTCGTTCTTCGGCATCACCACCATGATCATCTCGATCCCCACGGGTGCCAAGCTGTTCAACTGGCTCTTCACCATGTACCACGGGCGCATCCGCTTCGAGGTGCCGATGCTGTGGACCGTGGGGTTTATGGTGACGTTCGTGATCGGCGGCATGACCGGCGTGCTGCTGGCGGTGCCGCCGGCCGATTTCTCGCTGCACAACAGCCTGTTCCTGATCGCGCATTTCCATAACGTGATCATCGGCGGCGTGCTGTTCGGGCTGATGGCCGGCATCACCTACTGGTTTCCCAAGGCCTTCGGCTACAAGCTGGACCCGTTCTGGGGCAAATGCTCGTTCTGGTTCTGGCTGGTCGGCTTCTACGTGGCGTTCATGCCGCTCTATGTTCTCGGGCTGATGGGGGTGACCCGGCGCGTCAGCCATTTCGAGGACCACTCGCTGCAGATCTGGTTCCAGCTTGCCGGCGTGGGCGCGCTGCTGATTGCGCTGGGCATCGGCTGCTTCCTGGTGCAGCTGGTGGTGAGCTTCCTGCGCCGCGAGTCGCTGCGCGACGTCACCGGCGATCCCTGGGACGGCCGCACGCTGGAATGGTCCACCTCGTCGCCGCCGCCGCCGTACAACTTTGCCTTTACGCCGGTGGTGCACGACAACGATGCCTGGTGGCAGATGAAGGCGCATGGCTACCAGCGCCCCGAGCACGGCTTCATCCCGATCCATATGCCCAAGAACACCGGCGCGGGCATCATCCTGGCCGGGCTCAGCACGCTGTGCGGCTTCGCGCTGATCTGGCATATCTGGTGGCTGGCGGCGCTGGCCTTCTTCGCCACGATCGTCACCGCGATCGGCCATACCTTCAACTACCAGCGCGACTTCTATATCCCGGCCGACACGGTCCACCGCACGGAGGCAGAGCGCAGCGCGCTGCTGGGCAGCCATGGCTGATACCTTCGCCCCCTTTACCGCCGAGGGTGCCCGCCCGCACGAGGCGCCGCCGCAGCACGCGCCTGCGCAGCCGGCCGCGCTGCGCTTCTACATGACCGAGGAATACCACGTGCCCAACGGCACGCTGCTCGGTTTCTGGCTTTACCTGATGAGCGACTGCCTGGTCTTTGCGTGCCTGTTCGCCGCCTACGGCGTGCTGGGCCGCAACTACGCGGGCGGGCCTTCCGGCGCCGAGCTGTTCGACCTGCCGCTGGTGGCGCTGAACACCTCGTTCCTGCTGCTGTCTTCGATCACCTATGGCTTTGCCATGCTGGAGGCGCAGCGCGGCCGGCTGGGGCCGACGCAGGGCTGGCTCGCGGTGACCGGCCTGCTGGGCGCGGCCTTCCTTGCCGTCGAGATCTACGAGTTCGCGCACTTGGTGGGCGAGGGCGCCGGGCCGCAGCGCAGCGGCTTCCTGACCTCGTTCTTCGCGCTGGTCGGCACCCACGGGCTGCATGTGACCTTCGGCATCGTGTGGCTGGTCACGCTGGTGTCGCAGCTGCGCCGCCACGGGCTGATCCCGGAGAACAGGCGCCGCCTGATGTGCCTGTCGATGTTCTGGCACTTCCTGGACGTGGTCTGGATCGGCGTCTTTACCTTTGTCTACCTGATGGGAGTGCTGCCATGAGCGCGCACGACGACACGCTTGCGGCCCACGGACATGGGCCCGCAAGCGGCCACGACCACGGACACGGCGAAAGCGAGATCCATATCTCGCTCGGCGGCTACGTGACCGGTTTCGTGCTGTCGGTGATCCTGACCGCGATCCCGTTCTGGCTGGTGATGGGCCGGGTGTTCGAGCAGTCCTCCACCACCGCGATGGTGCTGCTGGCGCTGGGCGCGGTGCAGATCGTGGTGCACATGATCTACTTCCTGCACCTGAACGCCAGGTCGGAGGGCGGCTGGAACATGCTGGCGCTGATCTTCACGCTGGTGCTGGTGGTGATCACGCTCACCGGCACGCTGTGGGTGATGTTCCACCTGAATTCCAATATGATGCCGGGCATGCATACCACCAAGACCTTGCCTTGACCGGTTCCACCGACGACCGCGCCGCGCCGGTCGAAAATGCGCGCCCTGCCAACGCCGCCAGGGGCGTTCCCGAATCCCCGCGCCCGCTGCCGACCGTCTGGCTGACGGCACTGGCGCTGTTCGCCGCGGCGGCCATTGCCGGCCTGGTGGCGCTGGGCAACTGGCAGGTCGAGCGCCGTGCCTGGAAGCTGGGCCTGATCGCGCAGGTGGCGGAGCGCGTCCATGCTGCGCCAGTGGCGGCGCCCGCGCCCGCCCAGTGGGCGGGGCTGACCCGGGCCAATGCCGAATACCGGCGCGTGCGCGCCAGCGGCACCTTCCTCGACGACCGCCAGACCCTGGTGCAGGCCGTGACCGAGCAGGGTGGCGGCTACTGGGTGATGACGCCGCTGCGGCTGGCCGACGGCAGCACCGTGCTGGTCAACCGCGGTTTCGTCGCCGAGCCGTTTCGTGCGCGCGTGGCCCCCGCCGGCAGCGGCACCAGCGAAGTGGTCGGCCTGCTGCGCATGAGCGAGCCGGGCAACGGCTTGCTGCGCCACAATGACGCAGCCCGCGACCAGTGGTTCTCGCGCGACGTGGCGGCGATCGCCGCGCGCCGCGGCCTGGATGGAAACCAGGTCGCGCCGTATTTCATCGACGCCGCGGCGGTGCCGCCGCCGGCCGGGGCGGACCCCCAGGCCTGGCCCGTGGGCGGGCTGACGGTGACCGCCTTCAGCAACAATCATCTTGGCTACGCCCTTACCTGGTACGGGCTGGCGCTGATGGTGGCCGCCGCGGCGGCGTACGTGGGGCGCGAGGAATACCGCAAGCGCCGCGGCGTGCGCCGCGCCTCCGGTCCGGCCCCGCACGACCCGGGCGCCTGACGCCGCGCCGGCAAGCCCGGCCGGGTGGCGGCACAATGTAGGCTGTCCCACCAAAGGAGCCGCCATGCCTGACCTGTCCATGCCGTACCGCCGCCTCGGCGCCAGCAACCTGCGCGTCTCGGCGCTGTGCCTGGGCACCATGATGTTCGCCGACCAGACCGACGAGGCCGAGGCCAGCCGCATCGTCGCCAGCGCGCGCGACCACGGCGTGAACTTTATCGACACCGCCGATGTGTACAGCAAGGGTGCGTCCGAGCAGATGGTCGGGCGCCTGCTGACCGCCAACCGCCACGACTGGGTACTGGCCACCAAGCTCGGCAACGCCATGCACTCGGCGCCCAACCACGGGCACTACTCGCGCGTTTGGATCACGCGCGCGGTCGAGGACAGCCTGCACCGGCTGGCGACCGACTATATCGACATCCTCTACCTGCATCGCGACTATCCCGGCGCCAACCTGGAGGAGCCGGTGCGTGCCATGGGCGACCTGGTGCGCAGCGGCAAGATCCGCTACTGGGCGGTGTCGAACTTCCGTGGCTGGCGCATCGCCGAGATCGCGCGCTTGTGCGGCGAGCTGGGCGTGCCGCGTCCGGTGGCGTGCCAGCCGTACTACAACCTGCTGAACCGGCTGCCCGAGGTGGAAATCCTGCCCGCGTGCCAGCACTACGGGCTGGGCGTGGTGCCCTACAGCCCGGTGGCCCGCGGCGTGCTGACCGGCAAGTACGCGCCCGGCCAGGCGCCGGCCGAGGGCACGCGCGCCGGCCGCGCCGACCGCCGCATGATGGAGACGGAGTTCCGCGAGGAATCGCTGGTCATCGCCCAACAGCTCAAGACCCATGCCGAGGCGCGCGGGCTGACCCCCGGCCAGTTCGCCACGGCCTGGGTGCTGGCCAACCCGATCGTCTCGTCGGTGATCGCCGGCCCGCGCACGCTGGCCCAGTTCGAGGATTACTTCGGCGCGCTCGGTGCCGCGATCACGCCCGAGGAGGAGGCGATGATCGATGCGCTGGTGTCGCCGGGCCATGCCTCGACGCCGGGCTACAACGATCCGGGATATCCGCTGATCGGACGTCCCGTCGGCGGTGCGGCGGCTGGCCGATAATCCGGCATCCGGCCTTTTTGGACGCCTGGGGAACGCTCGGCAAGTGGCGCAGGCGCTGCCTGAAGTGACGCCCGCCTGCAACGGCGCGCGTCGCGCGCGCGTGCTTGATGCACGCGGGCGCGACTCCTACTAATATCAAGACAGGCGGGCGTGCGTGAAGCGCGCACCGCGAAAACACCGCGCTTCGAGCCGGCGCGCGCACTGCGCTGGCCCATCAAGGAAGCCCAAACGTGTCGCGTCGTGGCTGGATTTTCGCTGGCTTGGCGGTCGCCCTCACGGGCGGCGCCTATGTCGTCTATAGCGTTGTCGCAAGCGAGGTGCGCAACTCGCACTGGCAGGCGCGGCTGATCGGCAGCCTGGGCCAGCGGCTGACGTTCGAGATCCAGCCGGGCCGAAGCGACAGCATCCGCTTCCCGCATTCCGGACCTTACGACGCCCGCATGGGCTACGGCAGGCTGCCGCTGTTCGCGCAGCGGCTGGAGCAGCGCGGCTACGTGCCGGCCGAACAGGCGCGCATGTCGCCCGACATGGTGCGGCTGATCGACGAGGGCCTGTTCACGCCCTATCGCGAAAAGAACCAGGCGGGCCTGCTGCTGCGCGACTGCAACGGGCTGACGCTGGCATTCGAGCGCTACCCGCAGCGCCAGTACCCTGATTTCGGCGCGGTGCCGCCGGTGCTGGTGAGCACCTTGCTGTACGTCGAGAACCAGGGCCTGCTCAATCCGGAATACCCCAACATGAACCCGGCGCTGGACTGGCGCCGGCTGTCGCGCGCGGTGCTGGACCAGATGATCCGGCTCGCCGACAAGTCGCACGACGCGCCCGGCGGCAGCACGCTGGCGACGCAGATCGAGAAATACCGGCACTCGCCCGAAGGCCGTACCGCTTCGATCCCGGAAAAATTCCGGCAGATGGCGTCGGCATCGCTGCGCGCCTACCTGGACGGCCCCGACACCCAGCGCGCGCGCGAGCGCATCGTGGTCGACTACCTGAATACCGTGCCGCTGTCGGCGCGTGCCGGCTTCGGCGAGATCAACGGCATCGGCGATGCGCTGTGGGTCTGGTACGGCGAGGATTTCGCCGAGGTCAACCGGCTGCTCAAGGAGCTGGACCAGCGCGCGCCCGATCCGCGCCAGGCGCAGGCCTTCAAGCGGGCGCTGTCGCTGATCATCTCGCAGCGCCGCCCGTCGTACCACCTGCGCCGCGACGACACCAACCTGGATGCGCTGACCGGCAGCTACCTGCGCCTGATGGCGGCCAACAACATCATCACCGCCGAGCTGCGCGACGCGGCGCTGGCGCAGCCGCTGGACAAGGCGTCGGCGCCGCAGCGCCCGCCGCAGGAGCCCTTTGTCACGCGCAAGGCCGTCAACCGCGTGCGCGCCGACATCAGCCGGCTGACCGGGGTCGAGAGCCGCTACGACATGGACCGGCTCGACCTGACCGTGGACAGCACCATCAACCGCGAGGCGCAACGCATCGTCGTCGACACGCTGCAGCGCGTGAACAACAAGGCCGACGCGCGCGCCATGGGGCTGTATGGCCATAACCTGCTGCGCGATAACGACGACCCGTCGAAGCTGATGGCCAGCTTCACGCTGTACGAGCGCGTCGGCAATGCCAGCGTGGTGCGGATCCAGGCCGACAATATCGACCAGCCGTTCGACATCAACAGCGGCGCGCGCCTGAACCTGGGCTCCACCGCCAAGCTGCGCACGCTGGTGACGTACCTGGAGATCATCAGCGAACTGCATGCGCGCTATGCCGGCATGACCAGCGCCGAACTGGCCGGCGTGCGGCTGGCGCGGCAGGACGCGCTCAGCCGCTGGGCGGTCGACTACCTGGCCAAGGCGCGCAAGCCCGCCGAGCGCCAGCTGATGGCGATGCTCGAGGCCGCCATGGAACGCAAGTACTCAGGCAGCGCGGGTGAAGGCTTCTACACCGGCGGCGGCCTGCAGAGCTTTACCAACTTCGAGCGCTGGGAAGGTGAGCGCATCATGACCGTGCGCGTGGGCTTTCAGCACTCGGTCAACCTGGTGTTCATCCGCATGATGCGCGACATCGTGCGCTACGAGATGTTCCATGCCAAGCCGGACATGGGCGACCTGTTCGAGGACCGCAACGCGCCAGGCCGGCGCGAGTACCTGGAGCGCTTCGCCGACCAGGAAGGCAGCGCCTACATGGCCGGCTTCTACAAGCACTACCGTGGCAAGAATTCGGAGCAACGGCTGGACACGCTGCTGGGCCGGGTGCGCATGACGCTGCCCCATCTGAACGCGGTGCGCATGTCGGTGACGCTGCTGAGCGCACGGCCGCACCTCGACGAGGAAAGCTATGTCCGCATCATGCGCGCACGCCTGGGCGACAAGCAGCTGGCCAAGGAAGACCTGCCGGCGCTCTACCGCAAGTACGGCAAGGACAAGTTCAACCTGAACGACCGCGGTTACCTGTCCCGGATCCATCCGCTGGAGCTGTGGATGGTGGAGTATCTGGACCAGCACCCCGACGCCACGCTGTCGGAAGTCCTGCGCGCCAGCGCCGCCGAGCGCCAGGAGGTGTACAAGTGGCTGTTCAAGACGCGCAGCAAGGCCGGCCAGGATAACCGCATCCGCACGCTGCTGGAGCAGGACGCCTTTACGCACATTGCCCGGCGCTGGCAGCGGCTGGGCTATCCGTTCGACTCGCTCACGCCCTCGTATGCCAGTGCCATCGGCGCCGCCGGCGACCGCCCGGCCGCGCTGGCGGAGCTGGTGGGCATCCTGCTTTCAGGTGGCACGGCCACGCAGAATGCCGCGGTGCACAGCTTCGCCTTTGCCGACGGGACTCCCTACGCGACGCGCTACGTGCTGCAGCCCGGTCCGGGCAAGCGCCTGCTGCCGGAAGAGCTGACCGTGGTGGTGCGGCGCTCGATGCTCGATGTGGTCGAACGCGGCACCGCCAAGTCGATCCGGGGCGCCTTCACCGTGCCGGGCCGCGATGGCGCCACGCTGGCCGTGGCGGGCAAGACCGGCACCGGAGACCAGCGCTTCCAGGTCTACGGCCGCGGCGGGCGGCTGATTGCATCGCGCTCGGTGAACCGCTCGGCGACCTTCGTGTTTACGCTGGGCGACCGCTTCTTCGGCACCGTGGTGGTCAACGCGAGAGAACCCTATGCGGCGCGCTACAGCTATACCAGTGCGCTGGCAGTCAGGGTGCTGCGCGCCATCGCGCCGCAGATTTCGTCGATGGCGCCAGGCGGCGACCGCGCCCTGCTGCGTTGCCGCGATACCTCGCCGGGCCTGCGTGCCCCGCGCGCGCCGACGCTGACCGAGGGCGCGCCCGCTGCGCCGTTGCCTGCGGGCCAGGCCGCGGCCGGGCCCTCGCCCGCGCCGGCCGGCGCCGACGGATCGGCGCCCGCGCCGGACACGCCGAAGCTGGCCGACGCGCACGACGCCGCCGCGGTGCGCCGCGCCAGTCAGCCCTTGCGGCGCACCATGCCGTAGATCACCAGCAGCACGATGGCGCCGACCACCGAGGCAATCCAGCCCGCGGGCTCACCGGGCTGGTACCAGCCCAGCGCGCGGCCGACATAGCCTGCCACCACCGAGCCCAGGATGCCCAGGATGATGGTCATGATCCAGCCCAGCTTGTCGTCGCCGGGCTTTACCGCCCTGGCGATCAGGCCGACGATAAGGCCAACGAACACGGTGCCAATGAATGCCATCATGGTGCGCTCCTGTCAGTGGTCTGCGGTAACGGTCTGATGCACTGGGCCGGCCGCCTGTGCGGCCAGCTTCGCTTCATCATACACGCAGGCACGCCAGGCGGAGGGCGCGCGCGGGGGGGGGCGCCGCTCAGGCCGCCAGGCGGAACTGGCCCACGGCGCGGTGCAGCGCCTCGGCCTGGTCTTCCAGCGACGCGGCGGCGGCCGCGGCCTGTTCCACCAGCGCGGCGTTCTGCTGGGCCATCTGGTCCATCTGCGACACCGCCTGGTTGACCTGCTCGATGCCGCCGGTCTGCTCCTCGGTGGCGGCGCGCATTTCGCCCATCAGGTCGGTCACCCGCTTGACCGCGTCGACGATCTCGCCCATCGCCTTGCCGGCGTTCTCGACCAGCACCGCGCCGTCTTCCACGCGCTGCGCCGAGTTGCCGATCAGCGCCTTGATTTCCTTGGCCGCGGTGGCGCTGCGCTGGGCTAGCGTGCGCACCTCGCCGGCCACCACCGCGAAGCCCCGGCCCTGGTCGCCGGCGCGAGCCGCCTCGACCGCCGCGTTGAGGGCCAGGATATTGGTCTGGAAGGCAATGCCCTCGATCACGCCGATGATGTCGACCACCTTGCCCGAGGCGCTCTTGATCTCGCCCATGGTCTCGACCACCTGGCTGACGATGGCGCCGCCGCGCACGGCGATGTCCGAGGCGCCCTCGGCCAGGTGGCTGGCCTGGCGCGCGTTCTCGGCGCTCTGGCGCACGGTGCTGGTGAGCTGCTCCATGCTGGCCGCGGTTTCCTGCAGCGACGCGGCCTGCTCCTCGCTGCGGCGCGACAGGTCGGCGTTGCCGGCGGCAATCTGCTTGGCCGCGCCGGCAATCGAATCGGCCGAGCCGCGGATGCTGCCGATCGCGCCGGTCAGGCGCGACTGCATCCGGTGCATGGCGTGGAGCACGCTGTGCTCGTCGCCGGCGCGCACCGCAACCTGGCTGGCGAGGTCGCCTTCGGCGATGCGCCCGGCGATCTGTGCCGTGGTGGCCGGCTCGCCGCCCAGCTGGCGCTGCAGGCTGGCCGACACCCGCACCATCACCAGCGACATCAGCGCACCCACTGCCAGCAGCAGGCCCAGCGCCTTCCACAACTCCTGGCGGAA
Source organism: Cupriavidus taiwanensis LMG 19424 (assembly GCF_000069785.1). Lineage (NCBI taxonomy): Bacteria > Pseudomonadati > Pseudomonadota > Betaproteobacteria > Burkholderiales > Burkholderiaceae > Cupriavidus > Cupriavidus taiwanensis. The sequence continues at coordinate 2,413,076 of NC_010530.1, read as the reverse complement.
TGCCGCCTCGATGTCGTCCAGGTACAGTCCGGCGATGAAGTTCCAGTCCCACGGGCGGAAGTTGGCCACGTAGCTCAGCTTCGGCTGCGGCGCCTCCGCGCCCGGCTTGGGCCACAGGTATTCGACGAAGCCCTTGCCCGGGCCCTTGCCGATCGCGGCGATGTCGCGGAACAGGTAGACGCCGTTGGGGTCCTTCATGCCTTCCATCGCCTTGCCGTTCATTTCCGGCTTGAACGGGTGCATCAACACCACGGTGTCGGAGCGCATCAGCGTGAAATAGCCGTCGGCGCCAAAGCGCATCGCGCGCACCCGCTCGATCGCCTGCTGCCTGGCCTCTTCGGCGGGCAGCTTGCCGGCCTTGGCCAAGGCCTCGTACTCGGCCACCACGGACACCGCGGTGTCGGTCACGTGAGCCAGGTCAAGCCTGCGCTCCTCCATGCGCAGCGTGCGGATGTGCCACGCGTTCCACAGCGTGATGCCGAGCAGGCAGACCCAGCTCAGCACCAGCGGCAGCAACAGTTTTTTCTTCAGGCTCAGGTTGTGCAGCATCGCTTCCACTCCTCCTTCTTCGCGCTTTACGCTTCTCATCGGTGATGCGCATCGCCGTGCCACGCCGGTTGACGGGGGTGGCGGGCCAGCATGGGGACAAGGGCCGGCGGCGGGTGCGTCCTGCGGCATAACGGCGCAAAGCGGATGTAACTTGATTGAGGTAGCTTCGCCACACTGGCCGTATGGTTGTTCGGTTGAAAAAGGCTGCGCCGGCTTTGTGCGCGATACAGCCCTTCCCGTCGACGGCAGATGCGCCAGGCGTGGTCCCTGCCTCGCTTTTTTGCCGACCCGGCAACCAAAATCGGTCAGAATCTGCGCTGTCCTCCGCCGCCCCGGCTTGCATGCAACCACCCATGGCCACCTCGCCCAGCGCTTCCGACCACACCCGCGGCCACGACGGGCCGCTTGCCGTCTTCCTGATCTTCCTTCGGCTGGGGCTGACCTCGTTCGGCGGCCCGGTGGCGCACCTGGCGTATTTCCGCGAGGACCTGGTGCGCCGGCGCGGCTGGCTCAGCGAGGCGGCCTATGCCGACGTGGTCGCGCTGTGCCAGTGCCTGCCCGGACCGGCCAGCAGCCAGACCGGCATCGCGCTGGGGCTGGCGCGTGCCGGCTACGGCGGCGCGCTGGCGGCGTGGCTGGGTTTTACGATGCCGTCGGCGCTAATCATGATCGTGTTCGCGCTGGGGGTGACGCACTACGGCATGGCAGCCGCGCCCGGCATGTTGCACGGGCTGAAGCTGGTGGCGGTGGCGGTGGTGGCGCAGGCGGTGTGGGGCATGGCGCGAAGCCTGTGCATCGGCCCGGTGCGCATCGCCATCATGCTGATGGCAGCGGGCACAGTGCTGGCGTGGCCGGGACCCTTGGCGCAGGTGGCCCTGATGGCCGCCGCGGCGGTCGCCGGCATGGCCCTGCTGCGGCCGGTGCCGGGCGGCGCGCATGAACCCCTGCGCCTGCCGGTAAGCCACCGCGGCGGCATGCTGGCGCTGGCCCTGTTTGCCGCGCTGCTGGCAGGCCTGCCGCTGCTGGCAAAGTGGGCCGCCAACCCGGCGGTGCGGGTGTTCGATGCCTTTTACCGTGCCGGCGCGCTGGTCTTCGGCGGCGGACACGTGGTGTTGCCGCTGCTGGATGCCGCCGTGGTGACGCCCGGCTGGGTGGGCAAGGAAGCCTTCCTGGCCGGCTACGGCGCGGCGCAGGCCATGCCCGGGCCGCTGTTTTCTTTCGCTGCGTTCCTGGGCGCGGCCATGCAGAACCCGCCCACCGGCATTGCCGGCGGACTGCTGTGCACGCTGGCCATCTTCCTGCCCGGCGCGCTGCTGGTGCTGGGCGCCTTACCGTTCTGGGAAAGCCTGCGCCGCAACCAGCGCGCCCAGGCCGCGCTGGCCGGCATCAACGCCGGTGTGGTCGGGCTGCTGCTGGCGGCGCTGTGGCATCCGGTGTGGACCAGCGCGGTTCAGGGGCCGCTGGACATCGTGCTGGTCGCCCTGGCGCTGGTGGCGCTGATGCGGTGGCGGCTGCCGCCGTGGCTGGTGGTGGTGGCCAGCGGCGCGGCCGGGTGGGCGGTGGCGGCGATGGTTTGAGGCGCCAACGGCGGCGGACCTTGCGCCGGCATGCAGCGTCGCAGCATGGCTGCGACAACGGTGTCAGTCCGCCGGCTTGCCCAGGTGTTCGACGAGTAGCGTGGCGGAGCCGGACAAGGGCCGGGTCGCACTCGTGGCAATGAGCAGTTGTCTTTCCGCCCAGGCGTCCACCAGCCGGACCGCCTTCAGCCCCATCGGCTCAAGCTTGCGGTAGCACGCGCCTAGCGGCAGCACGCCGATGCCCAGGTTCGAGGCAATCATTTCCGTCATGGCATCGAAGCTCCGGACCTGGACGCGCAGTCGCAAGGGAAAGCCGATGTCATGCGCAGCACCGGCGATGGTGTTCAGCAACGAGCTGCCGCGGTTCAGGCCTACGAAATCGTAGGAGAGGCAGCTCCGGAAGTCGGTGTCCTCGACCGCCGCCAGGGGGTGAGCCTTTGAGCAGAGGACCACCAGACGGTCGGTCCGAAACGGACGCACGTCAAGCCCATGGGTGGGGGCGCCTTCGACAAATATGCCAACGTCCGCAACCCCTTCCACCAGTGCGCGCACGATATCACCGCTTAGCTGCTCCTCTACCTCAACGCGGGTCTCGGGGTAAAGATGGAGGAAGCGCTCCAGCGCGGACGGCAGGAACTCCACCAGCGCTGACATGTTCGCCCACAGTCGTACGTGTCCGCGCGAACCGCTCGAATACTCGCTGAGTTCATTGCTGAACAGCTCGAAGCCCTGGAACAGCCGCATGGCATGTTGCAGAGCCACGTGCCCGGCAGGAGTCAGCCGGATACCCTGTGCTGTCCTTTCCATCAGCACTGCCCTGGAGGCGACTTCGAAGTCAGAGATGCGGCGGCTGGCGGCCGACAGGGCCAGATTGCATCGTTCCGCCCCCTTCGTGATGCTGCCGGTCTGGGCGACAGCACAGAAGAGCCTCAGCGTGACGAAATCGACGCGCGCGGGATTGATAAGGTCCTGGGACATGCCGACATCATAGCAAGAGGGTGGGCCCTTCCCTTCGCAGAACGCGAAGGAACCATGCGAAATCAGGAATTCCGCCTCGTCCCTTCAACCGCATACAGTGGGTCCGTTCGCGGAATTGCAAGAAGGAGACACCCATGATCCACCATCTGGACCATCTCGTCCTGACCACCCACGACGAAGAGGCGTGCGTCGACTTTTACGTTGGTCTGCTCGGCATGCGCCTGGAAACCTTTGGCGAAGGCCGTAAAGCGTTCAAGTTCGGCGAGCAGAAAATCAATCTGCATGTGAAAGGCAGGGAGTTCGAGCCAAAGGCTCACCTGCCGGTGCCGGGTGCCCTGGACCTGTGCTTTATCGCGTCGATGCCGCTGGATGATGTCATCCAGCGGTTGCATGCCCGCGGCGCAACCATCATCGAAGGACCGGTAGCCCGCACTGGCGCGAATTACCGCATTCGCTCCATCTATCTGCGCGACCCCGATCTGAATCTGATCGAAATTTCCGAACGGGCCGAGGCATGAGCGCAGCAAGCACCCCACGCACCATCGTCGGCTTCGTCGGCCTCGGCCAGATGGGCAAGCCGATGGCGTTGAACCTCGCTCACGACGATACCGACCTGCTTGTGACCTCCAAGGTCCGGGACGCCTATCCTGAGCTCCACGCCGCCGGCGCCAGGACGATCGACGGCGTGGCCGGGCTGGCTGGCGCCGATATCGTGTTTCTGAGCCTGCCAGGCACTGCAGCCGTACTCGAAGTGCTGTTCAGCGATGGCGGCCTGGCGTCGCATCTTCGTCCCGGGTCCATCGTCGTCGATACCAGCACCATCGAGCATGGCGCCACGATGGACATCCATGCGCGCCTGCGCGCGGCTGGCATCGAATTCCTGGATGCGCCGGTCTCGGGCATGCAGTCGCGCGCAGAGGCTGGCACGCTGACCGTCATGTGCGGCGGCGCTGCCAGGACGTTCGAGGCCGTGAAGCCATGGCTTGAACGTCTTGGCAACAACATCCTCTACATGGGCGAGGCCGGAAGCGGGCAATTGGCCAAGCTGGTCAATCAGTTGCTCTTCGACATCCACTGTGCGGCCCTCGCGGAAATTCTTCCCATGTCGCGCCGCATGGGCCTGGACCCGGAGAAGGTTGCGTCGGTGATCAACAGCGGAACCGGACGCAGCTACGCGTCGGAGTTTTTTCTGCCACGCATCCTTGGGCGCCATTTCAGCGACGGCTATCCGCTCAATGCCGCGTACAAGGACCTGGTCAGTGCCGCGGAGCTTGGCGCGAGGCATTGCATTCCCATGCCGGTGCTTGCCGCCGCGACCGCAACCTATCAGATGAGCCTGCTGGCTGGCCACGGCACCAGCGACAAGGGCGCGATGACGCGATTCTTTGAAGACATGCTCGCCGTGCAGTTCAGCGCCGCGGCACCTTATACGGAGAAGCAACATGGCTGAACCACTTGGTCTGGACAACGGCTTGACCAACTATGGCGACCGCGATTTCGCGCGCTATCTGCGCCGCTCGATGGCGCATTCGATGGGCATTTCGGGGGAGCTTCTGTCCCGGCCGGTGATTGGCATTGCCGCATCCCCGAGCGACTTCAATAACTGCCACCGCTATATGCCCCAGCTCGTCGAAGCAGTGTCCCGCGGGGTGCTCGCTGCGGGTGGTTTGCCGCGCATGTTCCCAACCGTGTCGCTGGGCGAGGTGTTCCTCAACCCCACCAGCATGGTCTACCGAAACCTGATGTCGATGGACGTCGAGGAAATGGTCCGTGCCCAGCCGATGGACGCCGTGGTGATGATCGGCGGCTGTGACAAGACCGTGCCGGCGCAACTGATGGGCGCCGCATCGGCAAATCGCCCGGCGATTCAACTGGTGACCGGTCCGATGTCCACGGGCCGTCACAAGGGCGAGCGTCTGGGCGCCTGTACGGATTGCCGCCGTTTCTGGGGCAAGTTCCGTGCGGGCGAGATCGATCAAGGCGAAATCCAGACGGTGGAAACGCGCCTGGCCACGACCGCCGGCACCTGCGCGGTAATGGGCACGGCCAGCACGATGGCGTGCATCGCCGAAGCGCTCGGCATGTCGCTGCCCGGCACCGCCGCCATTCCAGCCGTCGATTCGCAGCGTCTCGTTGCAGCCGAGGAGAGTGGCAAGGCGGCTGTACGTCTGGCCCATTCGCCTGTCCTGCCATCGCAAGTCATGACGGAACCAGCGGTCGAGAACGCTTTTCGCGTGCTCATGGCGCTGGGCGGCTCGACCAACGCCATCATCCATTTGACGGCCGTTGCCGGGCGCCTTGGCATTCGCATCAGTCCGCAGCGCCTTAACGAGATTTCCGACGAAACTCCGGTGCTGGTGGACCTGAAGCCGGTAGGCGAAGGCTACATGGAAGACTTCCACGCCGCCGGTGGCATGGGCGCCGTCCTTCGGGAACTGCGCCCGCTCCTCAATCTCGACTGCCTGGCCATCGATGGGCGCACCCTGCGGGAACGGCTGGACGAGCCGGCGGGGTGGGTCGACCGCAAAGTCATCCGTTCGTTTGACGAGCCGGTAAGCCCTGTGGGGGGATTGATTGCACTGCACGGCAGCCTGGCTCCGGACGGCGCCATCTTCAAGCGCGCAGCCGCCACGCCGTCCCTGTTCGAGAAGGAAGGCCGTGCCGTCGTCTTCGAAAGCCTGGAAGACCTGGCCGCGCGGGTTGACGCGCCGGAGCTGGACGTCACCGCGGACGACATCCTGGTGCTGAAGAATGCGGGGCCGCTTGCCGCCGGTATGCCGGAGGCGGGATACCTGCCGATTCCGTCGAAACTCGCCAGGGCGGGGATCAAGGATATGGTCCGGATCTCGGATGCGCGCATGAGCGGTACCGCTTACGGGACCATCGTGCTGCACGTATCGCCTGAAGCCGCAGCGGGCGGACCACTGGAAGCCGTACGCAACGGCGACCGGATTCGCCTGTCAGTGTCGAGGAAAACCATCGACCTGCTGGTCGAGCCCGAAGACATTGCACGTCGCCTTGCGCAACGCCAGCCGGTACCGCAGAAGCGTGGCGGTTACCAGGAGCTCTATCAGCGCACCGTGCTGCAGGCGCCCGATGGTTGCGACCTCGATTTTCTTGCCCGGCCCCGCGGCTGACGCTATCTCAACCTGACCGGATTCCTCCATGAACTTCTATCCCCAGCTGCTCGCACGCGCCGAGCAGGGTAAGCCCGTGCGCGTCGGTCTCATCGGCGCTGGCAAATTTGGCGCGATGTACCTGGCGCAAGTGCCCCGTACACCAGGTGTGCATATGGTCGGCATCGCTGACCTGGTGCCGGCAAACGCGCACGCCAGCCTCGAACGCGTCGGCTGGGAAGCCGGCCGCGCCCGGGCGGCGTCGCTGGATGACGCGTTGCGCACCGGCGCGACCCACGTCGGTGAAGACTGGCAGTCGCTGGTTGCCCACCCTGCCATCGACATCATCATCGAATGCACCGGCAATCCGATTGCAGCGGTTGACCATTGCCTGGCGGCATTCGGGCACGGCAAGCATGTGATCAACGTGACCGTCGAAGCCGATGCGTTCTGCGGCGCGCTGCTGGCTCATCGCGCTCGGGAAGCAGGTGTGGTGTATTCGCTGGCCTACGGCGACCAGCCGGGCCTGGCATGCGAACTCGTCGACTGGGCACGAACCTGCGGCTTTCCCATCATTGCCGCCGGCCGCGGTCACAAGTGGCTGCCAGAGTTCCGCGAATCGACGCCGGATACCGTTTGGGACCATTGGGGCGTCACCGCCGAGCAGGCGCGCGTTGGCGGAATGAACCCAAAGATGTTCAACGCTTTCCTCGATGGGTCCAAGCCCGCGATCGAGAGCGCCGCCATCGCCAATGCCACCGGTCTCCAGGTCCAGGCCGAAGGTATTACCTTTGCGCCGGCGTCTGTGGAGAAGATCCCGACGGTCATGCGTCTTCAGTCGGACGGCGGCGTCCTGTCGGCCAAGGGCGTGGTCGATGTCGTGTCTTCGCTGAATCCGGACGGTTCCCCGGTTGGGTACGACATCCGCAAGGGGGTCTGGGTCTGCGTCGAAGCGCCGACGGATTACATCCGGCGCTGCTTCAGGGAGTACCAGGTGTTCACCGACCCCGATGGCCGCTGCATGGTGCAGTACAAGAAGTGGCACCTCATTGGCCTGGAACTTGGCATCTCCGTAGCGAGCGTGGGCTTGCGCCGCGAACCGACGGGTGCGGGCCGGCATTTCAACGCCGACGTCGTTGCGACCGCGAAGCGCGACCTGAAGGCGGGTGAGATGCTCGACGGCGAAGGCGGCTACACCGTGTTCGGCAAGCTGTTTCCGGCCCGGGAGTCGCTTCGCGTTGGCAGTCTGCCACTGGGCCTGGCTCATCACCTTAAGCTGCGCCGCGATGTTCGCAAGGACCAGTCCCTGACCTGGGACGACGTTGTGATTGACGCGGAGCTGCCCGCTTACCGTGTGCGCAAGGAAATGGAAGCACTGTTCCAGAAGTAACAGGCCGATATCCGGCCGGGATGCCCTTCATCCCGGCCATCAGAAACCCAGGAGACAAGGATGAACAGGAGCATGAAAGCCGCGGCGACGGCGGTGGTTCTGGCGGCGGCATTGCCGACGTTTGCCGCAGATGCCTATCCGAACAAGCCGGTCACGATGATTGTCCCGAGCGCACCCGCAGGGTCGACGGACATTGTCGCGCGGCTCATCGGCGAGCAACTCGCAAAAGACCTCGGGCAACCTGTCGTTATCGAGAACCGGCCCGGCGCCAGCGGGAATATCGGCACTGAAGCGGTCGCGCGTGCCAAGCCAGACGGCTACACGCTGCTGATGCAGTACTCCGGATATCACGTCGGCAATCCTGCGCTGTTCCCGCAAGCGCGCTGGAAGCCCAGGGACTTCGCACCGGTTGCGCTGGTGATGCGGGCCCCGCACGTGGTGGCGGTCAGCGGGAAAATTCCCGCGCAGAACCTCAAGGAGCTGATCGCATTCGGCAAGAAGGACAACCGCGGCCTTTTCTATGCGTCATCAGGCAACGGTTCCATCCAGCACATTGCCGGGGTCATGTTCGGCAAGCAGGCGCGCGTGCCTGTGACCCATGTCCCGTACAAGGGCGCGGGGCCCGTAGTCAGTGACCTGATCGGAGGCCAGGTGGATATGTTCGTGACCACGCCGCCTTCAGTCATCGGGCAGGTAAAGGCCGGAAAGATCAAGGCGCTTGCCTACACGGGGCCGGCGCGCCATCCCTCCATGCCCGACGTGCCGACTGCCGCGGAAGCCGGGTTGGCCAGCTATCAGGTCGAATCATGGTTTGCCGTCTTTGCGCCTGCAGGAACGCCGCCTGACGTGATCAACAAGCTTTCCGCTTCGATAAAGAGGATTGCCGGGAGCGCGGACTACCGCAGGAAGATCGAAGAGCAGGGCGGATTCGCTGCCTACATGGACCCGGCAGCCCTGGACAAGTTTGTCTTGCAGGAGCTAGCGTCGTGGGCAAAGGTGATCAAAGACGGAAACATCACGGCCGAATAAGGACAACTCCGGCCGCCAGCGCTGGGGGGATGGCGTATCCCGTACCCGGGCAGCGGAGTGCCCGCGTGACGCAGCCTGGCAGCGTCCTGGCGATCAGGACGGCGGGGCCGACACCGCAGCTTCACGTTGTAACGCGCTGTAATCCGCCCCGCACGCCGACCGTTTGCACTTTCAAATGCGAACGATTATCCTTCTCTCTTCCGCACCTCCTTGTGCCGACAATGGCACATCTTGACGCCGTGTGAGCGTTCCAGGGGGGGCTCCCGCTACCCATATGCAGGCAACACCGGGCGCGGCCCGTACCGGCCGCGCCTGCCGATCCCCCGTCATGACCGACACCCAGCCGGCCGCCGGCCAGCAGCGCCGCGCCTTCTGGCTCAAGCATCTCCACCAGTGGCACTGGATCAGTTCCGCGATCTGCCTGATCGGGATGCTGTTGTTCGCGGTCACCGGCTTCACGCTGAACCACGCCGGCCAGATCGAGGCCAGGCCCGCCGTGCAGACGCGGCAGGCCACCGTGCCCACGCGCGTGCTCGACAAGGTTCGGGCCGCGGCCCCGTCCGGCGCTGGCCAGGCCAGCGAAACCCGGGCGCCGGTGCCGGCGGTGCTGGCCGACTGGCTGGCGCAGTCGCTGCAGGTCGATGCCGGCGGGCGCGAGGCCGAATGGTCCGCCGACGAAATCTACGTGGCGCTGCCGCGCCCGGGCGGCGACGCCTGGGTCAGCATCGCCCTCGACAGCGGCGAGGCGCAGTACGAGCACACCTCGCGCGGCGCCATCTCGTACCTGAACGACCTGCACAAGGGCCGCAACACCGGCGCGGCGTGGAGTTTGTTCCTGGACGCGTTCGCGCTGGCGTGCCTGGTGTTCTGCGTGACCGGCCTGTTCCTGCTCAAGCTGCATGCGGGCGGGCGCGTGGCGACCTGGCCGCTGGTGGGGCTGGGGCTGGCGGTGCCGCTGTTGCTGGCGATCCTGTTTATCCACTGATCGGCGGCGATCGAGCCGATCTTCTTCCTGCATCTCACTGACGAGGTTTCTCCGATATGCGCCGACTGCTTTCCGTCTCCCTGACCGGCATGGCCGCCGTGCCGCTGGCCGGCCCCGCGCTGGCTGCGGACCTGAACGTCAAGGTCGATATCCCGCGCCTGAGCGTGGCCGAATACCACCGGCCCTATGTGGCCATGTGGGTCGAGCGCGCCGACCAGAGCCCGGTGCAGACCCTGGCGGTCTGGTACGACGGCAAGCTCAAGGACGGCGAGGGCACCAAGTGGCTCAAGGACATGCGCCAGTGGTGGCGCAAGGCCGGCCGCGACCTGCACATGCCGGCCGACGGCATCTCGGGCGCCACGCGCGCGCCGGGCGAGCACAGCGTCAGCTTCAGCGACGGCAAGACCCCGCTGGGCAAGCTGCCCGCCGGCAACTACCAGCTGGTGGTGGAGGCCGCGCGGGAAGTGGGCGGGCGCGAGCTGCTGCGCGTGCCGTTCACCTGGCCGCCGCAATCCGCACAGACCGCCCGCGCCAAGGGCGAACACGAACTCGGCGGCGTGACCGTCGAACTGAAGCCCTGACCTTTCGGAGCCTGACCATGAAACCTTCCCTGATGTCCGCCGCCTCTTCCCGCCTCGCTGTGCGCGCCGCCTTGCTGGCCCTGGCCGCGCTGGCGCCGCTGGCCGCCCACGCGCACCGCCAGTGGCTGCTGCCGTCCGCCACCGTGCTGTCCGGCAGCGATCCGTGGGTGACCGTCGATGCCGCGGTTTCGAACGACCTGTTCTACTTCGAGCACGTGCCGATGCGGCTCGACAACCTGCAGGTGACCGCCCCGGATGGCAGCGCCGTCAAGGCCGAGAACGCGGCCACCGGCAAGTACCGCAGCACCTTCGACCTGCACCTGACCCAGCCGGGCACCTATCGCGTGGCCGTGGTCAACAACGGCCTGTTCGCCAGCTACAAGGTCGACGGCCAGCCCAAGCGCTGGCGCGGCACCGCCGAGACCTTCGCCGGCGCGATCCCGGCCAACGCGCAGGACCTGCAGGTTACGCAGGCCGAAGGCCGCATCGAATCGTTCGTCACCGCCGGCAAGCCCAGCGACAAGGGCCTGCGCACCGTCGGCCGCGGCCTGGAGCTGGCGCCGATCACGCATCCGAACGACCTGGTCGCCGGCGACACCGCCAGCTTCCGCCTGCTGCTCGACGGCAAGCCCGCGAGCAACCTGAAGGTGGCGGTGGTGCCGGGCGGCATCCGCTACCGCGACCAGCTGCAGGAGTTCAGCGCCACCACCGACGCCGAGGGCAAGTTCAGCGTCAAGTGGCCGGCCCCGGGCATGTACTGGATGGAAGCCGAAGTGAAGGACGACAAGACCACCTTCAAGCAGGCCAGGTCGCGCCGCGCCGTCTATGCGGTGACGCTGGAAGTGCTGCCGCAGTAAGCCGGTTGCCGGGTGTGAACCGCGTCCTGGTACCCGTTGCGCTGAGCGCGCCACCCAGTCCGCCCGCCGCCGGGGCGCGCCTGCAGCGCTGGGGCGGGCCCACCATGGGCACGAGCTGGTCGGTGGCGGCGCTGTTGCCGCCGGATGCGGATGCCGGCGCCATCGGTGCGGGCATCCGGGCCGTGCTCGGGCGCGTGATCGCGCAGATGAGCAACTGGGAAGCGGATTCCGACCTGAGCCGCTTCAACCGCGCGCCTTCGGGCAGCTGGCACGCCTTGCCGGCAGACGCCTTCGCGGTGCTGCAAGCCGCGCTGCAGGTGGCACGCGACAGCGGCGGCGCCTATGACCCCAGCGCGGGTCCGCTGGTGGACCTGTGGGGCTTCGGTCCGGCCCCGGCGCGCCGCGCGCCGCCGTCGCCAGATGACGTCCAGGCCGCGCGTGCCCGGTGCGGCTGGGCCCGCATCGAGATCGATGCCGCGGGCCGGCGGGCCTGGCAGCCGGGCGGCGTGGCGCTGGACTTCTGCGCCATCGCCAAGGGCTTCGCCGTCGACGCGGTGGCGCGCTACCTGTGCGAACAGGGCCTGGAGCACCACCTGACCGAGATCGGCGGCGAACTGCGCGGCCATGGCGTCAAGCCCGACGGCATGCCGTGGTGGGTCGCGCTGGAAGCGCCGCCGGGGTGGGGCAGCGATGACGCGCAGCAAACGCTGGTCGCGCTGCATGGGCTGTCGGTGGCCACTTCTGGCGACTACCGGCGCTACTTCGACAGCGATGGCCGCCGCTACGCCCATACCATCGATCCGCGCACGGGGTATCCGGCCAGCCACGCGCTGGCCTCGGTCACGGTGATCCATCCGCAGTGCATGCTGGCCGATGCGCTGTCCACCGCGCTGACCGTGCTGGGCCCGGACGCCGGCATGGCGCACGCGCGCCGCCTCGGCATTGCCGCGCGCTTCGTGGTGCGCACCGCAAACGGATTTCTCGAACATCTTTCACCGGCGTTTGCCGCGATGCTGGCATGAGCGGTAGCACTATGTCGTCCCGCATTGCCAGTGCCGGCTGGCTGGCCGTGGCCGGCGGCGTGGCGTTGTCCGTGCTCGGACCATCGCGCATGGCCATGGCCGCCGGCGTGGCCGCCGCGTACGCGGGGTTCTGCGGCGCGGTGGTGGCCCATCACCGCCAGCGGCGCGCCAGGGTGGCGGCGCTTTCCGGCACGGAAGACGGCGCGACGCTGGTGGTCTATGCCAGCCAGACCGGGTTTGCCGAACAGCTGGCGCTGCAGACCGCCACCGCGCTGCAGGGCGCGGGCATGCCGGTGCAGCTGCTGTCGCTGGCCGAGGTCGATGGGCGGCGCCTGCAAGCCTGCCGCCAGGCGTTGTTCGTGGTCAGCACCACCGGCGAGGGCGATGCCCCCGACAGCGCCTCGGGCTTCGCCCGCCGCCTGCTGGCGGGCGCCGATGGCCTGCACCGGCTGCGCTACGGCATCCTGGCGCTGGGCGACAGCAGCTATGCGCGCTTCTGCGCCTTCGGCCATGCGCTCGAGGGCTGGCTGCAGCGCCAGCGCGCGCAGCCGCTGTTCGACCTGATCGAAGTCGACAACGGCGACGCCGGCGCGCTGCGCCACTGGCAGAACCACCTGTCAGCGCTGAGCGGCGGCGCCGAAATCGCCGACTGGGAACGTCCGCGCTATGAACACTGGCGGCTGGCGCAGCGCCATCACCTGAACCCCGGCAGCCAGGGCGCGCCGGCCTTCCATCTGGTGCTGACGCCACCGGACGGGGCGGCCCTTGACTGGCAGGCCGGCGACATTGCCGAGATCGGCCCGTGCCACGCGCCGGCTGAGGTCGACCGGCTGCTGGCGCGGCTTGGCATGGATGGCGCCTCCCCGGTGCGCTGCGATGGCCGCGACACTGTCCTCGCCGCGGCCCTGGCCACCCGCCTGCCGCTGCCCGACCCGCACTTTGCCGCGATGCAGGGACTGGCGCCGCAGCAACTGGTGGATGCGCTGGCGCCGCTGCCGCATCGCGAGTATTCGATCGCCTCGCTGCCGCGCGACGGCCAGCTCGAACTGCTGGTGCGCCAGACCCGTCACGACGACGGCCGCCTCGGCCTGGCCTCGGGCTGGCTGACCGAACACGCGGCGGTAGGCAGCCGCATCGCGCTGCGCCTCCGCACCAATCGCAGTTTCCATCCGCCGGCGGACGACCGGCCGCTGATCCTGGTTGGCAACGGCACCGGGCTGGCCGGGCTGCGGGCCCAGCTCAAGGCCCGCGCCGCGGCCGGCCGGCGGCGCAACTGGCTGCTGTTCGGCGAGCGCTCGGTGCAACACGACGCCTTCTTTGCCGGGGAGCTGGCGAGCTGGCTTGCGGACGGCACGCTGGCACGCGTGGACCACGCCTGGTCGCGCGACGGTGGCGCGCCGCGCTACGTGCAGGACGCGCTGCGCCTGCAGGCGGATGGCGTGCGGAATTGGGTGGCCGACGGCGCGGCCATCTATGTCTGCGGCAGCCTGCAGGGCATGGCCGGCGGCGTCCATGACGCGCTGGCCGAGATCCTGGGGGAGGACGCATTGCGCCGCCTGGCCGACGACGGCCGCTACCGGCGCGACGTCTACTGAGCAGCCAGGACTGCGGTACCTGCACGCCACGCGGCGTGCGGAGATCGGCCGCGGCACTCGCGCCGCGGCCGGCCATGCACTATCTTCGGTGTGAACTGCAAGACATCTGCAGCCATCACAACACGAGGAGACCTGATGTTACGCACCCCCCGCCGCCTGGCCGCCGCGCTGGCCCTGCTCGCTGCCATCCCGGCCGCCATGGCCGAAGCGCCTGCCCGCCAGCAGATCTTTGCCGTACCCGGACTTGAAAAACCCGCCAGCGTGCTGGTCGACCGCTGGGGCGTGCCGCATATCTATGCCGGCACGCTCTACGACGCCTTTTATGCACAGGGCTTCATGGCCGCGCGCGACCGCCTGTGGCAGATCGACCTGTGGCGCAAGCGCGGGCTCGGCGAGATGGCCAAAGACTTCGGCCCGGCCTACGCCGAGGGCGACCGCATGGCGCGCGCGGTGCTGTTCCGCGGCGACATGTACCGCGAATGGCTGGCCTACGGCAGCGATGCCAAGCGCGTGGCCGAGGCCTTTGTCGCGGGGGTGAACGCCTACGTGGCGCTGACCGAGCAGAAGCCCGAGCTGCTGCCGCCCGAGTTCCGCAAGCTCGGCTACAAGCCGGCGCGCTGGCAGGCCGAAGACATCGTGCGCATCCGCCACCACGGCCTGACGCTGAACTTCACCGGCGAGATCGACCGCGCCCGCCTGTACTGCGAGGCCAAGACCCAGGCCGCGCGTGCCGACTGGCTGCGCCGCGAGCTCGACCCGCAGATCGAACCGAAGCTCAACCCCGGCATCGACCCCTGCACCGTGCCTGCGGCCGAGCTGCGCCGTGCCTACGAGCTGGCCACCGCCGCCGCGCGCTTCCCGAAGGAAGCCTGGGGCGACGCCCGGGCCGCCGGCATCCCGCTGGACCAGCTCTACGCCGTGGTCGATGCCAACAGCGATACCGGCCGCAGCCTGGGCTCGAACAACTGGGTCATCGGCGGCAAGCGCACCACCACGGGCCGGCCGATCCTGGCCAATGACCCGCACCGCTCGCATGGCGCACCCAGCCTGCGCTACATCAGCCACCTGAATGCGCCCGGGATGTCGGTGATCGGCGCCGGCGAGCCGTTCCTGCCGGGCATCTCGATCGGGCACAACGGCACCATTGCCTTTGGCCTGACGCGCTTCTACATGGACCAGGAAGACCTGTACGGCTACGAGCTGAACCCGGCCAACCCGCACGAGTACAAGTACAAGGGCCGCTGGGAGCCGATGGAGACCATCACCGAAGAGATCGCGGTGAAGGGCGAGCCCGCGCCGCGCAAAGTCACTCTCGACTTCACCCGCCACGGCCCGGTGCTGGCGTCGGGCTCCGGGCACGCCTGGGCGTTGCGCGCCGCGTGGCTGGACTACGGCATGGCGCCGTACTTCGGTTCCATGGACTACATGCGCGCGCGCAACTGGGACCAGTTCCGCGCCGCCATGAACCGCTGGGGGGCCCCCGGCGAGAACCAGGTCTATGCCGACACCGGCGGCAATATCGGCTGGATTCCGGGCGGGCTGACCGTCAAGCGCCCCAACTGGGACGGCCTGACGCCGGTGGCCGGCGACGGCCGCTATGAATGGAACGGCTACCGCAACATGGACGAACTGCCGTGGGCCTACAATCCCGCGCCGGGCTATATCGTCACCGCCAATGAAAACAACATCCCGCCCGAGCACCCCGCAGCGAAGCTGGGCGTGGGCTATGAATGGAGCGACAGCTCGCGCGCGCGCCGGCTCAAGGCCGTGGTCGGCGCCAATCCGCGCAGCTCGGTGCAGGATTCGATGGCGTGGCAGAACGACACCGTGTCGCTGCCGGCCCAGCGCGTGGTCGCACTGCTGCAGGACGTGCGCAGCGACGACCCGCAGCTCGCGCGCGGCCTGGAGCTGCTGCGCGGCTGGAACGGCAACGAACGCGCCGACAGTGCCGCCGCCGCGCTGTTCGAGGTCTGGTTCAGCAAGCACCTGCGCCAGGCCGTGGTGCGTGCCGCGCTGCCGCCCGAAGCCGCACGCCTGGTCGGCGCCGGCGATGCCGCGCGTGTGGTGGCGGTGCTGGAGCAGCCCGGGCCATGGATGCCGCTGGAGCGCCGCAATGCTGTGATGCTGGAATCGCTGAAGGGCGCCATGGCCGAGGTCGAAGCCAAGCTCGGCCCCGAGCCGCGCGCCTGGCAATGGGGCAAGCTCCACACCGCCGTGTTCATGCATCCGATGGACCCGATCCTGAGCGATGCCGAACGCCAGCAGTTCAACGTCAACGCGGGCCCGATCGGCGGCTCGGCCTTCACGCCGATGAACACCAGCTACCGCAATACGGATTTCCGGCTGACCGCCGGCGCGTCGTTCCGCATGGTGCTGGATGTCGGCAACTGGGATGCCTCGCGCGTGATCAACACGCCGGGGCAGTCCGGCAACCCGGCCAGCCCGCATTACCGCGACCTGGCGCCGCTGTGGGCCAAGGGGGAGTACTTCCCGCTGGTCTATACGCGCAAGGCGGTGGAGAAGGCCAGCCGGGAGCGGGTGGAGCTGGTGCCGCAGTGATGAGAGCCTGATCGACGCATTGCACCTTTAGCCGCTTGCCACAGCTGCCACCACCGGGCAAAGGCTCCCTCTCCCGCAAGCGGGAGAGGGGAGCAAACCGGCAGGAGCGTGAATCCGTAGGCCTTACTTCAACAACCTCAACACCGCCTCCGCCCCTGCCTCCGACGACGCCGGGTTCTGACCCGTCACCAGCCGCCCGGCCACCGCCACGTGGCTGGCCCAGTCTTCCCCGCGGGTAAACCGCCCGCCGCTGGCCTTGAGCACATCCTCCACCAGGAACGGCACCACCTCGGTCAACTGCACGGCATCTTCCTCGCTGTTGGTAAAGCCGGTGACTTCCTTGCCTTTCACCAGCGGCTGGCCATCCGCGCCCTTTACGTGCCGCAGCACCCCCGGCGCATGGCACACCGCACCCACCGGCTTGCCCAGCCGGTCGAACTGCTCGATCAGCGCGATCGAGCGCTTGTCTTCCGCCAGGTCCCACAGCGGACCATGGCCGCCGGGATAGAACACCGCGTCGAAGTCCTCGGCCCTGACCTGGTCCAGCGTCAGCGTGCTGGCCAGCGCCTGCTGCGCGGCGGCGTCGCCGCGGAAGCGGCGCGTGGCATCGGTCTGGGCGCCCGGATCGTCGCTCTTGGGATCGATGGGCGGCTGGCCACCCTTGGGCGAGGCCAGCGTGATGTCGGCGCCCGCGTCCAGGAAGACGTAGTAGGGCGCGGCGAATTCCTCCAGCCAGAAGCCGGTCTTCTTGCCCGTATTGCCGAGCTGGTCGTGCGAGGTCAGTACCATCAGGATCTTCATGTTCATGCTCCGGTTTGCGTCCACGGTCGGCCGGGGCAGCCCCGGCATTGGCAACATCGTACGCAGCTGGCTATGATTCGAAAACTTCGAATCTTCGATGTCTGCCATCCAGAAAATGAATATCGCCGGCAAGGACCTGAACCTGCTCTATGTCTTCCATGTGCTCTACCAGGAAGGCAACGCCTCGCGCGCGGCGGCGCGCATGGCGCTGAGCCAGCCGGCGCTCAGCCACAAGCTCAACCGGCTGCGCGACGAGCTGGGCGATCCGCTGTTCGTGCGCGCGCCGCGTGGCCTGACGCCGACCCCGCGCGCGCATGCGCTGGCGCCGCAGGTGCAGCGGCTGGTGGCGGAGCTGGACGCGTTCTACGACGCCTGCGATGGCCGCGATTTCCTCGCGCGCAGCGAAGCCATCCACATCTACACCACCGACTACATGGAGCAGCTGCTGCTGCCGGCGCTGTTGCCGCGGCTGCGCCGCGACGCGCCCGGCGTGGTGCTGGTCACGCACAATACG
The DNA here is from genome assembly GCF_000069785.1 of Cupriavidus taiwanensis LMG 19424. Lineage (NCBI taxonomy): Bacteria > Pseudomonadati > Pseudomonadota > Betaproteobacteria > Burkholderiales > Burkholderiaceae > Cupriavidus > Cupriavidus taiwanensis. The sequence continues at coordinate 2,395,523 of NC_010530.1, read as the reverse complement.
CGCGGCGAGCTGCCGCGCGAAGAACTGGAGAAGGGGACCTGCGACCTGGCGATCGCCGGCTTCTACGAGAACCTGCCCGACACCTTCCACCAGCAGCGGCTCTGCAGCGAGGATTTCGTGGTGCTGGCCTCGCGCGCCAATCCGCGCCTCGCGCAGGGGCTGGACCTGGACGCGTTCCTGGCGTGCGAACACCTGCTGACCACGCTGACCGGCGACCTCAACGGCGTGGTGGATCGTGCGCTGGCACGGCTGGGACACCGGCGCACGGTGGTGGCGGGTTTGTCGAGCTTCCTGGCGCCGAGCCGGCTGGTGCGCGGCTCGGCGCTGTTGCTGACCTGCCTGCGCTCGGTCGCGCAGGAAGCGGTGGCGCGCGATCCGGACCTGATGATGCTGCCGGTCCCGTTCGCGCTGCCCAAGGTCGACATGATGCAGATCTGGCACGCGCGCACCGATGCCGACCGGCTGCGGCGCTGGCTGCGCCAGCAGATCCAGGAGGTCGCCGGCGCCATCGGCGCGGGCGCGCCGGCCGGGCGCCGGCCGCGCGTCAGGCGCGGTTGACCACCGGCAGCAGCGCGCCCTGCACGGCGCGTGCCGCATCCGACGCCAGGAACAGGATCACGTCGGCCAGCGCATCCAGTCCGACCCAGCGCGAAGCGTCGGCGTCCGGCATGGCCTGGCGGTTCTCGGGCGTGTCGAGGATGCTGGGCAGCACCGCGTTGACGCGAATGCCCTGGTCACGCAACTCGGCCGACATCGATTCAGTGACCCGCGCCAGCGCGTCCTTGGAGGCGCAGTAGGCGCCCATCTGCGCCAGCCCGCGAGCCGCAGAATTGGCGCCCACGTTGACGATGGCGCCGCCGCCCGCGGCCAGCATGTGCGGCACCACTGCGCGCGCCATGTTCAGCACCGTGCCCACGTTCATGTCGAACAGCCGGTTCCAGTCGGCCGCGCTGGTCTCGTGGATACCCGTGCCCATGGCGAAGCCACCGGCCAGGTTGCACACTACGTCGATGCGCCCGCACGCCTGCACGGCCTCGCCGATGGCCTTGCCCAGGCTGTCCGCATCGAGCAGGTCGGCCTGCAATGCCAGGTGGCCGCTGCCGGCCTCCGGCAACGGGGCGGCATGGCGGTCCAGCATCACTACGCGCGCGTGCGCCTGCGCGAAGGCGTGCGCGACCGCGCGACCGAGGTTGCCGTTCGCGCCGGTGACCAGTACGTTCTTGCCGTGGAAGTTCATTTGCGTGCTCCTGCGCCGTGTCGGCGCGCATTGTCGTGATCAGGCTTCGCCGGGCCCTTTTTTAACTTCTCAACCATCGTGGCCGCCAGCGAAAAACGCAAGCCAGTCTACGCAACGGCACGCAACATATGCTTGCGAAAACGCCTCGGGGTAACCCTCGAAACGCACAGGAAGTTGCGCGCGCCCGCTACCGCTTGCGCCGGGCCGGCGCCGGCGCGGGCGCCGGCACAATGCCGGCAGCGGCCGCTTCCGTTGCCGCGGCGTCCTCGAGGAACTGCACCAGCAACTGCGCCGCGGGCGACAGCAGCGAGAAGTCGCGGCAGCAGATGGCAAAGCGCCGCCGCGCCCAGTCGTCGCGCAGCGGGATCACGCGCAGGCCAAAGGCCGTGGCGATCAGCGTTGCGATCTCGGCCGGGATGATGACGATGCCGAGCTGCGCGCGCACGCAGCGCAACGCGGCGTCGAAGGTCGACACCACGGCGCGATGCGCGATGCGCCGCCCCTGGATGGCGGCGTAGCGCGCCAGCATGATCTGCACCGCGGTCTGCGCCGGCATGGCGATCTGGTCGTAGTCCAGCGTGTCTTCGAACAGGCAGGTATCCGCCTGCGCCAGCGGATGCCCCGCGTAGACCACGGCGGCGAGGTGGTCGCTGCGGTAGGGGCGGGTCTGGAAGCCTTCCAGGTCGGCCGCGTCCCAGCAGATGCCCAGCGGCGCAGTGCCGTCGCGCAGTGCGCGGACCACTTCGCTGCTCAGGCTCTCCTCGATGGTCACGCGCACGTCGCGGTGCTCCGGCCGCTGCATAAAGGCGGCAATGTCATCCGGCAGCGACTCCGCCATGGTCGATACCGTGGCAAGCAGCCGCACCTGACCGCGCACGCCGGAGCCGTAGTCGACCATGTCGCGCGCGACGCGGTCGGCGGCTGCAAGCATGGCGCGCGCATGCCCCAGCACGATCTCCCCGGCGGGCGTGGGGATGACGCCGCGGCGGCGGCGTTCCAGCAGCGTGGCGCCGACGGTTTCCTCCAGCTGCGCCAGGCGCTTGCTGATGGCGGAAGCGACGATGTGTTCCTGCTCGCCGGCGCGCGCCATGTTGCGGGTCTCGCAGACGGCGACGAACAGGCGCAGGGTGGTGAGGTCCAGGTCTCGCATGGCGGGGGCGGCTTGCTTTCCTGATCGGAATGTTACGCGCTTCGGCCTGGCGGTGACATCGCCTTCGGGAAATCCGGGAGTCGAACGACGGCTGCCGTGTGGCTTTCCATTTCGGCATGGCTGGCTGCGTAAATCATCGCTTCAGCTTGCTGGCAGAAACCCATAGAGTTGTCCCGTCGCCCCCCGCAGGGACGCCTCCCCAGTCCCCGAAAACCATGACCCAGTCCTTCCCCAGCCAGGCCGTTATCCGCGAAGTCGGTCTGCGCGACGGCCTGCAAAGCCTCCGCACCATCCTGCCCACCGCCAGCAAGCTCGCATGGATCCGCGGCGCGCACGCCGCCGGCCTGCGCGAACTGGAGGTCGGTTCGTTCGTCCCCGCGCGCCTGTTGCCGCAACTGGCCGATACCGCCGAACTGGTCGCGTTCGCGCGCACGCTGCCGGGCCTGTTCACCTCGGTGCTGGTGCCCAACCTGCGCGGCGCGCAGGACGCGCTGGACAGTGGCGCCGACCTGATGATCGTGCCGCTGTCGGCCAGCCATGCGCACAGCCTTGCCAACCTGCGCAAGACGCCCGATGAAGTCGTTGCCGAAGTGGCGCGCATCCGCGCCGCGCGCGATGCCAGCGGCGCGAAGACGCTGATCGAAGGCGGCGTCGGCACCGCCTTCGGCTGCACGCTGCAGGGCCATGTCGATGCCGAGGAAGTCCTGCGGCTGATGCAGGCGCTGCTCGATGCCGGCGCAGACCGCGTCAGCCTGGCCGATACCGTCGGCTATGCCGATCCCGCAATGGTGCGCGAGCTGTTCGCGCGCGCCATCGCCATCGCCGGCGAGCGCTTCTGGTGCGGCCATTTCCACGACACGCGCGGGCTCGGGCTGGCCAATGTCTATGCCGCGCTCGAAGCCGGCGTCACTCGCTTCGACGCCTGCCTGGCCGGCATCGGCGGCTGCCCGCATGCACCCGGCGCCAGCGGCAACGTGGCCGCTGAAGACCTCGCCTACCTGCTCGGCAGCATGGGCATCGATACCGGCATCGACATCGGGCGCCTGCTGGCGCTGCGTGAAGACGTGGCCGGGTGGCTGCGCGACGAGACCCTGCACGGCACGCTGTGGCGCGCCGGCCTGCCCAAGACCTTCGCGGCGGAGCGCGCCGCGGCCACCGTTTGAGAAACCAACATGCCCCAAGACAGCAACAGCAACGCCCTGCCGCTCGCCGGCGTGCGCGTGGTCGAGTTCACGCACATGGTGATGGGCCCCACCTGCGGCATGATCCTGGCCGACCTCGGCGCCGAGGTCATCAAGGTCGAGCCGCCCGGCGGCGACAAGACGCGCAACCTGCCGGGCCTGGGCATCGGCTTCTTCCGCGCCTTCAACCGCAACAAGAAGAGCGTGGTGCTCGACATCACCACCGACGAAGGCCGCGCCGCCGCTGCCGAACTGGCGGGCCAGAGCGACATCCTGCTGGAGAATTTCCGTCCTGGCCTGATGCAAAAGCTGGGGCTGGATTACGCCACGCTGTCGCGCGACTACCCGCACTTGATCTACGTCTCGCACAAGGGCTTCCTGCCCGGCCCGTACGAGAACCGGCTGGCGCTCGATGAAGTGGTGCAGATGATGGGCGGCCTGTCGTACATGACCGGCCCGAGCGGCCGGCCGCTGCGCGCCGGCACCTCGGTCAACGACATCATGGGCGGCATGTTCGGCGCGATCGGCGTGCTGGCCGCGCTGCGCGAACGCGACCGCACCGGCAAGGGCCAGGAGATCCAGAGCGCGCTGTTCGAGAACTGCGTGTTCCTGGCGTCGCAGCACATGCAGCAATTCGCGATGACCGGCGAGCCGCCGCCGCCGATGCCGTCGCGCGTGTCGGCGTGGAGCGTGTATGACGTGTTCTCGCTGGCGCAGGACGAGCAGCTCTTTATCGGCGCGGTCAGCGACAAGCAGTTCGTCACGCTGTGCCACGTGCTGGAGCATCCGGAACTGATCGAGAAGCCGGAGTACGCGAGCAACACCGCGCGCGTCGCCGTGCGCCCGCAACTGCTGGAGGAACTGGGCGCGATCCTGCGCCACCATCGTTCCGCGGAACTCGCGCCGAAGCTCGAAGCGGCCGGCATTCCCTATGCGCCGATCGTGCGACCAGACCAGCTGCTCGACGATCCGCATTTGCTCGCCAGCGGCGGACTGGTGCCGATGCAGGCCGACGACGGCTCGACCACGCCCACCGTGCTGCTGCCGCTGCTAATGGGCGGCCGCCGCCCCGGCGTGCGCGGCCCGCTGCCCCGCGCCGGCGAGCACAACGAAGAGATCCTGGCGCGGCTGGGCAAAGACCGCCGCGCAAGCGCCTGAGGGGTATGCCGCGGCACAGCGGCACCATCGACGCCCTACGATAATGATACGGAGACAAAGCATGCAACGTCGCACCCTGCTCAATGCCGCGCTGGCACTTTCCGCCACGCTCGCGGCCACCCTCGCCGTCCCCGGCCTCGAAGCGCTGGCCCAGGGCGGATCGGGCAAGCCCGTGCGCCTGATCCTGCCGATCAGCGCCGGTTCCGGCGTCGACAACATTGCGCGCGCGGCCGGCCCGGCGCTGGGCAAGGCCTTCGGCCAGCCGGTGGTGATCGAGAACCTGCCAGGCGCCGGCGGCATCACCGGCGCCGCCGCGGTGGTCAAGGCGCAGCCCGACGGCAGCACGCTCGGGCTGGTGTCGAACAACCACGTAATCAACCCCAGCGTGTTCCGCACCATGCCGTTCGACGCGCTCCGGGACGTGACCCCGATCAGCGTGATCGGCTCCACGCCGCTGGTGCTGGTGGTCAATCCCAAAGTGCCGGCGAAGAACGTGAAGGAACTGGTGGCCCTGCTCAAGGCGAAGCCCGACAGCTACAACTACGCCTCGTCGGGCAACGGCACCATCATTCACCTGGCCGGCGAGATGTTCCTGGACGAGGCCGGCGTGACAGCACGCCATGTTCCGTACAAGGGCACCGGCCCGATGATCAACGACCTGCTGGCCGGACAGGTCGAAATGGGCGTGGTCGCGCTCAACGCGGTGGCGCCGCACCTGAAGGCGGGCACGCTGCGCGCGATCGGCCTGTGCGGCGACAAGCGCAGCGCCGCCGCGCCGGAGATCCCCACCATCGCCGAACAGGGTTTGCCGCGCTACAACGTGGCGGGGTGGTTCGCTGTCATCGGCCCGGCCGGCATGCCGGCAACGGAAGTCCAGCGCGTGCACGATGCCTTTGCCAGGGCCTTCACGTCGCCCGAAGTGCTGGAGGCGATGAAGAAGCAAGGCACGGTGGTCGAGCCCGGCACGCCAGAGGCGGCCGCCGCGTTCTTCCGCAGCGAAGCCGCGCGCTACGCCGCGCTGGTGAAGAAGGCCAACGTCAAGGCGGAATAGCGGTCCTGCAGGCTGCGCGCCAGGCGCCTAAAATGGCCAGCAGCCTCCGTGGCGATGCCTTGCAGGAGCTATGACCATGACCGACAAGCCCGTCAGGATTCCCGGACCCGACCATCCCGTCACCATCACGCCCACCGCCGGCAGGGTGGTGGTCAAGGTGGCCGGCATCACCATTGCCGACAGCGACGCTGCGCTGACGCTGCAGGAAGCCGCCTATCCGCCGGTACAGTACCTTCCGCGCGCGCATGTCGACATGGCGCGGCTCGAGCGCAGCGCGCACGCCACCTATTGTCCGTACAAGGGCGACTGCAGCTACTTCTCCATTCCGGCCGGCGGCGAGCGCGGGCGCAATGCGGTCTGGAGCTATGAGGCACCGTATGCCGCCGTTGCCGCCATCGGCGCGTACCTGGCGTTCTATCCGGACCGTGTCGACAGCATCGAAATCATCGGGCCCTAGGTTTCGAACGCGGCATCGATCATCGCCGCGGCCAGGCCGATCACCAGTGCAATGGCCGAGGCGATAAAGCAGCGCACCGTCTTGCGATACTCCGGCACCGCATCGTCCTCGACGCGCAGCGCGCGGAACAGCGCCACAATCTGCAGCACCACCGCGGCCAGCAGCGCCACCGCCGCCACCACCGAGCGCCAGTCCCACTCGCCCGGGCTTTCGAAGCCCCAGAAGCGCCAGAACCCCAGCGAAAAGCCCAGCAGCACGGTGATGGCGGTGATGATGCCCTGGCGATAGCCGGTGGGCACCACTTGCGGCGTTGGCGCCGCCGCGGGAACCGCGGCGGGAGGGGCAGGCGGGGCGGCAGGCTTGCCAGCATCCATGGCACGTCTCCGGTTGGCGATGGTCTGGATGCAGTCTAGTCCCGATCAGCCCTTGCTGAAGATGCTGTAGAAGTCCGGCGCACCGCTGTCGGGAACGCTCAGGTCAAGCGAGCCTTCGATGTGTTCCAGGTGTTCCGCCATCAGCGCGCTGGCGCGCGCGGCATCGCGCTGCTCGATGGCGTCGATCAGCTGCCGGTGCTCGTGCTCGGCGCAGGCGGGGGCGCCGGGGCGGTCGTACAGCGTAATGATCAGGCAGGTCAGCGACACCATCTCGCGGATCAGCTTTTCGAGGATGGCATTGCCGGCCATCTCTGCCAGCAGGATATGGAACTCGCCGGACAGGCGGATCATTGCCGCGCGGTCGCCGCGGGCGCGCGCGTTGTCTTCCTCCATGGCATGCCGGCGCAGGCTGCGTACCTTGGCGGGCGTGGCGCGTTGCGCGAGTTCGGCGGCCAGCGCGGGTTCGACCACGCGGCGCGCCTGGAACACTTCGCGCGCTTCCTCAACGCTCGGGCTGGAGACAAAGGCGCCGCGGTTGGGCACCAGCGTGACCAGCTTCTCGTGCGCCAGGCGCGCGAACACCTGGCGGATCCGTGCCCGGCTGGCGCCGGTCACTTCGCACAGCCGCTCCTCGACCAGCTTGGTGCCCGCCAGCAGGCGGTGCTCCATGATGGCGTAGAGCAGGCTCAGGTAGATCGCCTCGGTGGCGGACGCCTCGCTGGCGGCGCCCTCCTGGCCCGACTCGTCGTCCGGGGCGGCCTTCTGCATGGTTTTCGGGGGCGCCTTGGGCGCGGCACGGCGCGGGGCTTTGGCGGCGGCGCCGGGCGCCGCCTTTTTCGATGTGGTTGCCATATCTGGGTACGGACATTCAGCCTGTCGCCCGAACTGGCGACGAAACACGGCTATATCGTACACAACTATGGCGACAGCGAGGCCACGGGTCAGGCCAGGGCGGATTCCTGGCAGGTCGGGCGCGCCCCGGCGGCGGCGCCGGCGACGTCGAACGGATGCACATGCGCCCAGTGCCGGGCGATGTCGACACGGCGGCAGATCCACACCTTGTCGTGTCCCTGCACATAGTCGAGAAAGCGCTGCAGCGCGCGGAAGCGGCCCGGGCGCCCGAGCAGGCGGCAGTGCATGCCGACCGACAGCATCTTGGGGCTGTCCTGACCGCTCGGGTCGCCTTCTTCATACAGCACGTCGAACGCATCCTTCAGGTACTGGAAGAACTGCTCGCCGGTGTTGAAGCCCTGCGGCGTGGCGAAGCGCATGTCGTTCGAGTCCAGCGTGTACGGCACCACCAGGTGCGGCTTCTTCTCGCCACCGGTGACTTCCACTTCGGTCCAGAAGGGCAGGTCGTCGCCGTAGTAGTCCGAGTCGTACAGGAAGCCGCCGTGCTCGACCACCAGGCGGCGCGTGTTGGGGCTGTCGCGGCCGGTGTACCAGCCCAGCGGCAGCTCGCCGGTCAGGTCCTTGATGATCTGCATGCCGATGCGCATGTGCTCGCGCTCGGTGGCTTCGTCGATGTTCTGGTAGTGGATCCAGCGCCAGCCGTGGCAGGCGATCTCGTGGCCCAGCTCGACGAAGGCGCGCGTCAGTTCCGGATGGCGCTGCAGCGCCATCGACACGCCGAAGATGGTCAGCGGCAGGCCGCGCTTCTCGAACTCGCGCAGGATGCGCCAGACGCCGGCGCGCGAGCCGTATTCGTAGATGCCCTCCATGCTCATGTGGCGGTCGGGGTAGGCCGCCGCGCCGACGATCTCGGAGAGGAACTGCTCGGAGGCGGCGTCGCCGTGCAGCACGCAGTTTTCGCCGCCTTCTTCGTAGTTGAGGACGAACTGCAGCGCGACGCGCGCGCCGCCGGGCCAGCGTGCGTGCGGCGGGCGGGCGCCGTAACCGATCAGGTCGCGGGGATAGCGGGACTGGAACATTTGCTTGCGTGATGGAATGGGTTTGCAGGCGTCCACAGTCGTTCCCGCGAAGGCGGGAACCCAGTGACTTCAAACGACGCTGGATTCCCGCCTTCGCGGGAATGACGGTTGGTCCTTGAAAGCTAATCAGGAAAACACTGAATCACCGGAATCAGTTCAGGGCATAGGGAGCCAGCATGCCGGCATAGGCCTTGGGCAGCGGCCGCGCCCAGTCGCCGCGCTTGCTGGTACCCAGGCGCACCGAGACCATCGCCTCGGCCAGCTTGACCGCGCACGACACGCCGTCGATCACCGGCGCGCCGATGGCGTCGGCGATCTCGTCGCACAGGTCGGTCATGCCGGCGCAGCCGAGCACGATGCATTCGCTGCGGTCTTCCACCAGCGCGCGGCGGCAGGCCTCGGTAATGATGCGGCGCGCGTCCGAGCCGGGGCGCTCCAGCTCCAGCACTGGCAGGTCGCAGGCACGCACGTTATTGCAGAAGCGCTTCATGCCGTAGCGCTCGGCCAGGTGCCAGGCGATATTGCAGGTGCGCGCCAGCGTGGTGACCACGCTGAAGCTGCTGCCGACCACGCTGGCCATGTGCATGGCGGCCTCCGCGATGCCGATCACCGGCCCGCGCGCCACTTCGCGCGCGGCGTACAGCCCGGGGTCGCCGAAGCAGGCGATGACGTAGCCGTCCACGCCTTCTTGTTCGCCGGCCAGGATCTCGTCTAGGATGCCCGGCACCGACAGGGCCTCGTCGTAGTGGCTTTCGATCGAAGCCGGGCCCATGCGCGGGCTGACCGCGCTGATGCGCGTGCCGGGCGCGGCCACGGCGGCGGCGCACTGCCCGATCTTGTCGGTCATGCTCTGGGTGGTATTGGGGTTGATGATCTTCAGCTTCATGGATGCGGCTCGGTTCGGTGCGATCGAATTGGTGCGGTGGACATGGCGGGGCATTCAGGCCTGGCTCGCGGCGCGTGTGCCGACGTGCCCCGGCATCATGCGCGGCGCCAGCTGGCGGTACAGCACCAGCGCGATGCCCATGCCGATGAACCAGCTGTAGTTGGCCGCCGCCTGCCAGGCCGGCACCACCACGCACAGGATCGGGATGATGGCCGAGGGAATCATGGTGGCCACCGCTGCCGGGTTGAAGCCATTGCGGTACCAGTAGCGGCCGCGCGGGTTCAGCGTGTACAAGTCGTCGACCTCGACGTGCTGGCGCCGCACCAGGTAGTAGTCGGCGATCAGGATGCCGAACAGCGGACCGATGAAGGCACCGAGCACATCCAGCGTGTAGTGGATCACCGCCGGGTTGTTGTACAGGTTCCAGGGCGTGATGAAGATGGACGCCACCGCGGCGATCATGCCGCCGGTACGCCAGCTGATGTGCTTGGGCGACACGTTGGAGAAGTCGAACGCCGGCGAGACGAAGTTGGCGACGATGTTGATGCCGATGGTCGCGGTCATGAAGGTGAACGCGCCCAGCAGCATGGCGAAGGTGCTGTCGATATGGCTGACGGTTTCCACCGGGTCGGTGATCAGCTTGCCGAACACCGGCAGCGTGGCCGAGGTGGTGATCACCGTCAGCAGCGAGAAGCCCAGGAAGTTGACCGGCAGGCCCCAGAAGTTGCCGCGCTTGACCGACTTGAAGTCCTTGGCGTAGCGCGAGAAGTCACCGAAATTCAGCATCGGGCCGGAGAAGTACGACACCACCAGCGCGATCGCGCTCAGCATGACGGGCACCGCTTCCCAGCCGGTGTACTTGACGAAGCTCAGCGTGAAGTTGACGTTCTCCCATCCGGCCTTGTTCACCAGCCAGATCGCCAGCGCGATCATCACCACGTACACCGCCGGGCCGGCCCAGTCGATGAACTTGCGGATGGTCTCCATGCCGGTCCAGAACACCAGCGCCTGCAGCACCCACAGCACCATGAACGACGCCCAGCCCAGCGTGGACAGCCCGGCGAAGCCATGCAGCTTGAGGTCCGCGTACGGCGCCAGCGTCGGGAAGAAATGCAGCGCCAGCACGAGGAAGGCGCTCGATGCCAGGTAGGTCTGGATACCGTACCACGCCACCGCGATCAGCCCGCGAATGATGGCCGGGATATTGGCGCCGAGCACGCCGAACGAGGCCCGGCAGATCACCGGATAAGGCGTGCCGGTCACCTGGCTGGGCTTGGCCACGAGGTTGCAGAAATACTGCACGATGACGATCCCCACCAGCAGCGACACCAGCACCTGCCAGCTGGTCAGCCCCAGCGCGAACAGGCTGCCCGCGGTGATATAGCCGCCCACGCTGTGCACGTCGGACATCCAGAACGCAAAGATGTTGTAGGTGCCCCAGGTCTGCTTGCGCAACGGGGCCAGGTCCTCGTTGGTCAGGCGTTCGTCATAGCTGGGCTTGATCAGGGCATTGCCGTGTGCGGCATGCCCGCCCTGCGCCTGCGCTGCGTCGGCGGGTGTTGCGGTGGTTTGCATCATCTGAGTCTCCTGGCAGATGTGTGTCTTGACGATAGGCGACGCGCGGCCCTTCGGGGCTCTGTACGGCGCGCCCAGGGGAGGGTGTTTATGTGTCTACTAAATTGTCTACAAAATTGATTGAGTGTGTAGACGATGTTGTAGATCACGGATTTGTGATTGTCAACATTCGTTTTCCCTGAAGGTGGGGGGTGGGGGATGTGAGGGGGTGGGGATTGATGCGGTGGACTTCGTGGATGCTCCGGCCCTCTCCCCCGGCCCCTCTCCCGCAAGCGGGAGAGGGGAGCAAACAGGCGGAAGGGAAAAGTCCTTTGGGCTCGCCAGCGATAGCGCGTGCGAGCGCAGCGACGCACTCCGTGCCCGAGCAATAGACCTGAGATAGGGCGCGCGCGCAGCGCAGCCGAAGGCGTCCCACCGATAGCGCCAGCAGCAGGCTGCCTACACCCTGTTGGGATCGTTCAAAAGTGGGTGATCGCAGGCACCGCCCCTGACTCACATAGCGTAGCAGGGTCGAACAGGCAACCACGCCCAAACGGAAATCACCACCGCCCGACCCACCAACGCCGTCAAATTGATTGCCAGCCGCACAGGCGACGCGTTTCTTGCCTACTTCTTGGCGCTCGGCCAAGAAGATGGAATGAACGCGCCCCCGGCCTCTCCCGATCAAAGAGGCGCTGGTAGTTCAGTTGTGCTTCTGGGGAACGTGACAGGATAGGTGGGCCCTCCATCACGAAACGGCATCGATGTGCCAGAGTGGAAGTTCGCACAATCCACACAGGATGGAGGAACCCGAAATGAATACTACGACTTACGGTCTGGACATTGCAAAGGGTGTTTTCCAGCTCTATTGGGTTGAGCCTTCAGGCGAGTGTTTCAACCGTCGCTTTACGCGTAAGGCCCTGCTCAACTTCCTGGCCAAGCGCGCGCCTGGTCGTGTCGCACTGGAGGCTTGTGGCAGCGCACACTGGTGGGCACGCCAGCTCGCCGCACTTGGCCATAAGCCCGTGCTCTTGCATGCCGCCTTTGTACGTCCCTTTGTGCAGACCAACAAGACCGACGTGGCCGATGCCAAGGCCATCTGGACCGCCGTACATCAGCCCGGCATGCGCCAAGTCGCGCGCAAGACCGAAACACAGCAGGCCATCCTTGCCCTGCATGGATTCCGCGCCCTGCGCGTGAAGATGCGCACCATGTTGATCAACCAGTTGCGCGGCGTGCTGTTCGAGTTCGGCATTCACTTCCGTCGCGGACGCCGTGCCGGATTGGAAGAGATCAAGCAACATATGGCCGAACTCGAACAGCAGTTGCCGCGCGTGCTGTTCGATTCCGTGGCCGAGCAATTACAAGACATCGCACGCCTGGACGAGGAAATCGGGCAAATCGAAATCCGCTTGAACACCTGGCTCAAGGAAGATCACGATTGCCAGACCGTCGCTGCCATTCCCGGGATTGGCCCGCTCACCGCGACAGCGCTGGTGGCCACCATTGGCGACGTGCACGCCTTCCGCTCAGGCCGGCAACTGGCGGCATTCCTTGGCTTAGTGCCAAGACAGCGCGGTACCGGTGGCAAAGTGAATCTCGGGGGCATCAGCAAACGCGGCGACACCTATCTGCGCACCTTGCTGATTCACGGTGCGCGGATCGTGCTCAGTCACTTGCGTCGCAAGGGGCAAAGCCATTGGAGTACGGCGCTGGTCCAGCGCCGTCCGGCTAACGTCGTAGGCGTCGCCATGGCCAACAAGATGGCGCGCACGGCCTGGGCTCTGTTGGCCCACAACCGAACCTATGACCGCGACTATGTCTCGGTCAAGCTTGCCTAACGGCAGGCTGAGCTAGCAAGCAGGGAATCCGTTCACAGGTTGCGACGGTAAGTGGAGGTGATGGCAAAACAGGTTGGACCGCGGGAGCGGAAACCCGACGACCTACTGGTGCCACAACGAGCACGCCAAAAAGTGAGGGACGTTCCCGGCGAATACCATCAGGGCCCGCAGGCTTGGCCTGCTAAACAAGGCCGGATATAAGTCTGCAACCAACCGTTCGATGCCTCATGCTCAACTTGCCTTGCAAACCGGGGCGCGTTCATATAAGTAGGTCGCCGGCTGCGCCGGCGAAACAGCCACGCCAGCCAAGCACGACAACCCACCCAACCGCCCCACCCCAAGCACAACATGAACCAACAAAAAACCCGCTCCGAAGAGCGGGTCCTGTTGTGCGCATGCGGCAAAACTTCAATACGCAATCTTCGCCGTCAAACTGATACTCCGCGGGTCCGCCGGCTGGATGTAATTCTCGTACTGGAAGCCCCAGTACCGCTTGTTGGTCACGTTGTTCAGCGCGGCGCGCAGTGTCAGGTCCTTGCCCGCGAACCGAGTGCTGTAGCTGGCCCCGAGATTGAACACCGTATAGCCGCCGGCCTCGAGCGTATTCCCCGCATTAAGCTTGGTACTGCCGGTATATTTGCCATCGACGCCAACACGCAATCCCGGCACGAACGGCACGCGGTAGCTGACACGTCCGGCCATGATAAAGCCGGGCGCGCCGGCCACGCGGTTGCCGCTGTTGGCCACGCCGTTGTCGTAGTACGAATCGAGATACATTGCGCTAGCGCCGAACTCCCACTGCGAGCCCAGGCGATACACACCCGCCAGTTCCAACCCCTGGTAGATCGAGGTGCCATCCTGCTGGCGCGTCGGCACGCCGGCGCTGATGCTGTCGTACTCGGCGCCGCGCTCGATGCGGAAGGCGGCGGCGGTCGCGCTCCACGCAGCCTGGTCGGCCTTGACGCCGATTTCATACTGCTTGCTGCGGATCGGGCTCAGCAGCTGGCGGGCGTTGGTGTAGCCGTCCGGGACGATCGAGCCGGGCTCCAGCGCCTCGACGTAGCTGGCATAGACCGTGGCGGCGGGCACCGGCTTGAACATCAGCGCCAGCGTCGGCGTCACCACACCGCTCTTGCTGTAGCTGGAGGTGACCGGCACATAGCCGTTCTGCTCGAAGTTGGTCACGCGCAGGCCGGCCAGCATCGACCAGCGCTCGCTCAGCTGTACGGTGTCGCTGGCGAACACCGACTTCTGCGTGATGTCGCTGTTGCGGACCTTGTTGAAGGCGGTCGAGCTGTAATACGTGTTGGTGTTCGGCGCGAAGATATTGCCGGTGCCGATGACCCCAGCGAAGCCGTTGTTGTCATAGCGGTCGATCTGCTTCTGCCACGACAGGCCCGCCACCAGCTGGTGCCCGAACGGACCGGTGCGGAACTTGCCTTCGAGCATGGCCTGCCATTGCCCCACCTGCTGGTTCTGCGCGGTGTCGTAGCGCTGGTCGATGTAGTCGCCGGCCTGGTTCAGCAGGTTGTAGGTGCTTTCATTGCGGCTGCGGTTGACCTTGGTGAAGCTGTAGCTGGTGCTGACGGTCCAGTCCGGGTTGATCTGGTAGCGCAGGCCGGTGCTGTACAGCTGCAGGTTGGTGTTCAGGTGCTGGTCGGCGCCGGCGAAGTTGCGGATGCGCCCGGAGACCGCGCCCGGCAGCGCCGTATCGCCATAGCTCCACAGGCTGAACGAAGGCATCTGGCCGGTGGCGCGGCGGTCCTGGTAGATCGAATCGAAAGTCCAGGTCAGGTCCTTGGTCAGCCGCGCGTCCAGCCCCAGCGACACGCTGTCGCGCCGGATGTTGCGCGCGTTGTAGGGCGTGCCTTCCTCATGCGTCGCGTTCAGGCGGTAGCCGAACATATTGTCCGGGCCGGCACGGCCGCCCAGGTCGATGTGCTCGCTCCAGACATTGGCGGCACGGTAGCCCAGTTCAAACGACGCGGTGAAGGTGTCGGTCGGCTTCTTGGTGACATAGTTGACGATGCCGCCCGGCGTGGCAAAACCGTACATGAAGCCCGGCAGGCCCTTTAGCAGCTCGACCTGCTCCATGTGCTCGTAGGGCAGCGTGATGCCGTAGGCCACGAACGGCAGGCCGTTGATCTTGAAGCCGTTCTGCCAGTCGATCTGCAGGCCGCGCACGCTCAGGTAACTGGACCAGCTGTTGTAGCCGTTGCTGTTGTCGCTGACCGACGCGTCCATCGTGAACACATCGCCCAGCTTGGCCACCTGGCGCTCGGCCAGATCCTCGCCGGTGACGATGGTGGTGGAGTATGGCGTGTCCAGCTGCGTGCGCGAACCGAGCGCGCCGGTGCTGGCCTTTTTCTCAAGCTGCAGACCGGAATCGTCCACCGCCGACGCGCTCACGGTCACCGCCGGCAGCGACGCCGCATCGGCCGGCGCCGCCGCTTGCTGCGCCAGCGCGGCCGTCGCCGGAAAGCCGGCGAGCACGGCAAGTTGCGCCAGCACGGCGAGATGGCGGGGTTGGGGTGCGTGCGCACGCGCGGCGCGAAGGACTTGGCGGCTCATGATGGAACAGCAGGAAGACAGGCAGGCCTGGATGTGAATGTCAATACAAATGCGAATAATTCGCATTTAGGAAAAGACCGAATGATGCCCATGCGTGCGCCATGGCGTCAAGGCGGCAGGACGGCGTTCGTGGTGAAAGCAACGACGACGCGCCGGTCCGGGGTGCCCCTCCCGGTGCGTGGTTACTGCGCGCGTCATGCGCTTGGGTGAACCGGGTCGGGGCCCGGCCCGGACTGTCCCTCGGCCCAAAACCCGATACCGTATTGTTATCGCGGCCTGCGAAAAATGATGTTGGACTGCCCTGTTGGCGCTTTTTAAAGTTGCATGAACAGAGGCAATCGCCCTCTCGTTCCCCAACCTTCACGACATCGAGGAATCACATGGATCCGACGCCACAGGAAATGGAAGCCACCCGCATCGCTCGCTGGGGCAAGGTCAAGCCGTACGGCGAGACCTTCATCGAAAGCCGCCTGCCCGGGATGAAGAAGAACATCTACAAGATCATGAACCGCGGCGTGCTCGAGAACAAAGGCGTCGAGCCCGCGATCCCCGGCAACCACCGCTTCGGCGTGACCTTTATCGAGATCCCGGTCGGCCAGGGCGCCAGCCTGCACGCGCACAAGACTGAGGAAGTGTTCTGCCCGCTGAACGGCCAGATGGAAGTGATCTGGGGCGAAAAGGGCCAGTATTCGCTGATGCTGAACCAGTGGGACGTGATCTCCTGCCCGATCGGCGTGATGCGCGGCTTCCGCAACCCCAACGACCACGCGCTGGTGGTCTACTCTGTGGTGGGCGGCACCGACGAAGAATGCGGCCGCATCGCCTGGCACCCGGACGTGGTCAAGGCGGCCGAGTCCACCGGCCTGGTTTATGGCGACGATGGCTACATCAAGGAAAGCGGGGCGGAGCCGGCGCAGCCGCGTTCCGAAGGCTGACGACGTCCGCGGCGACCCGGACGCGTGGTCAACGAGCAGGCGCCTGCGGCATGCAGCGGGGCGTCACATCGACGCCCCACTCCGCGCCAGATTCCATCCCCACTTCCCACAGCAGCTGACCCCACTATGACTTCTGCTTCCGTAGCCCGCGCAAGCGCCGCTTCCGCGGCGCCTTCTCAATCGATTCCCGCCACCCCCGAGGCGCTGCTGGAAGCCGTGCTCAAGGCCAATGCCGGCACCGCCGACGCGCGTACCCGCACCATTCTCGATGCCCTGATCCGGCATGCGCACGCGTTCGCGTCCGAGGTGCAGCTGACCTATGAAGAGCTCCACGCCGGCCTGGACTTCATGGTCCGCATCGGGCAGGGCACCGGCCCGAAGAAGCACGAGGGTATCCTGCTGGCGGATATCCTTGGGCTTGCCACGCTGGTGCTGCTGATGGACGCCAAGGCCGTGCTGGCCGCCGGCGGCACCGAGCCCGCGCTGATCGGGCCGTTCTGGCGCGCCAACCAGCCGGTGCGCCCCAACGGCGCGCATATCGCCACCCCCGACACCACCGGCGACCCGCTGACGGTGCGGGGCCGCGTGGTGTCGATCGACGGCACGCCGATCGCCCGCGCGCGCATCGAGACCTGGCAGGCAGCGCCGAGCGGCCTCTACGAAAACCAGGACGAACACCAGGAAGACATGAACCTGCGTGCCGTGTTCGAGACCGACGCCGAAGGGCGCTTCTGGTTCGAGAGCGTGCGGCCGTCGGGCTATGGCGTGCCGATCGACGGCCCCTGCGGCGAACTGCTGAAGCTGCAGAACCGCGACCACATGCGTCCGGCGCATCTGCACTTCATTGCTATCGCGCCGGGGCACAAGGTGCTGACCACGCAGATCTTCGATGCGCTGGACCCCTACGCCTTCAGCGACGCGGCCTTTGGCGCGGTCGGCTCGCTGCTGCGCGATTTCGAGCCGGATGGAAACGGTGGCTTCCGCCTCGATGTCGAGCTGAAGCTGGAGCCGGGCGAGACCAGGTTGCCCAAGCCGCCGTTGCCGTGATCCGGTTCCGGCGTGCGCCCGCGCTCGCCTCGGCTCAGAAGGTATAGGCCGCCGACAGGTACGTGAAATTGGTATTGCGCCCGCCCGCCGTGCGCAGCACCGGCGCTACTTCCACATGCACCAGCCCGGCGTTGACGGTGACATGGCGATCCACTTGCCAGAGCACATCGAAGGCAAGCTGGCTGCCGGTGTAGCGCCCGGGGCGGCCGGCGGTGCCTGCGATGGGAACAGCGGTCGCCGTATAGACCGCGTCGCCGGTGGTCTGGCGCCAGATGAAGTCCCACGATACCGTCAGGCGCAGCGATGCGGTCGGCCGGAGCGTCAGCGACGGCTGCAGGTCCACCACATTGGAGGCGCCGACCAGGCCGGCCTGGTTGAAGTAGGCCAGCTTGGGAAAGAGCCCGCCGTAGGTCCCCAGCCGGCCGTCGCCGGGATCCTTGTCGCCGCTGCCCGCGGTGGCCTTGATACCGGTGCGCGCTTTCCATCCGCCCATGGCGAAGGCATAGCCCGTGTCGGTCGAGAAGCCCCAGGCGCGCAGGTCTTGCTGGCCGAAGCTGCCGAACTGCGCCAGCGCTTCCCAGTCCCAGTCCCAACGGCCGTGGCTGCCGAAGATGCGGCCGCCCACGGAATGCCGGCGCTCCACGCCCGGACCGATGCTGAACAGCGCGCGGCTGTTCTCGAAGCCCAGGTAATACAGGTCCACACCGGATGCCGGCACGAAGCTGTGCGGCAATGTCGTGTACACGCCCCAGAAGCCCTGCGCATGATTGGGGTGGTCATCGAAGTTGCCGGCCTTGAGCAGCACCGGCCGGGTGGCGAAGGCGTCGATGCGGACGTCGCTGGCCTGCCCGCCCAGCCGAACGCCGTCGAAGGCGCGGCGCACGTTCGGCGCATCGCGCACCGAGACCAGGCGCTGGGAGCCGAACGCCATTTCCTGCCGGCCCAGGCGCAGCGTGGGGTCCTCCGCCGCAGTGCCGGATACTGGCAGGCGCGCGTCGACAAAGGCCTGCTGCAAATCCAGCCGGTCTTCATACGGGGGCAAGGCCACGTCCTTGCCGGCGGCGAGTTGATTGCCCAGTTGCAAGAAGGCACGGAAGCGCTGGCCAGCATGCAGATCGGCGTGCAGCAGGATGCGATGCAGCAGGTAGCCGTCGGCCTCGCGGCCCGGCGTGCCGAAGTTCGGTGCCGAATAGTTCTCGAAGCGTTCGCGGATCTCGCCGCCCAGGCTCAGGTAGGTATCGGGCGCGCCGAGTGGGATGTACTTGACCGGATCCCACAGATCATGGCGCGTGGCGTCAGCGCCGGCGCCCTGCAGGTAGCGGTAGTCTTCGTCGTAGCGCAGGAATTTGTAGGCAGGCGCATCGGCCGGTGCCTGCGCCAGCGCGGCACCGGAGAGGGCGATCAGGGCGAGGGCAAGCGCGTGGTGGTGGGCCAAGAGAATCTGCCGCGTGCTGGTCGGTGTGGCGGTTGGGACCGGCGCGATCGCGTACGAAAGGCGACGCGCCGTCGATTCCTTCAAGCCAACATAGCATCTTGCGATGACAGCGCAAAGCTGCCCGGCACGCGAAGCGTCATGTTTTCAAGCCAACGCGGTGCCGGCGGCGCGGGGCGCGTCCCATGCGACAATTTCGCAGCCGCCTGTGCACCGCACCGCACCCACTGATCCGTGCCGCAGCGCGGACCCCGCAAGCGACCCGCGTCCTACACCATGAACCGACCAGCCTCTCTCTCACGCGCCGACTGGGTGCGGCACGCCAGGCCGACAGAAGGCGTCGAGCGTATCGAAGCGTGGTTTCATGGCAAGGCATATGCCATGCACCGCCACGATACCTACGCGATCGGCCGCACGCTTGCTGGCGTGCAGCGTTTCAGCTATCGGCGCAGCCAGCGAGACAGTCTGCCTGGCAACACCATCGTGCTGCATCCCGACGAGCCCCACGATGGTCAGGCAGGCACCGACGAAGGCTTCCGCTACCGCATGATCTACGTCGAACCGGTACTGTTCCAGAACGTGCTGGGCGGGCGCGCGCTCCCGTTCCTCGAAGGCGGAGTCACGACCGACCCGCGCCTCGCGGCGGCCACCGAGGCGTTGCTGCAGCATGTCGGCTGCACGCTCGAGCCGCTCGAGCAGAGCGATGCACTGGCCGACCTGGCGCATGCGCTGGCCGCCGTCGCCGGCACGCCGGCGCGGCGTTCCAGCGGCGACTATCTGGCGGCGTACCGTGCACGCGAGTATCTGCAAGCCAACTGTACGCGCGTGGTCACGCTCGACGAGCTCGAGGCGGCCACGGGGCGCGACCGCTGGAGCCTGTCGCACGACTTCCGCACGTTCTACGGCACCAGCCCGTATCGCTATCTGACCATGCGCCGCCTCGATGCGGTGCGCCACCTGCTGCGCGCGGGCAGCTCGCTGGCCGACGCGGCCGCGCTAGCGGGGTTCGCCGACCAGAGCCACATGACGCGGCACTTCGCCAAGACCTTCGGGCTGACGCCGGGGCGCTGGCTGCAAGTTGCAGGAAGAATCCGGGGCGGCTGAGAATCTCCCACGATCGTTCAATACGCCTGCAAGGCGCATGCGTATCCTCAACCCGTCAACTTGTGAACGGAGAGAACCATGTCCCCATCCGCTAGCCATTCCCGCGCACCGGCCGGCCGCGGCCAGTGCCAGAGCATTGACCTGGTCGGCAAGATCGCGCAGATCGACGGGCACTGGCAACCGCGCGTCGTCGCGGAAATGAACGACTACCAGTTCAAGGTGGTGAAGGTCGAAGGCGAGTTCGAGTGGCACCGGCATGCCGACACCGACGAGACCTTCATCGTCCTCGAAGGCGAGTTGCGCATCGATTTCCGGCAGGGGCCCGCGGGCGACGGTTCGATCGTGCTGGGGGCCGGCCAGATGGCGGTGGTGCCGAAGGGCGTCGAGCACAAGCCCCGTGCCAATGCGGAAGTGAAGCTGTTGCTGATCGAGCCGCGCGGCGTGGCCAACACCGGCGACGGCCCGGCGGGCGAGCGTACCGTCGAGAACGACCAGTGGATCTGAGCACGCTCCAACAAAAACGGCACCCCTTGCGGTGCCGCGCTCGTCACGCCGCGGCCTGCCCGTACGGGCAGGCCGCTGGTGCACTATCGCGTGATTACCGCTTGCCGTCCTTCGCGTACACACGCTCCCCGGCCACCCAAGTCTCCAGCACCTGCGTCTTCCAGATGTCCGCAGGCTTGACCTTGAACAGGTCCTGGTCCACCAGGATAAAGTCAGCCCACTTGCCCGGTTCGAGTGAGCCCAGCGTCTTCTCCTGGTGCTCGGCGTAGGCCGCGTCCAGCGTGAAGGCGCGGAAGGCCTGCGCCAGGGTCATGGCTTCTTCGGCATGCCAGCCCTTGATCGGGCGGCCTTCATGGTCGGTGCGGGTGACCGCCGCGTGCAGGCCGTAGAACGGATTGGCCGATTCCACCGGGAAATCCGAACCGCCGGCGATCACGGTGCCTTGCCTGAGCAGCGTCTGCCAGGCATATGCGCCCTTGATGCGGTCCTTGCCGACGCGGTCTTCGGCCATGTTCATGTCGCTGGTCGCGTGCGTGGGCTGCATCGACGCGATCAGGTCCAGCGACTTGAAGCGCGGGATGTCCGGCAGCGCGATCACCTGTGCGTGCTCGACGCGGTTGCGCAGTTCGCGTCCGCCCACGTCCTTGTAGGCCGCTTCCATGGCGTCCAGCACCTGGTGGTTGGTGGCGTCGCCGATGGCGTGGATGTTGACCTGGTAGCCGGCCCGGATCGCGGTCTTGACCGCGGCCTGCATGGCGGCATCGCTCATGAACAGCAGGCCGCTGTGCACGTGGTCGTCCGAGTACGGCGCCATCAGCGCCGCGCCGCGGCTGCCGAGCGCGCCGTCGCCATACAGCTTGACCGCGCGCAGGTAGTAGCGGTCATTGCCGTAGCCCGACAGCGGCCCCTTGGCCGACAGCGCCTTGAAGTCGTCGCCGGTGTCGCGGATCATGCCGTAGATGCGGGTGGTCAGCTTGCCCTGGTCGGCGAACTCGCGGTAGATGCGGTCTTCGGCGACGGTCACGCCGGCGTCGCCCGCGGCCGTCAGGCCGAGCGCGTTCATGTGCGCCAGCGCGGCGGCCAGCGCGGCGCGGCGGTCGTCGTCGCTGTACGGCGGGATCACGTTGTTGACCAGTGCCATGGCCTTGTCGACGAGCACGCCGGTGGGGTTGCCGCTGGCATCGCGCTCGATGCGCCCGCCGGCCGGATCCCTGGTGTCGCGCGTGATGCCGGCGGCCTGCATCGCCTTGGTGTTCAGCCACGCGGCGTGGCCGTCGACGCGCACCAGCCGCACCGGGCGGTCCGACACGGCGGCGTCCAGTTCTGCCGCGGTCGGGAAGCGGCCCAGCTTCCAGTTCACCTGGTTCCAGCCATAGCCCAGCAGCCACTTGCGCTGCGGGTTCTTGTCGCCATAGGCGCGGATCATGCCCTGCGCCTCGGCCAGCGTGCGCGTGCCCGACAGCGAGATCTCGGTGGTCTTGAAGCCCAGGCGGAACACGTGGCCGTGGGCATCGATCAGGCCCGGCAGCAGGGTCTTGCCCTGGCCGTCGATGCGCTGCGCGCCCGGGTACTGCGCGCGCAGGGCAGCGGCGTCGCCGGTGGCCAGCACCTTGCCCTGGTCGAATACCAGCCCGGTGAAGCGGGTGACCTTGTCCTGCTGCAGGGTATAGCCCTGCACCGATTCCACCAGTGTGGGCGCGGCGTGCGCGGGCAGGCCCAGGGCCATGCCGGCGCCAAGCGCCAGCAGGCTGATGCGGATTGCTTTCTTCAAAGCGATGCTCCTTGTTGTTGTGCTTTTTTGCTTGTTACTGCGGATTGCCAGGCGCCCGGGAACGGCGCCTATTCACCGGCCGCCGGCACGGCGGTGCGCGTTACGGCGGCATCGCGAGCCGGCAGCGCGGGGAATTCCATGTCGGCATAGCGCACGAAGCGCGTCTTGCGCGCGATGCGGTAGCCCAGCCAGATCAGCAGGAAGATCGGAATGCCGATGTAGGTGGCGGCCACGCTGACCCAGTCGATCTTGCCGCTGGTAAAGGCCTGGTAGTTCTGGCCCAGCGTCACGACCAGGCACAGCCCGAAGGCAAAGATCGGCCCGTAGGGAAAGAACGGCGAGCGATAGGGCAGGCGGTCCAGGTCATGCCCCTGGGCGACAAAGCCCTTGCGGAAACGGTAATGGCTGACGGCGATGCCGAGCCAGGCGATGAAGCCGGTCATGCCCGACAGGTTCAGCAGCCACAGGTACACCGACTTGCTTTCGAACAGCGAGGTCAGGAAGCACAGCGCCCCCACCGCGGTGGTGGCGAGCAGCGCCATGAGCGGCACGCCGTTGCGCGTCAGCCGCGCAAACACGCGCGGCGCGCGGCCCTCGGTGGCCAGGTTGTACAGCATGCGGGTCGACGCATACATGCCGGAGTTGCCCGCCGACAGCACCGCGGTCAGGATCACCGCGTTCATCACGCCGGCGGCAAAGGCCAGGCCCGCATGGCGGAACACCAGCGTGAACGGGCTTACGCCCACGGTTTGCACGTCGCTCTTGAGCAGGCTCGGGTCGGTGTAGGGGATCAGGATGCCGATGATCAGGATCGCCAGCACATAGAACAGCAGGATGCGCCAGAACACCTGGCGCACGGCGCGCGGGATGTTTTTCGCCGGATCGGCCGATTCGCCGGCGGCCACGCCGATCAGCTCGGTGCCCTGGAACGAGAACCCGGCAATCATGGCGACGCCGATCAGCGCGGGCAGCCCGCCGACGAAGGGCGCATCGCCGGTGGTCAGGTTGGCCAGGCCGTGGCTGGCCGCCATGTCGCCGCGCAGGATGCCGAAGATCATCAGCGTGCCGATGCCGATAAAGGCGACCACCGTCACCACCTTGACCAGGGCGCACCAGTACTCGGCCTCGCCGAAGCCGCGCACCGAGATCGCATTGAGCGCGAACATCAGGCCCAGGAACAGCGCGCTCCACAGCACGCCGGGCGTATCCGGGAACCAGTACTGCATCACCAGCTGCGCCGCGGCCAGTTCCACCGCGATGGTCACGGCCCAGTTGTACCAGTAGTTCCAGCCCAGCGCGAAGCCGAAGCCCTCGTCGACATAGCGCGCGCCGTAGGTGGCAAACGAGCCCGACACCGGCATGTAGGCCGCCAGCTCGCCCAGGCTGGTCATCAGGAAATAGACCATCGCGCCGATCAGGACATAGGCGGCAAGCGCGCCGCCGGGTCCGGCCTGGGCTATGGTGGCGCCCGAGGCCACGAACAGTCCCGTGCCGATGGAGCCGCCGATGGCGATCATGGTGAGGTGGCGTGCGCGCAAGGTGCGGCGCAGGGTGGGCGCGCTTGCGCCGGCGGAGGAAGGCTGGGAAGGTTGGGTCGGCATCGGAATCCGGTCTGGGCGCGCGCCGTGCCCACAAAAAAGTCGCAAAGGGGGCGGGCGCGAAGGGGCGCAAAGGCGCTAATGCCGTTCAGTCGAGGCAGCCATCACTGAACGGCATCGGCGCGCAGGCGCGCAACGATGCCGGCATCGCCGGGCGGCCGCACGCCGCGCCAGTCCGCCCGCGCGGGCGGCGACGCATGCCGCAGGGCCTCCTCCCGGTGCTACCGGCCGGTATATTGGGCGGCATCATAAGAGAAATCGCTGTGCAGGGAAAGTCGCTGGCCGCCGGCCTGGGCGGGCGCCGGTGCGAAGTGCCGCACTCGCCGCCGGCGCCTGGCCCGGCACGCGGGAAGGTGTTGCGGTGTAGGACAAACACCCGGCGCGGACAGGAATGGCACCGCTGCCGAGCCTGTCGCGGGCGGTATATCTTGCGAAGTACCAGGCGCTGCACGCCGGCCGGTGTGAGGAACCGGCCCATCCCCGTTCCTTTGTTCACCGGTGCAGGGAGACTGACGGATGTTCCAGACGCACAGCCATGTTCCCTTCGACGCCCGGCGGCCGATGACCGCGGGGCGTGCCGGCGCCGGCTGGTGCCGGCGCGCGGGCCGGCTGGCCGCGATCGTGCTGGCCGGTCTGCTCGGCACCGCGGTGCTGGGCGGCTGCGCGAGCCTGCCGGCGTCGGCCCAGCGCACCCCGTCTACCGCCCCGGCCAATACCAGCGACACGCCGCTGGGCAAGGTACTGGCGCCGCGCCTGGCCAAGCGCCCGGGCGAGTCCCTGTTCTATCCGCTGCAGTCCGGGCCCGACGCGCTGGCGGCGCGATTGGCGATGGCGCGGGCGGCGCAGCGCAGCCTGGACCTGCAGACCTATATCTTCGAGCCGACCGGCACCGGCGCGGCCGTGCTGGGCGACATCCTGGACGCGGCCGACCGTGGCGTGCGCGTGCGCATGCTGCTCGACGACCTGCATACCGGCGGCCTCGACGAGATCCTGTCGGCGATCGATTCGCATCCCAATGTCGAAGTGCGCCTGTTCAATCCGTTCGCCAACCGCGGCGCGCGCTGGCTGGAAATGCTGGTGGACTTCAAGCGCCTGGACCGGCGCATGCACAACAAGTCGATGACGGTGGACAACCAGATCACGCTGCTGGGCGGCCGCAATGTCGGCGACGCGTATTTCTCGGCGCGCACCGACATGGATTTCAGCGACCTGGACGTGCTGGTGGCCGGACCGGCGGTGCCGCAGGTGTCCGCGGTGTTCGACGAATACTGGAACGATGCGTCGTCCTATCCCGTGGTGGCGCTGATCCCCGCGGGCAAGGAGGCGCCGGTGGAAATGCGCAGCCTGCGCAAGCGGCTGGAGGCGCGTGGCGACCAGGCCGTGGCCAGCCCCTACGTGCAGGAGCTGCTGGACTCGGGCCTGGCCAAGGGGATCGAGAGCGGCCATATGCCCGGCTACTACGGCAAGGCCGTGGTGGTGTCCGACAAGGCGGCCAAGATCACCCACCAGACCCACGACGACCCCGGCCACGCCACCGCGCGGCTGGAGAAGATGATCAGCAACGCGCAGCAAGAGGTGCTGCTGATCTCGCCCTACTTCGTGCCCGACGACGACGGCGAAGCCTGGCTGATTGCGCTGGCGCGGCGCGGCATCCGCGTGCGCATCCTGACCAACTCGTTCGAAGCCACCGATGTCAGCCCGGTGCACGCCGGCTACGCGCCGCACCGCCAGGCGCTGGTGGCCGCCGGCATCGAGCTGTACGAGCTCAAGCCCAGCGCCTACGCCGAGCTGGCCAACCGCGGCAAGGCCGCACGCGGCTCGCGCTCGCGCGCCTGGCTGTCGTCCAGCCGTGCCAGCCTGCACGCCAAGAACTACATCGTCGACCGGCGCCAGGTCTTTATCGGCTCGCTCAACATGGACCCGCGCTCGGCAAAGCTGAATACCGAGATGGGCGTGGTGCTGGACAGTCCGGCGCTGGCCGAGCGCATGATCCGTTCGACCGAGGACGGACTGCTCGACATGGCCTACCGCGTCGGGCTGCAGACCGATGGCGACGGCGGCAATCCGCGCCTGACCTGGACTACGCGCGAGAAGGGACAACTGGTGGTCTACGACCGCGAGCCAGGCATGGGCCCGCTGCAACATCTGGGGATCGGCGTGCTGCGCGTGCTCCCGATCAAGGAAGAGCTTTAAAACGGGCCGGCGGGCAGCTCGCGGCTTTCCTGAACCTCGGTTTGGGGGTATTTTTCCCGGCACCGTAGCTCCCCCGGAGGAATCCCATGAAAGCTGCAGTGCTGCATCAACCCAGGACGCCGCTGGTGATCGAAGACGTGGCCATCGGCAAGCCCGGACCGCGCGAAGTGCTGGTGCGCACCGCCGCCGTCGGCGTGTGCCATTCGGACCTGCACTTCGTGGACGGCGCCTACCCGCATCCCGTCCCTACCATCCCGGGCCACGAGGCCGCGGGCGTGGTGGAGCAGGTCGGCCCGGAAGTCCGCACGGTCAAGCCCGGCGACCACGTCATCACCTGCCTGTCGGCCTACTGCGGCCATTGCGAACATTGCCTGACCGGCCACCTGTCGCTGTGCACCGAGCCCGATACCCGTCGCCGCGAAGACGAAGCGCCGCGCTTGCAGGCCGCCCATGGCAACGCCATGCACCAGTTCCTGAACCTGTCGGCCTTCGCCGAGCAGATGCTGATCCATGAACACGCGCTGGTGGCGATCCGCCGCGACATGCCGCTGGACCGCGCCGCGCTGATCGGCTGCGCGGTCACTACCGGCATGGGCGCCGTGATTCATACCGCGAAGGTGCAGCCGGGCGAGACCGTCGCCGTGATCGGCTGCGGCGGCATCGGGCTGGCCACGGTCAACAGCGCCGCCATCGCCGGCGCGGGCCGCATCATCGCCATCGACCGGGTGCCCGGCAAGCTGGAACTGGCCCGCAAGTTCGGCGCCACCGACGTGATCGATGCCAGCGACGGCAATGTGCTGGACGCGGTGCGCACGCTGACCGGCGGCGGCGTGCACCACGCCTTCGAGGCCATCGGCCTGAAGGAAACCACCGAGCAGGCCTTTGCCATGCTGCGCCGCGGCGGCACCGCCACGGTCATCGGCATGATCGCGCCGGGCGTCAAGATCGAACTGAAGGGCAGCGATTTCCTCGGCGAGAAGCGCATCCAGGGCTCGCTGATGGGCTCCAACCGCTTCCCGGTGGACATGCCGCGCATGGTGGACTTCTACATGGCCGGCCGCCTGCACCTGGACGAGCTGATCGCGCAGCGGTTGCCGCTGGAACGCATCAACGACGCCTTCGACGAACTGCGGCGCGGCGAACTCGCGCGCTCGGTGATCCTGTTCGAATAGGCGCGTAGCGCGGCCGGTGCAGGGGCGGTGACCCTGCCGGCCGGCGTTCAATAAGGCTGGTCCGCCGGCCGCACCTCGAAGCGCAGGATCTCGGCCAGCTCCAGCATTTCTTCGTCGTCCTCGCTGCGGGTGATCCAGCCGGCGTAGGCATCGCCGCCGGTGTCCCAGTTCCACAGCGTATAGCCGGCCACGCGCAGCTGGTTGTGCGCCAGCTCCATCAGCTCCGGCACGCTGGTGCTCTCCAGGAAGGCTTCGTCCTCGGGATCGTCCGTGCCCCAGTCCAGCTCCAGGTCCACGCGTTCGCACAGCTGGTTCAGGCAGCCGATAAAGGACTGCGCGTCCTTCCAGTCGACAAAGAAGCCGGACTGCCAGTCGATGACCTCGCGGATCACCCACAGCAGTTCCGGCCCGTCGGTGTCGTCATCCTCGGCATCGAGCAGGGCATCCTCGAACATCGCGAGTTGCGCCGAGGTCTGGGCGCTGTCGTCAAGATTGATCAGGGCGAAGAAACGCGCGATCGCGTCCTGCGTGTCATCGTCCAGCGGTGTGGCCATCTTTTTCTCCTGTTGCCGCGGCGCGCTAGGCCGCGATGCGGATGATCTCGCGTTGGCCCGCCGGTGTCACGCGCAGCGCGCGCGAGGTGCGCGTGGGCTCGACCCAGCCGCGCGCCAGCAGGCTGCCCAGCAGCGCAGCGCCCAGCGCGCCGCCCAGGTGCGGCTTGCGCTCGCTCCAGTCCGGACAGGTGCAGGCAAACTGCCGCCGCTTGCGGCGGGCCGCGTCCACGTCCACGCCGAGCCGCGCCAGGGCCTGCGCGCCATCGCCGCTGAGCTCCACACGCTGTCCGTCCAGCATCAGCCAGCGCGACTGCGTCATGCGTTCGAACAGGCCCACCGCCAGCTCGCCCGCCAGGTGGTCATAGCAGGTGCGCGCCTGGCGCAGCGCCGGCGGCGCCGTGCGCGACACCGGCACCGCGCGCAACCGCGGCGGCTGGCTCGCCAGCGACGCCGACGCCAGCGCCTCGATCGCCACGCCGATCTCCGGTGCCGCCAGCCGGTAATAGCGGTTACGCCCGCGCGTCTCCGCCACCAGCAGGCCGCCTTCGGACAGCCGCGCCAGATGCCCGCTGGTGGAAGACGCCGACAGGCCGGCGATCAGCGCCAGCTCGCCGGCGGGCCGGGCGCTGCCGTCCATCAGCGCCCAGAGCATGGCGGCGCGGCCGGGATCGGCCAGCAGGCTGGCGAGGTGGCTGATGCCGGGGGTGTAATCCATGGTTTGGGGTTGGGTGAAGGGTGTGATGCGGAGTATAGGACGGCGCGGGCAAGGGGGGCCAATGCAATTCAGGTTTCGCACACCCGCTCTCTTCCATTACGACGGAGCGCCGCAGTTCCCTTCTGGCGCAGTTTCGGTGGCCTGTAATGTGAACTCGAATACGGCGCCTCGTGGCCGGTTCGGCCGCGCTTGCAGGCGCCCGCCATGCGCTTCGAGGATGGCGCGACAGATCGACAGGCCCATGCCCAGGCCTTCGGCCTTGGTCGTGTAGAAAGGCTGGAACACCTGCTCCGTATCGGCAGGCAGGCCGATACCGACGTCGTGCACTGTGACCACGACTTCACGCGCTGGGCTGACCGCGGTGCGTACAGTGAGCTCGCGTGAATGCTCGAGGATCTCGCGCATTGCCTCGACGGCATTGATCACCAGATTCAGCAACACTTGCTGGAGCTGGATCTTGTCAGCCCACACCAGGGGTAGCGCGGGCAGGAGTTCCGTTTTCAGGATGACCTGGGTGCGATCCAGTTCGCCGGCAAAGAGGGGCAGCGTCTCGGCGATCATCTCGTTGAGATTGATCCGCTGCGCTTGCGGCCCGGCCTTGCGCAGCATCGCGCGCATGCCCGCGATAACGCTGCCAGCGCGTTCTCCTTGCTCGACAATGGCATCCAGGGCTGCGACCGCCTGCTCGAGGTCCGGTTGCTTGCGATGGAGCCACCGTAGCGCGGCGCGTGCCTCGATGGTCAATGCCGCGATTGGCTGGCTCACCTCATGGGCGATTGACGCTGTCAGCGCGTTGAGTGTCGTGACGCGGCTTGCGTGAGCCAACTCTGCCTGGGCCTGACGCAAGGATTCATCTGCGCGCCGGCGGTGCTCGGAAAGCCGGCTGTTCTCGATGGCACTGGCCGCCTGGAACGCCAGCAGCTTGATCACCTCGATCCGTGCCGGAACGAACACGCCTGGCGCAAGTGCGTTTTCAAGATAAAGCACGCCGGTCAGCCTGCCTTGATTCAGCAGCGGCAGGCACAGCATCGAACGTGCCTGGCGTCGGCGAACAAAGGGGTCGGCGGAAAAGGCCCCGCTGGCGGATCCGTCGTTCATGACCACGTGCTCGCGAGAATCCAGCACGTGCTCGATCATCGCCAACGGCATGTCGGCCGCATCGAGCGGCCGCACGGACAATGTCACCATGACTGTTTCCTCCCGCACGGCAGCCTCGGCGGCCACGTGATGTTCGGCGCCGTCGGGCAAGATAAGCAGCCCACGCGTCGCGCCGGCCTGCTCGATTGCGGTACGGATCAGCGTCGCCAGCAGCCGTTCCAGCCCGCTTTCTCCCGAAATCGCCTCCGAGATCGCGATGACCGTGGCCAGGTCCAGATGCTGGAGCGGCGCGCCAATCGTGCCCATCGACGGCGTCGAGGCAAGGGCGGCTCCCGCCTCGGCTGCCAGCGCGGGATATTGCATATCGAGCTGCCAGACCTTGGCGTCTGCACCCCAACGCATGTAGCCGTGACGCGCCTGGCGCAAGTACACCATCGCCACGTTATCGAGCCGACGATCCAGATAAAAGCGCGCCGCCAGTTCGTTTGCCAGCGCCTGAATGTGGATCAAGTCGCTTTCGCGTGCCGAGGCGATAGCCGACTCGTACCCGCGCATCGCGTCGATGTCGCGTCCTTCGAGCCGTGCAATCTCCGCCTGGACCAGCGTGGCGCG
The DNA here is from genome assembly GCF_000069785.1 of Cupriavidus taiwanensis LMG 19424. Lineage (NCBI taxonomy): Bacteria > Pseudomonadati > Pseudomonadota > Betaproteobacteria > Burkholderiales > Burkholderiaceae > Cupriavidus > Cupriavidus taiwanensis. Next base: position 2,365,397 of record NC_010530.1, on the reverse strand, counting down.
GTGCGCAAACGTCGCCGGACAGCGCCGTGCCCATTGCGCCAACTGCCAGTGGTGCCCGGCCAGGGCGGGAAGGTGCGCGGTGAGTTCACCTTCGACGGCGGGATTGCAGCACGCCGCGCGTGCCAGCGCGGCGTAAAAATGGTATTCCGCCTGCTCGAAATAGGCCGGCGAGGTCCACAGAAGCGGGTGTGCCTGCTCGGCCGCATCCAGTGCCTCGGCCGCGGCGCCGGCCAGATAGCGAGCCTGAAGCTTGCGGATCCAGTACCAGCATGACACCAGCAGCAGGCCCACGTCGCCGCGCAACCGGGCTTCGAACGCGGCTTCGCTGAAATCCCTGGCGTCGAAGCGGCCGAAGACCGGCGTCAATCCGCGCAGCGTTCGGACGAGCTGGCGTTGGGGCGCAAGGCGGTCTGCTACCAGCGTGAATCGCGGCCCCCATGCGAAAACGCTGCCCGAGTCGGCATCGCGTTGCACGCTGCCGAGCGGATCTCCGATTGCCAGCGCATGCGTCATCAGGTTGCTGCGGATGTAGGCCGCATAGGTGAGGTCGCCGATCTGCTGCGTCAACGCCAATGCCTGACGCACCAGGCCGCGCGCGACGCGCAGCGGCTTGGACCAGTGCAGCAGATTCCCGCCGACGACTTGATATACGCGTGCGCGTATCCGCTCGATGCCCCGCCGTTCCGCAACCTCGAGCGACAGCCGCTCGAATGCGACGCCGGCCGGCTCATCGGTGGAGGCGGCCACGTTCAGCATGGCCACCCATGCATAGGCCAGCGCCGATTCGTCGCTGTTGCCATGCGCCAGGCTCAGGTTGACCATGCGTAGCAGCACAAGCCGGCGCAATGGATCGTCGGTGTACCAGGCCGGCTGCACCAGCGCAATCAGCACGCGCATCGTCGCGAGCGCACCGGGGTCAGTCATCGGTGGCAGCGCAGCCAGTTCGGCGATCTCGCGCCCGCCGAGGTGGCGGGCGAACAGCGCCTCCTCGTGCGCCAATGCCGTTGCAGTCGGATGCGAGGCCCATTCGACCCCGGCACGCTGCAGGTAGGCCAGCCCGACCGTGACCGCTTCGGCACGGCGCCCGCCGGTCATCAGAAGGCCCAGCTGGAGTTGCGTCAGGACTGCCAGCGCGGTGATCGACGAGGTCCGCGCGGCCAGTGACTCCAACCGATGCTCGGCGCGCGCCGAATCCCCGGTGAGAAACTCGCATTCGGCCGTGTGCAGCGTCAAGGCGAAGGCGAGGGCCTGGTGCCGTGCGAAGCCGTGATCGCCCAGCAGCGCGAGTCCTACCGACAGATAGTGCAGCGCCGCGGTGTTGGCGCATGCGGACTTGGCGCGCAAGGCGGCAGCCAGGTTGAGTTTCGCGAGCCTGTCGCGCTCTTCCTGCGCCTCGAGGCTCTCGGTCGCGCGGTTCAACTGTCCGACGATGGTGAAGACGTTCGCCTCGATCTCGTCGGACGGCGTGCGCTCGAGCAGCAGCCGGCCGACACGCAAATGGAACGCCTGCCGCGTTGGCTCGGCGATGCGCGAATAGGCCGCTTCGAGGACGCGATCGTGGGAGAAGCGCAGCACGTTCTCCCTGCATGAGACCAGCCCCGCGTGCACGGCTTCCCGGATCGCGGGCTCCAGTTCGCGGGCGTCGCCGCTCCAGCCCCGCGCCAGGGTGTCGACCGTGGAGTCGTTGCCAAGGCAGGCAAGCAGGGCCAGTACCGATCGTGTACTGGCCGCCAGCCGGTCGATCCGACCCACCATCAGCGCTACCACGTTGTCGGTCAGCGCCTTGGCGGCGAGCTGGTCGAGGTCCCAGGTCCAGCGTGCCGCCTCGTGGTCGAATTGCAGCAGCCCCTCGTGGGACAGCTCACTGATGAACTGCGTGGCGAAGAACGCATTGCCTGCCGTCTTCTCCATCACCAGTCGCGCAAGCGGCGCACCCGTGTCGGTATTGCAATGGAGTGCGTCGGCGACGAGCTGCCGCAGGTCCGATTCGCCGAGACAACCCAGCTCGACATGGACCACGGCGGCGCCGCCCGCGCGTAACGCATCGACACCGTGGATCGCGCGCTGGTCGTCTGCGACTTCGTGGCTGCGACAGGTGCAGACCACAAGCAGGTCTGCCGTGCCCGGGTCAGTCAGCATCTGGTGCAGCAGCGTGACACTTTCGTTGTCGAGCCACTGGATGTCGTCGAGGCACAGCGTCAGCGGCCGCGCGGTTCTCGCCAGAGCGGCCACGAGGTTGCGCAGCGCAAGCCGCACCTGCGGCCCGGTTTCGCGCGGCGGCGTTTCCCGCATCCACGGTACCGGACCGAGCAGCGTCTTCAGTTCGGGCAGCAAGGGCACCAGCGCACCGGCATTCGGCCCCAGCGCCTGCGCGATGACGGTGCGCCAGGGAGCCATGTCGGCCGCGTGATCTGCCAGTCCAATTCGCAACAGGCCGCTGAGCGCTCGCGCGAGCGTTGCATAGGGCAGCCGTACGCCCGCATCGACGGGCGCCTCGGCCGCTACGTCAGCCGGCGCGTCGGCCTTGCCGGCGGCATGAATCCCGCCGCGTCCGGCAACCGCGCCAGCAAACGCCCGCATGAGCGACGTCTTGCCTACGCCAGAATGGCCGGAAACCATCACGATTTCGCTGCGCCCCGTGGAGGCCACGCGCTCGTACGCTTCCACCAGCGTCGCCATGGCTTGCTCGCGACCATAGAGGCGGTCGGGGATGACCCGGACCTCCGAAAGGTCGCGCTGCCCCAGTTCGAACGCTGCAATCTGCCCCTGCGCCGACAACGCGCGACGGCAATGCTGCAGGTCGCGCACCAGGCCTGCGGCCGTCTGGTAGCGCTCCTCGGGAGCTTTCGCCAGGAGCTTCATGACAAGCGCCGAAAGCATCGCAGGCACGGCCGGGTTGCGTTCTGCCGGCGGCCACGGCGAGCGCGCCAAGTGTGCATGGACCCAGTCAAGGGGTTCACTGGCGACGAAGGGCAGCACACCAGTCAGCATCTGGTAAAAGGTAACACCCAGGGCATACAGGTCGCTGCGTGCGTCGATAGGGCGATTCATCCGGCCCGTCTGTTCTGGCGCCATATAGGGCAGCGTACCGGAGATGTCACTGATGTCCGCACGTGCCTGGGCGCCGCGCGGCACTCGCGACGCGATGCCGAAGCCCGTCAACCAGACCTGGCGCCGGTCCGGCGCCACCAAAACATGGGCGGGCTTCAAATCCTTGTGAATCAGCCCGCGCTGATGGAGATGGCTGACAGCCATGGTTACCGCCACGGCAATGTCGAGAAACATCGCCGGGTCCATCGGCCCACCCACCAGGTGGACGAGTGGCTCACCGCCGGGATCGTCGAGCAGCAGCACTGCCGTGTCGCGCTCGCACAAGAACCTTAGCGGGCGGGCGGCCCAGGTCGCATCGATGGTGTCACGAAGCGCATATTCGTGACCGAGCCGGTCAAGCGCGGCCGGGGCGGAGGGATCGTTGGCAGGCCAGACACCGAGCACGGACACCTTGGAACCATCGTCCTGCATCAGCCAGCCGCGGCCGAACAGCCGGTCGCCTGCCTCCCATGTGGAATCAAAGCCTAGGCGTGCTCCCGCCTGCGGAAAAAACATGGAAAGCACCGTTTTCGGGACCAATGTGCAAAAAAACGGCTAGCTTGCAGGCGCAGCCGGGAGGTCCGCATCTTACCAAATCCCCCATCTCGACACATAATCGGCAGCCGCTGATGTGCCTGCGGTGTTGCACTGACCGCGTGTCACCTTCCGTGTTTACCCAGTAAATCCTTAAATAACCTGCCGTCCCCGATCGCCTTGCGGCAATGGCTTAATTTTTACCGTTTTTGATTGTGCAAAGACTCGCAGCAAAAATGCGAACCGGCGGATGGTTCGTGGTGGCAGGAACGATCGCGTCGGTTCAGCCAGCGTGGGCCGGCTACCCGGATCAACCCATCACCATCGTCGTGCCTTATCCTCCGGGAGGGCCAGCGGACCTGATGGCGCGCCCGCTCGGTGACGGACTGCAGACCGCACTGGGCGTCCCTGTGGTGCTTCAATACAAGCCAGGCGCGGGCGGACAAATCGCCTTGCGCCACGTACAACGCGCCAGGAACGATGGCTATACCCTCGTGCTCGCCCTGGCTGCCTATGCGATCGGGCCACTCGTGAGCCGGTCGGCTGGCTACGATCCCGTCAGTGATTTCCAGCCAGTTTCTCTGCTGGCAAAGCAACCATTGGTTCTGTATGTGGGCGCCACTTCGGAAATCACCTCCGTATCCGACCTGATCGTGCGCGCGAAGTCCCGCCCGGTAAGCGTGGCATCGTCCGGATACGGAAATACCAGCCATCTCGCCATAGAGTTGCTCTCGCAATCCGCCGCGATGCGAGTGACCCATGTGCCGTACCACGGCGGCGTCCAGGCGGTCACGGCAGCGATCAGCGGTGACGTGGACGCAGTGTTCGCAGGGGCCGACAGTCTCAGGCACGTCAAATCCGGGAAGTTGCGGGCACTGGCGATTGCGAACGACACGCGTCTGCCGATCGCGCCTGAGACGCCCACGTTTGCGGAGGCCGGGGTGCGGAACATGTTGGTCACCGGGTGGTATGGCGTTCTGGCCCCCAAGGGGACCGCGCGGGAGAGAATCGAGAAACTCGATCTGGCGGTGAAGCAGGTCCTGTCCGATTTGTCGAAGAACGAGGTACTTTCAGGTTACGGTTTCAAGGTCGTGCATGCGGGCCCTGCGGACTTCCAGGCGTTTATTCGGCAGGAGCTGGCGCGATGGAGCAGGCTGGTCGCTGACCGCAACCTGGTTGCGGATGAGACAGAGGGTGCAAAGGCGGGAGTCGCCGGCAATTTTCGGCGGTGAAAATGCGGTTCCCGCCGACCGGGGTGCGAGCATCCCCGAGGACCTGATCGGCCATTTCGTCAAGGGGCCGATGACCGCTGGGGCCGTGCAGGACGCCTCAATGGCATTCAAGAAGGCCCTGATCGCGCGGGGCGCTGGGCGCTGAGCTCGGCCATCATCTGGGCTACCCGGCTGGCGCTGAGCGCCCAGCCGGCACGGCCAATCAGCGCAATGGCAAGAGCGCCAAAACGGTCTTGACCGAGGACGGGCCACTGGAGATTCAAAGATCACCGCGGCCTACGCGGCGAGTCCAACGCGATCCCTCTTGAAATTTCCCGCCGCCGTGACTATTTTATTTTTCGCTCAGGCAGTCGCGACGTTGCGCGCTGCGTGTTTCTGTTTGTTTGCCAGCAGCCTGGCAGGTGAATGGTAGCGCGTTGCCCCTTCGCCTCCTTGCTGCATCGAAGGAGGATACGACCATGAGTGATCTATTCTTCGGAACCGACCTGTTCAACGAGCTCGACCGCATGCAAAGGCAGATGGCGAGCTTGGTGGGCGGATTCCCATCCAGCATTCGTTCCGGCCGTTTCGGAGCCTTTCCACCCGTCAATATCGGCGCCACGGACGACTCGTTCGAGGTGGTGGCGTTCGTACCGGGGATTCGGCAAGACAAGCTCGAGGTGTCGATCGACAAAGGCTTGCTGACCATCAGCGGCGAGCGCGAGCCGACACATGCGGTCGACGATCCGGAATTGCGGCTGTACAAGCAGGAGCGATTCACCGGCAGCTTCCGTCGCGTGGTGGAGTTGCCGCAGAGCGCCGACCCGGGAAACGTCCAGGCGCGCTATGCCAACGGCTGCCTGTCCGTCACGGTTGGCAAGCAGGAAGCCTCGAAGCCTCGGGCAATCACGGTCCAGTAACACGAGGAGCAAGCCATGAACGATACGACGCAAGTGGTTGAACGCAGCCAGGGTGCGGTGACAAAAGGCCAGGAGGAAAAGTCGCTGCCGACCATGACGTTGCTGCCCGCGGTCGACATCGTCGAGGACAGCAACGGTGTCACCCTTTGGGCCGACCTTCCGGGCGTGACGAAGGACAAGCTCGAGGTGAATGTCCATGATGGCAACCTCCATATCGAGGCCGAGGCGGTGGTGCCCACTCCCAAGGGACTGCGAGTGCAACACGCGGAAATCCGCGAGCCGCACTTCGCTCGCGCCTTCTCGTTAAGTGCCGATCTTGACACGTCGAGAATCGAGGCGAACCTGCACGACGGCGTACTGAAATTGACGATCCCGCGGCGCGAGGAAGCACGCCCGCGCCGCATCGCAGTCACCGTGGCGTGAGTGGCCGTTGGCGCGCCGGCGGTGCCAACCCGCGCGCTGCCGGCGCGCCGCTTGCCGGATGGGCCTGGCATTCGTCGTTGCCTGCCCGCCGGCTCAAGGTCCATGCATATCTTTTAACAAAGGGAGACTTCGATGGAGTTTGATTCCGAGTGGATCACGCTGGGCAAGCATCGACTGCGGCTGAGATGCGCGCGCGGGTTCCCCACGGAGAGGACGCGGTGTGTAGCGGAACTCGCCAGGATTGCCATCGAGAGCAACCTGAGCGCGGCTGCAAGGCTGGTTGAGGTAAGCAGTGAAGGGGAGAGGGCCTACACGGTCAGCGTCGGCACGACGTTTGCCAAGGACCGCGAAGCGGCCCCGCACCTGGAGTTAGCGTTGTCCACGATGCTTGGGTTGAAGGTAGGCCAGGTCGCTGTGGAAATCGTGGTAGTCAGCCAGGCGGAGGTAGACAAGCACTTTGGCGTCTATGAGCGAATGCTCGCAGAGAAGCTCGGCATCGTGCCCTCCATACAGTGACGCGCCGGGCCATTGACGAGCGTGTTCCATTGCGTCGGTGGCCAAATGCTCAGGCGGCGCGAGGCGCCGTGCATTAGCGAGCCGCCCCCGGCTGGCGTCCCATGGTGTTAGTATGTAATATACAGAATATCACCATAACGGTGCGGCCACGAAGCCGCCCGCCGGAGACGCCATGCTCGACCCGTCCTTGTTCGGCCGCATGTCCTTCGCCGCCGCGGAGCCGCATGCCGGGCCGCTTACCGCCGGCCGCCACCGGCTGGGCGTGGCCGATGAACGCGATGCCGTGCTGTTCGTGCCGGACGGGCTGGAAGCCCAGGCGCCGGTGCCCCTGATGGTCATGTTCCACGGCGCCGGCGGCTTCCCCGAAAAAGTCCTGCCGCATCTCGAAGCGCATGCGCAGCGGCACCGCTTCCTGGTGCTGGCGCCGCATTCGCTCTATCCCACCTGGGACATCGTCATCGGCGGCAATGGGCCGGACCTGCAGCGGCTGCACCAGGCGCTGGCCGCGGTAACGTCGCGCTACCGGATCGATCCCCGGCGGCTGGCCTTTGCCGGATTCTCGGATGGCGCCAGCTACGCGCTGTCGCTGGGCATTACCAATGGCGATATCGCCAGCCATGTGATCGCGTTCTCGGGCGGCTTCATGTCGGTGTTCATGCAGACCGGCATTCCCAAGGTGTTTGTCGCGCATGGGCTGGCTGACGAGCAATTGCCGATTGCCAGCGGACGCGCGCACGCGGCCAGGTTGCGCGCCGCCGGCTATGACGTGGAATACGTCGAGTTCGACGGGCCGCATGTCATCCATGCGCCGGTGGTCGAGCGCGCGATCGATTTCTTCCTGCAGTGAAACCCTGGCCGCTGGCCGGGCGCGGCCACGCCATTGAACGGGAGTGCGGTACATGGATTTCGAGATTCCGGAGGCGCTGATCCATCCCCTGCTGGCGATGATCGAAACCGGTTCGCCGCTGGCCCGGCAGCTGCAGCAGCATGGCGTGTGCCACGGCAATATGCTGGTGTCGAGCCAGCTGTTCGACGCGCACGCGCTCAGTTCGCTCTATACGCTGAGCAAGACGCAGAACGAGCGCGCGCTGATGTTCCAGATGCTGGCGCTGGACAATATCTACAACGCGCCGCAGGCACGCGTGATTCCGGGGCTGGACCAATTGGTGGCGGGCCTGGTCGCGTACCTGTCGCGCGATGCCATCGACGGCTGGCTGTACCAGCGCAACCGCGACGGCGTGCTGCTGCCCTGGCTGGTGCGCCGCATGCGCCAGGTGTCGCCCGAGCAGGGCATGCCTTACGTGGTGGTGGACCTGCTCGCCAATACGATGCAGTCGGCCAACTCCGCGCTGACCGACCACCACCTGCGCCGCTCGGGCATGACCACGTCGATGGTGATCACGCGGGACGATATTGCCAATCGCACCATCCCGGAGTTGCTGGCCGAATTCGGCTTCTACAAGGAGTGCGCGGAATTCCGGCAGGAGTATGAACATCACGCGCAGCGCTTCGTGCGCTGCCAGCGCGCCTTCGGCGCGCAGTTCGTCGCGACGCGCGCGGCGTTCTCGGTCGATGCCAAGGGCACGGCGGAGCTGATCCCGTTCGCCGATCTCGCCGGCGCGCGCTGCGTGAATGACGAGGAACGGCTGGAGCGCCGTTTCGAGATGACCTGCGACCCGTCGTTCTGGCGCGAGGCGGGCATCATGGAGGGCTTCGAGCGCGTGCCGCTGCATGGCTACGTGCACCTGTTCCACCTGGAGTGGCACCGCAATATCTGGGTCCACGTGCAGCACCTGGCCGAGTACCGCTACCAGCCCGCGCTGCGCGACAAGCTGGTGCTGCCCGCGCACCACCGCGACCTGATCGACATCCTGACCTCGCACATGGACATGCTGGCGCCGGACTTCGTGCCCGGCAAGTCAGGTGGCACCACCATCCTGTGCCAGGGCGCGCCAGGCCTGGGCAAGACGCTGACCGCCGAGGTCTATGCCGAGGTGGTCGGCAAGCCGCTGTACCGCGTGCACTCGGGGCAGCTGGGCACCACCGCGGCGTCGGTGGGGGCCACGCTGATGACCATCCTGCGCCGCGCCATGCGCTGGAACGCGATCCTGCTGCTGGACGAGGCCGACGTCTATATCCGCCGCCGCGACAACGACCTCGAGCACAACGCCATCGTCGCCGAGTTCCTGCGCACGCTGGAGTACTTCAGCGGCCTGCTGTTCATGACCACCAACCGCATCGGCGACGTCGACGATGCCATCCTGTCGCGCTGCATTGCCACCATCCACTACACCACGCCGTGCCGCGAGGATGCCGTGCGGCTGTGGCAACTGCAGGCGGCGCAGTTCGGCGCAGAACTGGACGATGCGCTGATCGATGCGCTGACCGACGCATATCCCGCGGCAAGCGGGCGCGACATCAAGGAACTGCTGAAGCTGGCAACGCGCTACGGCAAGGCCAAGGGGGTTGCGCTGTCGATGGACGTGTTCCGGTTGTGCGGGCAGTTTCGCGGGATCGGGTAACCAGGTTGTCTTTTCCGCGCCCTGCGTGGCTCCTTGACCGGACTGGCGCCATGGCAGGACGGCACGGCGCGCGAGCTGCTACGAAACGGCCAGGACGGCCACCTCTTCCCTGGCCGTCCGCTGCACAGCGCGGGCGGTCGCTGGCACCAACTGCGGATACCCGGTTTCGGCACCGCGCATCGATGCCATCACCGCGTGCAGGACCTCGTCGACCTGAATGTACGCCATCGGGTGGAGACGCTCGGCCCCGGCCAGCTGCCGCCGGTCCATCGCTACGTGCAGCACCTTGTGCAAGGCCATGTCTTGATAAGGGCCAGTCTTCCTGGGGCTCGCGGTGGCAAAAAGGCTGACAGTCTTTACCTTGAGTGCAATCGCCAGATGGAGGGGGCCCGTATCGCCGGTCACCAGCACCTTCATGCGCTGAATTACGGCAAGAAGCGTGGGCAGCGTGGTTCGGCCGACGTAGCTGACGACGCGTTGCCTTTCCTGCACCGTCAGCCCGGACAGCAACGCGTTCTCCAGGCTCCTTTCCCTATCTGATCCGATGAGCGCGATCTCGATGTCACCCGCCTCGGCGAGCAGAGCCTTGGCCAGCCTGATGAAATGCTCGATCGGCCAGCACCGGACCGGCTGCGAGGCGCCCAACTGGAAACCGATAACAATGCGCCCCGGCGAACCACTGGTGACAGCACGGACGGGCGCGAACATTTCGGGGTTGGATGTGTCGCAGCCCAAATGGCCCACCAGGTCCAGCTTGCTCTGGATCAGGTGTCCCTCGTCGCATGTCCAGGTGGCTGCTTCGAGCCACCGTTCCTGGCCCGGCAGTTCATCATCGTAAATGTTCTTGAACAGGTAAGAACAGCCGGCGAAGACCGCGGCGATCAAGTCATAAGGCGCTTTCGAATGCAGGATAACCGCCAGCTGCGGCTTGCGCTTTCGTAGTCGCCAAATGGTGGCCACGATGCTCTTGGCCTTATGGTCCCAGAAAACGAAATCGTCGATATATGGGCATGCGCTGACAAGGTCCCGATTCCTCGGGTTTGCCACCAGCGTAATACTGGCATCCGGATATCTGTTCCGCAGGGCCCGGATCGCAGGGGTATTCAACATGAAGTCACCCAGGGCCGTGGTCGAGAATACGACAAGCCGGCTGAACCTTTGCTCGTCCACCGGCGGGCAGGTGGCCTTGGGCCCGATACTAAGGAGTCGGTAGGCCCCAATGCAGATATTGGCCAGCCATACCTTCCACTGCTTTGACATGCTTGTTGCTCACTGCTGTTTTGCTTCCTGCTGCTTCTACCAGGGCTAGCCCCGGTTTTAACAGGCTGCGCCGTGTGCCGGGGCTTATTGGATAATTCTCGAAGAATCTCCCCGATCGATATTGTCCATACCGAAGTCGAAATTGCGACCCGAAGCGGGATAAACGCAGTTTTGCGATCGCCGGCTTCAATTGATGGACATGCTAGCCAAGGCTTGGCGAGGAAGAGGGTCGGAAAGGTCCGGAAGTTTATCGGAATTATCGGCAAAATTTGACCCAGCCTTTAGGGGTAAATGGGGACGAACCCCGGGCTGGCCGGCCAAAGCCGGCTTGTTTGCGCAGTTTCGCGTTGACATACTGCGGCATACCGGCACAGGAAGGCCCGGGTATGATGGCGCATCCGTCCAGGCAACCGCCCCCCAACCTCCGATGAGCCTCGACCACGCCGAACTCCACGCGCTACGCCCCTACCTGTTGCGCTTCGCGCGCCTGCAGCTGCGCGACGAGGCGGTGGCCGAGGATGCCGTCTCCGAAACGCTGCTGGCGGTGCTCGAGCATCCGGAGCGCTTTGCCGGCCAGTCCGCATTGCGGACCTACCTGGTCGGCATCCTGAAGCACAAGATCATCGACGCGTTGCGCAGCGGCAAGCGTGAAGTCCGGCTCGCGCTGGCTGCCGGCGACGATGGCCAGCCGCAGTCCGACGACGACGCCTTCGATGCGCTGTTCACGCGCAACGGCCACTACCAGGACCCGCCTTCCGACTGGGGCGACCCGGAACGCGCGTTCGAGCGCCGCGAGTTTTTCGAGATCCTGCAGCTATGCGTGGACCGCCTGCCGGCGCGCACCGGCCGCATCTTCATGATGCGGGAATGGCTGGAGCTGGATACCGAAGAAATCTGTCAGCATTTGCAGATCAGCGCGACCAATGCCTGGGCAATGCTCTACCGGGCCCGCATGCGCCTGCGCGAATGCCTGGAGCTGCACTGGTTCGGCCAGCGTGGCCGTCCCGGGAAGGCGGGTTGAGCCTGCCGACATCCCCGCTATCGAACCGCCACGACCAACATGCCGGAAACCCCGCCTTCCCGTCCCCCGCGCCGGCTGCTGCCGGACTGCGAAGAGGTCCACCACCTGACCATGAAGAGTATGGACGTGCCGCTGTCCTGGGCGGAGCGGCTGCGCATGCGCTCCCACCTGGCGATCTGCGATGCCTGCACCCGCTTCAGCGCGCAGATGCGCACGCTGCGCGAAGCCATGCACAGGCTGGGGCGCGAGGAATAGGAAAGGGCCAACGCTTGCGCTGCAATGCGGTTCAGTTAACGACCGTCGTTCCCGCGCAGGCGGGAACCCAGTGACTTTTTCCACGAAGGGACGTGAAAGACGCTGGATTCCCGCCTGCGTCGGGAATGACGGTAGTGATTGATGCCGCAACCGAACGGCATTCGCGCTCGGCCGCTCAGGCGCGGGCGCCTTCGCCGTAGGGATCGAACGTGCCGGCGCGGCTGCCTTCGGTAAAGGTGTCGAAGCCGCGGCCCGGGGTGGCCGACACGCCGCCGCGGTCCAGGCCGGCCACGGTGCGGGCACCGTCGGTGAAGGGGTCGGCCTTGCCGGTGCGGGCGCCGTCGGTGAAGGGGTCGGCCTTGCCGCTGCGGGCGCCATCCGTGAAGGCGTCGTGGCTGCGGAATTCATAACCATACTTGTCACCCGGCACGCTGCTGCGGAAGCTGTAGCCGTACTTGTCGCCAGGCAGCGTGTCGGCGGTGGCGGCTTGCGCGGCGCCCAGCGCGGCCAGGGACAGGAACAGGGCGGAAACGAGGCGGGTGGTCTTGGTCATGATGGTTTCTCCGTTAGCTTGTTGAATTTGTCAGAAGGCGTTGCTTTGTGTGTGCGCCGTTCATGTACAGAACTATAGGAGTCCAATGGCAGGGTAAGCGGGTGCTTTGACGGACGAGTTATTCAAAAATATTGAATTGTCGCCCCCGACCCTGCTTGCCCGGGCCATGACGCAAATGTAATGACCCCGTTGCCCGAATGACCGCCGTCCCTCGGTTAAACTTGCGGCTCGCTGCCAAGGCACCAGCGGTGCCAGCGGCGCCGATCTCACGATTTCATGCAACGCCTGCTCCTCGTCCTCCTAGCGCTCGTCCTGCCGCTCCAGTTCGCCTGGGCGGGAGCCGCCGCGTATTGTGGGCACGAGGCCGCGGCGTCGGCCAAGGCGCATTTCGGCCACCATGAGCACCGGCACCAGGCCGGCAGCGGCATGCAGGACCCGTCCGCCGATCCTGCGCAGGACAAGGCCAAGCTGAACCTGGCCGATCCCGATTGCGGCGTCTGCCATATCGCCTCGCTGCCATTCGCGCGGGCCGATGCGCAGGACCTGCCTGCGCTGCGCCGCGTGGAGCTGGCGCCGCCGGTGCCGCAGCCCCGCTTCTCCTCGCACAGCGCGCGTGCCCCTGACCGCCCGCAGTGGCCGCGTCTCGCTTAGCCGGCGAGACGACGCTTCCCCGCTTCCCTGATCCTTTCCGATCGCCCGCTGGCGTCATGACCGCATGACGCCAGCCGTCTCGCCGAATTCCCCCGGTTTTCTCCTGGTGCAATTCGATGCGAAGACTCTTGCTGCCGCTCGGGCTGGCGGCCGTGTTATCCAGCCCATTCCCCGGCGTCGCGCAGACGCCGCCCGCCGCCGTGGCGCTGCCACTGGCTCCCGCGCCGGCCGGCACACCGGCCCAGACCCTGACCCTCGATGCCGCGCTGGCGCTGGCTGAAGCCGGCAGCTTCACGCTGTCCGCCGCTGGCAAGGAGCTCGACGCGACTGAAGGCGACCTGATCCAGTCGCGCGTGCTGCCCAATCCGGAACTGGCGGTGTCGATGGAAGACACGCGCAAGGCGTCGCGCTCGACCACCGGCCAGGTCAACCTGCCGATCGAGCTCGGCGGCAAGCGTGCCGCGCGCATCGGCCTGGCCGAGCGCGGGCGCGAGCTGGCGCAGGCCGAGCTGGGCAGCACCCGCGCCGAGTTGCGCGCCGCGGTGATCGCGCGCTTCTTCGGCGTGCTGGTGGCGCAAGAGCGCGTCCGGCTGGCCGAGGGCTCGGTGGGCATTGCCAGCCAGGCTGCCGATGCCGCGGGCCGCCGCGTGGCCGCCGGCAAGGTGGCACCGCTGGAAGCCACGCGCGCCAGGGTGGAGCAGGCCAACGCCGAGCTGGAGCTGGCCGAGGCCACCGGCGCGCTGCAGTCCGCGCGGCAGTCGCTGGCGGCGCTGTGGGGCGACAGCGTGCCGCGTTTCGCGCAGGCGCGGGGCGATCTCGATACGCTGCCGTCGCGGCCCGCGCCGGCAGCGTTGCAGGCGGCGCTGGAAGACTCGCCGCTGCTGGCGGCAAGCCGCCTGGCGGCGGAGCGCAGCCGTGCCGAAGTGGCGGTGCAGCGCAGCCGCCAGTATCCCGACGTGACCGTGAGCCTGGGCGCCAAGCGCGACAACGAGGCCAACCGCAACATGGCGGTGCTGGGCGTGGCGATTCCGCTGCCGCTGTTCGACCGCAACCAGGGCAACCTCTACGCGGCGCTGCGCCGTGCCGATGGCGCGCAGGATGCGCACGCCGCAGCGCGCGTGCGCCTGCAGGGCGAACTGCAGCAGGCCTCGACGCAGCTGTCGGTGTCGCGCGCTGCGGCGCAGACGCTGCAGGCCTCGGTGCTGCCCGCGGCCGAGCAGGCCTACGCCGCCGCCTCGCGCGGGTTCGAGGCCGGCAAGTTCAATTTCCTCGACGTGCTGGATGCCCAGCGCACGCTGTTCCAGGCGCGCATCCGCTACCTGGACGTGCTGGCCCGCACCTATGACGCGGCGGCCACCATCGACCGCATCCTCGGACACTGATACGGAAGCTGCAACATGGCAATGAGCAAGCAACAACGGGCCGCCGTGGTGGCCATCTTGGTCGCGGGGCTGCTTGGCGGCGCGGCGATCCTCTTCACCGGCAAGGGCGGCAGCGCCACCGGCGACGCCGCGCATGGGCATGCCGGACATGGCGACGAACACGGGCACGAGCATGGCAAGGGAGGGCAAAAGACCGGTGACAAGGCGGGGACGCATGCCGACGCCAGCACGCCCGCGGCGCAGCGGGAAGCTGAAGGCAAGCCGCACGTCATCGCGCTGACGCCCGCGCAGGTCGAGCAGGCCGGCATCGGCATCGCCACTGCCGCCGCGGCGGCGCTGCGCAGCAGCGTCGATTTCCCCGGCGAGATCCGCTTCAACGACGACCGCACCGCGCACGTGGTGCCGCGCGTGGCAGGCGTGGCGCAGGCGGTGCCGGCCAACCTGGGCCAGCCGGTGCGCAAGGGCGAGGTGCTGGCGCTGATTGCCAGCACCACGGTGGCCGAGCAGCGCAGCGAACTGCTGGCCGCGCAGAAGCGCGAGGCGCTGGCGCGGGCCACCTACGCGCGCGAGAAGACGCTGTGGCAGGAGAAGATCTCCGCCGAGCAGGATTACCAGCAGGCGCGCACCGCGCTGGAAGAGGCGCAGATCGCGGTGCAGAACGCGCGCCAGAAGCTCACCGCGATCGGCGCCGCCGAGGGCGGCGGGGCGGGCGGCGCGCTGAACCAGTTCGCGCTGCGCGCGCCGTTCGACGGCGTCGTGGTCGAGAAGCACCTGTCGCTGGGCGAAGCGGTCAAGGAAGACGCCAGCGTCTTCACGGTGTCGGACCTGAGTTCGGTATGGGCCGAGTTCGTGGTGTCCGCGCGCGACCTGGACCGCGTGCGCGTGGGCGAGGCGGTCACGGTGCGCTCCAGCGCCTCCGCCACGCAGGCCGAAGGCAAGGTGTCCTACGTCGGCGCGTTGCTGGGCGAGCAGACCCGCACCGCCAAGGCGCGCGTGACCCTGGCCAATCCGGGCACGGCGTGGCGCCCCGGGCTGTTCGTCACGGTCAGCGTGCTGGGCGCGCCGGTGCAGGTGCCGGTGACGGTGGCGGCCGACGCGGTGCAGCAGGTCGATGGCCAGAGCGTGGTATTCGTCGCGGTGCCAGACGGGTTTGCGGTGCAGCCGGTCCAGACCGGGCGCACCGACGGCAAGCTGGTCGAGGTGACCCAGGGCCTGCGGGCCGGCGCGCGCTACGCCGCGGCCAACAGCTTCATCCTCAAGTCCGAGCTGGGCAAAGCCAGCGCCGGGCATGAGCACTGAGCGGGAGGCGCGCATGTTCGAACGCCTGATCCGCTTTGCCATCGCGCAACGCTGGCTGGTGCTGCTGGCGGTGCTGGGCATGGCCGCGCTGGGCCTGTACAGCTACACCCGGCTGCCGATCGACGCGGTGCCCGACATCACCAACGTGCAGGTGCAGATCAACACCGCCGCGCCGGGCTATTCGCCGCTGGAGACCGAGCAGCGCATCACCTACCCCGTCGAGACCGTGATGGCGGGCCTGCCCGGGCTGGAGCAGACGCGCTCGCTGTCGCGCTACGGGCTGTCGCAGGTGACGGTGATCTTCCGCGACGGCACCGACATCCACTTTGCGCGCCAGCTGGTCAACCAGCGCATCCAGGAGGCGCGCGACCAGCTGCCGCCCGGCATCACGCCAGCGATGGGGCCGATCTCGACAGGGCTGGGCGAGATCTACCTGTGGACGGTCGAAGCCGACCCGGGCGCGCGCAAGCCCGATGGCACCGCCTACACGCTGTCCGACCTGCGCGAAATCCAGGACTGGGTGATCCGGCCGCAGCTGCGCAACGTGCCGGGCGTGACCGAGGTCAACGCCATTGGCGGCCATGCGCGCGCCTACGTGGTGGCGCCCGACCTGGAACGCATGGCGTCGTACGGGCTGTCGCTGGCCGATGTGGTGGGCGCGCTGGAGAAGAACAACGACAACGTCGGCGCCGGCTATATCGAGCGCCGCGGCGAGCAGTACCTGGTGCGCGTGCCGGGCCAGGTGCGCTCGCTCGACGAGATCGGCGACGTGATCGTCGGCAGCGCGCAGGGCCAGCCGATCCGCGTGCGCGACGTCGCCTCGGTGCAGACCGGCGGCGAGCTGCGCACCGGCGCGGCCACCGAGAACGGCCGCGAGGTGGTGCTGGGCACCGTGTTCATGCTGATCGGCGAGAACAGCCGCGCGGTGTCGCAGGCGGTCGACCGCAAGATGGCCGAGATCAACCGCACGCTGCCGGCGGGGGTGAAGGCCGTCACCGTGTACGACCGCACCACGCTGGTCGACAAGGCCATCGGCACGGTCAAGAAGAACCTGCTGGAAGGGGCGGTGCTGGTGATCGCCATCCTGTTCCTGTTCCTGGGCAACCTGCGCGCGGCGCTGATCACCGCGCTGGTGATCCCGCTGTCGATGCTGTTCACCTTCACCGGCATGGTCCACTACCGCATCAGCGCCAACCTGATGAGCCTGGGCGCGCTGGACTTCGGCATCATCGTCGACGGCGCGGTGGTGATCGTCGAGAACTGCGTGCGCCGGCTGGCGCATGCGCAGGCCGCCCGCGGACGCGCGCTGACGCGCGACGAACGCCTGCAGGAAGTCTTTGCCGCCGCGCGCGAGGCGCGCCGGCCGCTGCTGTACGGCCAGCTGATCATCATGGTGGTGTACCTGCCGATCTTTGCGCTCACCGGGGTCGAAGGCAAGATGTTCCATCCGATGGCCTTTACCGTGGTGCTGGCGCTGCTGGGCGCGATGGTGCTGTCGGTAACCTTCGTGCCCGCGGCGGTGGCGCTGTTTATCGGCAACCGCGTGGCCGAGCGCGAGAACCGGCTGATGGCGTGGGCGCGCCGTCGCTACGCGGTGCTGCTGGAGCGTGCGCTGGCTGGAACGCCGGTGGTGCTGGCCGGTGCCGGCGTGGCGGTGATGTTGTGCCTGGCGATTGCCACGCGCCTGGGCAGCGAATTCGTGCCCAGCCTCAACGAGGGTGACCTCGCGGTGCAGGCGCTGCGCATACCCGGCACCAGCCTGACGCAATCGGTGGCGATGCAGCAGCAGGTGGAAACCGCGCTCAAGGCCAAATTCCCGGAGATCGAGCGCATCTTTGCCCGCACCGGCACCGCGGAGATTGCCTCGGACCCGATGCCGCCGAATATCTCCGACGGCTACATCATGCTCAAGCCCGAGTCGCAATGGCCGGAGCCGCGCCGCACGCGCGACGCGCTGATCGCCGCGATCCGCGCGGAAGTGGGCAAGCTGCCGGGCAACAACTACGAGTTCTCGCAACCGATCCAGCTGCGCTTCAACGAGCTGATCTCGGGCGTGCGCTCCGACGTGGCGGTCAAGGTATTCGGCGACGACAACGCCGTGCTGGAGCAGACCGCCAACCGCATCGCCGCGGTGCTGCAGGAGATTCCCGGCGCGGCCGAGGTCAAGGTCGAGCAGACCACCGGGCTGCCGATGCTGACGGTGCGGATCGACCGCAACCAGGCCGCGCGCTACGGGCTGAACCTGCGCGATATCCAGGACGCGGTGTCGATCGGCATCGGCGGCAAGGTCTCCGGCACGTTCTTCAGCGGCGACCGGCGCTTCGATATCGTGGTGCGGCTGCCCGAGTCCGTGCGTGCCGACGTCGACGCGCTGCGGCGCCTGCCGGTGCCGCTGCCCAGGGACGCCGGCGCGCGCACCAGCTACATCCCGCTGAGCGAACTCGCGAGCGTGGAGATGGCGCCGGGCCCCAACCAGGTCTCGCGCGAGAACGGCAAGCGCCGCATCGTCGTCAGCGCCAATGTTCGCGGGCGCGATATCGGCAGCTTCGTGCCCGAGGCCGAGGCCGCGATCCGCGCGCGCGTGCAGATCCCCGCCGGCTACTGGACCAGCTGGGGCGGTACCTTCGAGCAATTGCAGTCCGCCACCGCGCGCTTGCGCGTGGTGGTGCCGCTGGCGCTGGGACTGGTGTTCGTGCTGCTGTTCGCCATGTTCGGCAATGTGAAAGACGGGCTGCTGGTCTTCACCGGCATTCCGTTCGCGCTGACCGGCGGCATCCTGGCGCTGTGGCTGCGCGGCATCCCGTTGTCGATCTCGGCGGCGGTGGGTTTCATCGCGCTGTGCGGCGTCGCGGTGCTCAACGGGCTGGTGATGCTGTCGTTCATCCGCTCGCTGCGCGAGTCCGGCTACGGCCTGGACCACGCTATCCGCGAAGGCGCGCTCACGCGGCTGCGCCCGGTGCTGATGACGGCGCTGGTGGCCTCGCTCGGCTTCGTGCCGATGGCGCTGGCCACCGGCACCGGCGCCGAGGTGCAGCGGCCGCTGGCGACGGTGGTGATCGGCGGCATTTTGTCGTCGACGGCGCTGACGCTGCTGGTGCTGCCGGTGCTGTACCGGCTGGCGCATCGCCACGACGAAGCGGCGGCGGCGCGCGCCGATGGGCAGGTGGCGACGATGGAGACGTGACCAGCGCGCCCGGCGGCCTACTGCGGCGTGCCGGGCGGCGTGCCGGGCGGCGTGCCGGGCAGCGCCCCGGGCGTCAGCACGCTCATTCCCGAGACCCCGCTCGAGGTGGTGCGGCGCTGGCTCATCAGGACACCGTTCTGGTCGAATTCGAACAGCACCGTCGAAGTGCGGATCGCGCCGCCGGCAAACAATGGCCCGATGAAGGGGATGAAGCTCTCGGGGTGGGGCTGCGAGGCAGCGAACGAGTAGACCAGGATGGTCGAGCCGTCGCGCAGCGTCGCTCGCGAGGAGGGCGGGCCGAGCTGCGCAGTGACCTCGTCGAGCGTGGAAAAACCGGGCAGGAAGTTCGACAAGTGCTCGGGCTTCACGTCGACGCCGGTGGAAACGCACGCCGCCAGCATGATGCCGGCCACAACCAGTGCGTGAACACGCTTCATGTCGTCACCGCCGTAGTTTGAAATGGCGTGCCGCGCGAAGGCGTGCGGCACGCCGTGCTCAAAGCATACAACCAATTGCCGGCCCGTAGCGACGGTGCCTGCATTCGATCCTTCATGACACCGTGAAGCTTCCCGCCCGGCCGCGGCGGCATGATGCCGATGTGCGCCGGAGATTGCGGCGCAGACAGCCCCACATGCGATTCGCGCCGCCATGCCAGAGACCATCACCGACCCCTTCGCCGATATCGACCCGTTCAGCGCCGTCACGCATCCCGACCCTTATCCCTACTACCGTGAACTGGCCGCCACCCGGCCCTTCTTCCGCGAGCAACGCCTGGGGCTGTGGATTGCCGCCGGGTCGAGCGAAGTGGCAGCCGTGCTTGCCCATCCCGACTGCCGCGTGCGCCCGCCCGCGCAGCCGGTGCCACCCGCGCTGGCAGGCACCGCCGCCGGTGACCTGTTCGGCCGGTTGATCCGCATGAACGATGGCGCCGCGCATGCGCCGCTGAAGGCGCTGCTGATGCCGATGCTGGCGGCGGTGGCTCCGGGCGTCGCGGCGCAAAAGGCCGCTGCGATGGCGCAGGTGCTGGATGCAGGCGAGGGCGCCCACGTTGCCATGCCGGCCGCGTCGGTCAACCGCTGGCTCTTCGCCCTGCCAGTCGTCACGGTGGCAGCCGTGCTTGGCCTGCCGGTGGCGCGCGACCACGGCACGGCGGTCGAGGTCGCGCAGCAGGTTGCCGCGTTCGCCGCCGCCCAGTCGCCGCTGGCGGACGCGGACACCGTGCGCGCCGGCGCCGAGGCGGCGCGGTGGCTGGGCACATGGCTGGCCTCGTCGCTCGCCAGCAGCGTAGCGGCTGATGGCCCGCTGTCGGCGCTGCAACATGCGGCACAGGCCGCTGGTATCGATGCGCAGGCGGTCGCTGCCAATATCATCGGCCTGCTGGTCCAGGCCTGCGAAGCGACTGCCGGGCTTGCCGGCAATACGCTGCTGTGGCTGGGCCGCAATCCATCGGCCAGCGGTATGCCGTTGCAGGGCGTGGTGGCGCGCGTCGCGCAGGACGACCCGCCGGTGCAGAACACGCGCCGGTTCCTTGCTGCCGATACGCAGCTATGCGGCCACGCCGTCAAGGCCGGCGACACCGTGCTGGTGCTGCTGGCCGCGGCATCGACCAGTGGCCTTGCCGACGATGCGCGGGCGTGGACCTTCGGCCAGGGCCGCCACGCGTGCCCGGGCGACCGGCTGGCGCAGGCGCTGGCCGGCGCCACGGTGGCGGCGCTGTGCGCGCGCGGCGCCGATCCGGCTGCGCTGGCGCGTGCCTTCCGCTATCGTCCGTCGCAGAACGCGCGCATTCCCCATTTCCTTTGACCTCACGGAGACCACCATGATCGCCGTCATCTTCGAAGTCGAGCCCGCGCCGGGCCGGCAGGACACCTACCTCGACATCGCCGCGCACCTGCGCCCGCAGCTCGAGGCCATCGATGGCTTTATCTCGGTGGAGCGCTTCCAGAGCCTGACCAACCCCAGCAAGCTGCTGTCGCTGTCGTTCTTCCGCGACGAGGCCGCGGTGATCGCCTGGCGCAATACGCTGGCGCATCGACAGGCGCAGGCCGCCGGGCGCGGCGGCGTGTTCGCGGGGTACCGGCTGCGCGTGGCGCAGGTGCTGCGCGACTACGGGCTCGACACGCGCGAGCAGGCGCCGGCGGACAGCCGCGCTGTGCACGACCGCGACGCGGGCTGAAGGGGCGGCGATGACGATGGAATCGATCGGCGCGCAGGCCGCCTTTATCGGCCTGACTTTCCTGCTGGCGGGCTTCGTCAAGGGTGTGGTCGGGCTGGGCCTGCCGACGGTCGCGGTGGGCATGCTGGGGCTGGTGATGCCACCCGCGCAGGCCGCGGCGCTGCTGGTGGCGCCGTCGATGGTGACCAACGTGGTGCAGCTGTTCAGCGGCCCGCGCTTCGGCTTGCTGGTGCGGCGCCTGTGGCCGATGCTGGCGGCGATCTGCGCCGGCACATGGCTGTGCGCGGCGCTGGTGCCGGCCGGCATGATGACCCACGCGACGTCCGCGCTGGGCGTGGCGCTGGTGCTGTACGCGGTGGTGGGGCTGGCGGCGGTGAAACTGACGGTGCCCGCCGGCGCGGAACGCTGGCTCGGGCCGCTGGTCGGGCTGGTCACGGGCGGCATCACCGCGGTGACGGGCGTGTTCGTGATTCCGGCCGTGCCCTACCTGCAGGGGCTGGGCCTGGACAAGGAGAGCCTGGTGCAGGCGCTGGGCCTGTCGTTCACGGTGTCGACCATCGCGCTGGCGCTCAGCCTGGCGCTGGGCGGGGCGCTGTTGCATATGCCGGTGCTGGGCGCGTCGGCGCTGGCGCTGGTGCCCGCGCTGGGCGGGATGTTCCTGGGCCAGTGGCTGCGCCACCGGATCAGCGCGGAGCGTTTTCGCAAGCTGTTTTTCTGCGGGTTGCTGGTATTGGGTGGGGAGCTGGCGATGCGGGGGCTGGGGTAGAGAAGCGTTTAGCTTTCCCTTGCGGTCGGTTTGCTCCCCTCTCCCGCTTGCGGGAGAGGGGCGGGGGAGAGGGCCGGCGTGTGGCAAGCACGAGGCCGTTGTACTTCGTGGAAGCTCCCGCCCTCACCCCAACCCTCTCCCGCAAGCGGGAGAGGGAGCACCCCAGCGGTGCTGGAAGTTTCTCTGCCTTGCAAATATCTCAGCGACTTGCTTGCACCGTCCTGCCATTCAGCGGCTGCACCGGCCGCGCGTTCATCGGATAGAGCTTCCGGAACGCCGCCAATTGGGCCGGCGACACTTCCACCGGCGTCTTCAGCACCTGCCAGCGCACGTCCTCGCTGCATGGCGGCGTCGTCAGCGAACCGGTGAAGGACCAATAGGCCTGCTGCGCCGGCAGCAGCGCGGCAACGTCCAGCGGCGCGGCCAGTTCGCGCGATTCGCCGGCATGGGCCGGCAGGCTGGCGAAGACCGGCTTGAGCGCGGCGTTCTCGCGGCCGGACTTGAACAGCACGGCCACCACCGCCAGCTTGCCCTCGGCGTTCTGGTGCACCAGGTGCGCCACCAGCGGATAGGCCTTGCCGTTGATCTTCTCTTCGCTGGGCGTGTGGAAGTGGAACTGCAGCAGCTTGTAGGGCACGCCGTCCAGTTCGATCTGTCCCGCCGCCGGCAAGTTGACCTGCACGGTATGGCCGTTGTTGACCACGGTGCCGGGCGCGGCGGCGTAGCCGAAGCCGATCGGCTTCAGGTCGGCGGGCCTGGCTTTGCTGGTGCGGATGTCGATGGGCGACTGGTGCTTGCCCAGCGCGCAGGTCTGGTAGGCCTGGTCCAGCTCGGCCCAGTGGCTGGTGCCGGTGGGGCCGGTGTAGCTCCAGTGCGCGTCGTTGCCGGCCCATGCGGCCGGAGCAAGCAAGGCGGCGCAAACCGTGAAAAGCGGCAGCTTGGTGTTCATGTATCGATGCGTCCTCGTGTTGACAAAACCCCTTGTTTTCCGACGTGGTGTTATCGATCTGTCCCAGTCTTGAATGCCGGGCCGGTGCCCGGGCCGGAAATCATGCAGCAAAATTGCCGGCCCGCGAATAAGGCATTGCTGAATTCCGGTCTGCACTGCGCTTAACGCGAGTCAGGGCTGCATGCCCGCGCGCGATTGATGCGTGTCGCTCATGCTGTCACGCAAGCGACATCAAGCCGACATATCGGCACACCACCATGGCGCATTGCCCAACTCCAGGAATCCTGCAATGCGCCTGAGCGTCTTCCCTTCGCGCCGGACCCGCGCGGCACTGGCCAGCGCCGCGGTGGCGGCATCGCTGCTGGCAGCGTGCGGCGGCGACGATAACGGCAGCGGCACGCCCGCCGTCACCGCGCCCACGCTGGTGGGCCGCGCCGTGCTGCCGGCCGCCACCTTCGCCAGCGGACCGCAGTCGGGGCGCTACGTGACCGGTGACCTAAACGGCCAGACTGCGCCGTTCGCGTCGCAGCCGGTGCAGGGCTTCTCGGCGGTGCTGCGCAACCCGGATGGCAGCTTCATGGTGATGGCCGACAACGGCTACGGATCGCTGGAGAACTCGGCCGACTTCAACCTGCGCGTCTACACGGTGGCGCCCACGTTCAAGACCGCGGCCGGCGGCGCGGGCAGCGTGGCGGTGCGCAGCTTTATCGAGCTGAAGGATCCCAACAAGCATGTCAAGTTCGCGATCGCGAACCAGTTCACTACCGAGCGCGTGCTGACCGGCGCCGACTTCGATATCGAGAGCATGCAGCGCGCCAGCGACGGCACGCTGTGGTTTGGCGATGAGTTCGGCCCGTTCCTGCTGCATACGGACGCCAACGGCGTGCTGCTGGAAGCACCGATTCCGCTGCCGGATTTCGAGAACGCCGGCAAGGAGATCCGCTCGCCGCAGAACCCGTTCAACGAAGAGGCCACGCCGGTGCGCATCATGAACGCGGTGCGCGCGCATGCCTTCGCGCATGGCGGCACCCGCGCGCCGGTGTTCGCGCCGTATTACGTGCAGCTCAAGTACGACGTCAACGGCGTCAAGTCGAGCCCCGACGCCCACTACGCGCGCGGCAGCAACCCGCAGCCTGGGCTGACGCCGGCGGTATCCGACACGCTGGATGTGGCCTCGGTCAAGGCCGCCGGCTACAGCGTGGTCACCTGGACCGTCAACGACAGCGCGAAGATGACCGAGCTGCTCAAGGCCGGCGTCAACGGCATCATCTCGGACCGGCCTGACCTGCTGTATGCGGCCGTTGCCGCCTACGATGCCAACGGCGACGGCAAGCCCGGCGACTACCTGACCGCCGACGGCCTGATCGATGCCGCCAGGTTCGACGCCCAGGGCCATCGCGGCGCGCGCGACCTGCGCCCGGAGAACACCCTGCCGGCGATGGAGGCCGCGCTGGACAACCTGATGACCACGCTGGAGACCGATGTCGGCATCACGTCCGACGGCGTCGCCGTGCTCAAGCACGATCCCTATATCGAGTCGGTCAAGTGCCGCCGCGCCGATGGCGCGCCCTATGGCACCGCCGACGAAGTGCTGATCAAAAACCTGACCGCGGCGCAGATCCAGTCCACCTATATCTGCGACAAGCTGTTCCGCGGCCCGAGCCAGCGCAACGATGCCGCGCTGTCGCCGGTATCGGCGGCGGTGGCGGCCAGCAAGGGCTATGCCAGCCCGTACGTGGTGCCGCGCGCGCAGGACGTGTTCGACCTGGTCAGCGCCTATGTCGCGTACTACAGCACTGGTGCCGGCCAGGGCCATCCGCAGGCGGCGCAGCGCGTGAAGAACGCGCAGGCGGTGCGCTTCAATCTCGAGACCAAGCTCAACCCGCGCAGCGACAAGGACGGCAAGGGCAACATCTACAGGGACCGCACCGTCGGCGCCGAGCAGATGGCCGACACGCTGGCGGGCGTGATCAGTGCCGCCGGCATGGCCCAGCGCGCCGATATCCAGAGCTTCGATTTCCGCACGCTGCTGCGCGTGCAGGAGAAGTTCCCGGCGATCCGCACGGTCTACCTGTTCGGTGATTTCCCCATCTATGGCGACGCGGCCAACAGCGACGACGGCACCAACATGCAGGACGAGGCCGGCGCCAACACGCCGTGGATGGCGGGCCTGTACTGGCCGTACCGCGCCACCGCGACGTCGAACCCGATGCGCGCGAAGCGCTCGGGCGGCTTCGAGGGCATGGCGATCAGCCCGGACGGCAAGAAGCTCTATCCGCTGCTGGAACTGCCGCTGGCGGGCCACGACGGCAAGACGCTGCTGATCTCGGAGTTCGACATCGCCACGCGCCGGTACACCGGTGTGCAATACAAGTACCGGCTCGACGACAAGGGCACCAATATCGGCGATTTCATCCTGTTCAACGCCAGCGAGGGCATTGTCATCGAGCGCGACGGCTCGCAGGGCGACCCGAACGGCTTCAAGAAGCTGTTCCAGGTGACGCTGGGCAAGCCGGGCGACTACGTCGCCAAGGCTGAGCTGGCCAACCTGATGGCGCTGCGCGACCCCTCCGGCATCAGCGCCGGCGGTGCCCCGGGCGACGTGGCCCTGGGCGATCCGTTCGGCATGCCGTTCAACACCATCGAAGACGTGCTGGTGCTGGATGCGACCACGCTGCTGGTGATCGACGACAACAACTTCCCGTTCAGCGTGGGGCGGCATGTCGGCAGCAAGATGCCGGATGACAGCGAGTTCATCCAGATCCGGCTGCCCAGGGCGCTTAACGTGGGGGGCTAGGACGCCCGCCCATGACGCAGCGGGCTGGCACCCCGGCCAGGGTGGGGATGTCAGCCCGGGCGCGCGCCCGCGTGCCGCTGCTCCAGCTGCGCGCGAACCGCAGAAATATGATCGCCGGCCTGATCGACGGCGTTTTCCAGGTCACTGGTGCTGCAGCCGAGTTCCCGGCACCAGTACTGCACTTCGAGCGGATCCATCAGGTTGATGCGGCCCGGATCCAGGGGCCTGAACTCGCTTGTCACATCGCTCATGCTTGCCTCCGGTTCGTGTCTGGGCGCGACACGGCCCTTGCATTGTAGGCAGTCATCGGGAACGCGTTGCATCCAGGGGCCCGTCCGCGGCAGGGCATATGATGTAGCGGTTACCCCAGCCTACAGGATCCGCATGCCCCGCTCCCCCGGTGCGAAACTCTGGTCCACGCTGAACAAGACCGCGTCCCGCCATGCGCGCCAGATGCAGCGCGCCGTCAACAAGAACCTGACCAAGCCGGTGACCGAGGCCATCGTGCGCAACGCGGTGAAGCAATCCGCTGCAGTCACGGCCGCCACGCAGCGCGCCTTGTCCGGCGTGGTGTCGCCGGTGGCGGCGCCGCAAAGCCGTGGCAGCGGGCGCTGGGAAGAAGGCGCGTGGGGCGCGCCGCTGGCGCCGCGCCGCTACCACGTGTTCGTGCCGGCCGGCGCCACCGCGTCGCGCCGCGCGCCGATGCTGGTGCTGCTGCACGGCTGCGGCCAGGACGCCGCCAGCTTTGCCGCGGTGACGCGCGCCGCAGCGGTGGCGCGCGAATCCGGCTGGGTGGTGTTGCTGCCCGAGCAGAGCTCGCAGGCTAATGCGCAGCGTTGCTGGAACTGGTTCCGCCCCGCCGCGCAGGGTGCCATGGAAGCCGGGCTGCTGATGACGCTGATCGACCAGGCCTGCCGCCGCTATCCGGTGGCGGCGGACCGTGTCAGCGTACTGGGCTTGTCCGCCGGCGGTGCGATGGCGCTGATGCTGGGGCTGCGCTATCCGTCGCGCTTCGCCGCGGTGGGCTCGCACTCCGGCGCCGTGCCGTGGAGCGCCAGCAATGCCGCACAGGCCGCGCGCGCCATGCGCGGGCAGCGCGGGCCGGACGCCAAGACCATGCAGGCGCTGCGCTTCGGGCTGGCGGGACGCCGCCCGCCACCCTTGCTGCTGATGCACGGCGATGCCGACCACGTGGTCGACTTCAGCAACGCCACCGCCACCGCCGGCATGTGGATGCACCTGCAGCCCGAAGGCACGCCGCCGCTGGCCGGCGCGCCGGCGCGGCGCATCCAGCGCGGCGTGCGCCGCGCCATCGACGTGTTCGACTGGTACGAGGGCAGCTCGCCCTACCTGCGGCTGGTGCGCGTGGAAGGCCTGGGCCACGCCTGGAGCGGCGGCGCCGGCGGGCACGCATTCTCGGACCCGGCGGGGCCGGACGGGTTGAAGCTGGCGTTGCGGTTTTTTCTGGCGGTTGGGGTTTAGAGGAACGGCGATTGCCGCAGGATGATGAATGGACTAAACTAAGCAGACTTAGTTTAGTGAGGCGCGTCATGCAAACCATCAACATCCACGAGGCCAAGACCCATCTCTCGCGGCTGGTCGATCAGGCGGCCAACGGCGAGCCTTTTGTGATCGCCAAGGCAGGCAAGCCCCTTGTGAAAGTCGTGGCGCTGCATGTGCCGGAGAAGGCGCAGGTCAAGCGGTTGGGATTCATGGCAGGACAGGGGCAGGTGCCCGATGATTTCGATCGCATGGGCCAGCGCGAGATTGAAGCCATGTTTGGCGGCGAGTCATGAAACTCCTGCTGGATACGCACCTGCTGCTGTGGATGGCACTGACGCCTGAGCGCATCTCGCCAGACTCGCATGCGCTATTGAATGCCGACGACACGGTGCTGGTTTTCAGCGCCGCCAGCCTGTGGGAGATCGCCATCAAGCAAGGGCTTGGCCGTGCGGACTTCCAGATCAACGCCCGGGTCTTTCGCAGGGGCTTGCTTGATAACGGCTACAGTGAGCTGCCGATCCGCAGTGATCACGCGGTGGCGATTGATTGCCTTCCGCCGATTCACAAGGACCCGTTTGACCGGCTTCTCGTCGCCCAGGCAACCGTAGAAGGCCTGACGCTGCTGACCTCGGACCCGCTTGTTGCCCAATACCCGGGGCCCATTCGGCTGGTCTGATCGCAGCTAGCCGAGACTGACCGGTTCAAACACCACATCACTCTCCGGACAAGCCACGCACGGCAATATCAGCCCCTCGTCCTTCTCATCCGGACTCAGCCCAGGCCATTCGATGCGGTAGCGGATCGTCCCCGCGTGCAGCCGGCTGGCGCAGGCGCGGCAGGTGCCGTTGCGGCACGAATTGGGCAGCGCCACGCCTTCGAGCAAGGCCGCCTCCAGCAGGCTCAGCGCCGCCGGCGCGGGGAAGCGGGCAGGGCCCGGCAGCACCTGTGCGGTGAATTCGGCGCTTTCGTCCGAAGGCGCCATGTCAGCCATGGCTGTCTTCCTGCGCCTGCGGAAACTGTGCGCGGCCATGGGTGGCGTCGCGCAACGCGTCGCGCGCGGCGTCGATCTGGGTTGCGGGCATGCGCAGCACCAGCGTGGCCAGCGCGCCGTAGCCGGTCTCGGCCAGCGTGCAGCCAGCGGGCGCCTCGTAGTCCAGCCAGCGGCGCACGCGCGGCTCGTCGGCATAGTCGACCGCGACGGCCAGCGTGCCGTAGGCGATGCGCTCCACCCGTTCGGCGGATTTGAGGGCCGCGGCGATGGCATCGGTGTAAGCGCGCACCAACCCGCCGGCTCCCAGCTTGACGCCACCGTAGTAGCGCACCACCGCCGCCAGCACGCCGTCGAGGTCGTGGTGGCGCAGCACTTCCAGGATCGGCCGCCCGGCCGTGCCCGAGGGCTCGCCATCGTCGGACATGCCCGAGGCCCCGCCGGCCAGCAGCGCCCAGCAGACGTGGGTCGCGGTGGGGTGCTCGGCCCGCAGCGCCTGCAGCGCGGCCATGGCGGCGTCGCGGTCGGCAACCGGCAGTGCCAGCGCCAGGAAACGGCTCTTGCGGATCTCGATCTCGGCGTGGACGGGGGTGGCTAGCGTGTAGGTGGGCAAGGGCAAGCGCCGTGGATGGGGTCCCGAAATCCGCGCCGGCCAGGCCGCGGAAGCAAGGCGGCAGTGTACCGCAGCGGACCGGACTGGCCCGAAGCCGCGTCTATTTGTGTTGCATCGTCAACTTGCTGTCACAAACGGGGCCTACGATCCGCCCCGGACGTGCGCAACGACGCCCGCCGCCGCCTGTGCAACAGGTGCCTGGTCCCGCCCCCGGGACTGGCGCAAACATGCAGTGAACCATCCCTTTCCTTTCCCCGGATCGAAAACATGCTTGAACAACCCAATGCTGGCCGTCGCAAGGCCCTGAAGCTATTGGCCGGCGCGCCCATGTTGCCGCTCGGCCTCGCCTCCACCAGCCTGCTGGCAGGCTGTGGCGGCGGCGATGACGCCGCGCCGGCGCCGGCCCCGGCCCCCGCGCCGGGCCCGGCCGCCACCTTCACCAGCGCCGAGTTCGTGTCGATGAGCGCGCCGACGCTGGCCACGCCCGAGGCCATGGCGACCACCACGGTTGGCTCCAGCCTGAAAGTGTCCTTCAGCGACGGCAGCAGCCAGACTTACAAGCTGGCCTACCAGCCCTTCTTCGTCACCGGCGACACGCTGCCCGACGGCAAGGGCGGTACCATCGTGGCGGGCGGTTACTACGACATCAACAACCAGCCGATCATCGATACCTCGGTGCCCGGCAAGGAACGCCAGTTCTTCTCCGACGCACCGGACGGGAGCTCGCTGCTGACGCTGGCCAGCCCCGCCGTGCCGGGCGTCAAGGGCAACACGGTGTTCGCGGTGGTGCAGTTCGAATACACCACGCGCAACCAGGGCAATGCCAGCATGTACGGGCTGCTGCCGTCGCCGATCGCGGTGCTGACGCTGGACCAGGACCCGGCCACCGGCAAGCTGACCCCGGTCAAGTACCACAACGTGGACACCTCGGGCGTCAACGGCCTGTGGATTACCTGCGGCGCCAGCCTGTCGCCGTGGAACACGCACCTGTCGAGCGAGGAGTACGAGACCGACCTGATGGACGCCAACGCGGTCACGCAGCTGCAGGGCTACAGCCGCAACCTGTACGGCGACCCGGCCCGCGCCAATGCGTATAACTACGGCCACCTGCCGGAAGTCACGGTGCACCCGGACGGCACCGGCACCATCAGGAAGCACTACTGCCTGGGCCGCATTTCGCACGAGCTGGTGCAGGTCATGCCGGACGAGCGCACCGTGCTGATGGGCGACGATGCCACCAACGGCGGCCTGTTCCTGTTTATCGCCGACCAGGCGCGCGACCTGTCCGCCGGCACGCTGTACGTGGCCAAGTGGCACCAGACC
The DNA here is from genome assembly GCF_000069785.1 of Cupriavidus taiwanensis LMG 19424. Classification (NCBI taxonomy): domain Bacteria; kingdom Pseudomonadati; phylum Pseudomonadota; class Betaproteobacteria; order Burkholderiales; family Burkholderiaceae; genus Cupriavidus; species Cupriavidus taiwanensis. The sequence continues at coordinate 2,335,461 of NC_010530.1, read as the reverse complement.
TCGGGCACGGGCCCGGGCAGTGCCACGCTGTCGTGGATCCGGCTGGGCCACGCCACCAGCGCCGAGGTCCGCGCGCTGGTCGACGGCGGCATCCGGCTGGCCGACATCATGGATGTCAAGACCGCCGACCCGGCCGATGCCAGCTATACCCGCATCCTCTACAACGGCAAGCCGAACTGGGTGAAGCTGGTGCCGGGCATGGAAAAGGCCGCGGCCTTCCTTGAAACCCACCGCTATGCCGCGCTGGTCGGCGGCAGCCTGGGCTTTACCAAGATGGAAGGCACCACCGTCAACATCAAGGACAAGAAGGCCTATTCGGCGATGTCGCGCATCGAATCGAGCATGCTGGCGGGCAATGCCGCCAATGCCGGCGACATCCGGGTGGAAGGGCCGTACTCCGGCGCGGTCTATGAACTGAACCTGAAGGGCGGCCAGGCGGACAAGAGCGGCACGGCGATGGCGAGCGAATGGGTGCCGGTCGACATGGCCGCCGTGCCGGCGCTGGTCAGCGAAGACCTGGGCGGCGGCAAGATGAAGCAGCAGGATGCGCTGGGCAACTTCGCCAACCCCGACAAGGTGGCGACGCCGGACAACCTGAAGTTCTCGGAAAAGCTGCGCACGCTGTTCGTCGGCGAGGACAGCAATACCCACGTCAACAACTTCCTGTGGGCGTACAACGTCGACACCAAGGTGCTCAGCCGCGTGCTGTCGTGCCCGGCCGGTGCCGAGTCCACCGGGCTGCATGCGGTCGACGAGATCAACGGCTGGACCTACGTGATGAGCAACTTCCAGCATGTCGGCGACTGGGAGTCGCCGCTGCACGACAAGGTGAAGGCGCAGCTCGATCCGCTGGTGCGCGCCAACTACAAGGACCGTTTCGGCGCGGCGGTCGGCTACCTGACCGGCGACCCGACCGGCGTCAGGCTGGCCAAGGCCTGACGCACGGCCGCGTGCGGTGATGACAACGGCGGGCCCTCGGCCCGCCGTTTTGCATTCACGGCCATCGCTCATCTGAGCGTGGTCTGTTAACACGCGGCCCCGGTTCAGGCGAGTCGGGGCTAACCCGCATCCGTTGCAACGGCCCCAGCGTGTCGAGGACGACCTCCATGCGGCTTGCGCTGCCGTGTCCTACAGTGGTGGGGGCGTCCGCCACGGCACTTCGCCGGCGGCGCGCCATTCGCCCAGGACAACAAGATCCGCATAACAATGGAGACCAGGCATGAAACGAGCTGTCGGGAAAGCCGCGATGCTGTGCCTCGCCGCCACGCTGCTGTATGGCTGCGGCGGCGATGACGACGAACCGGCGCAGACCCCGCCGCCGCAGGCCGAAGAAAAGCGCCCGCAGGACGACCGCACCTTCACCATGGATGCCGCCACGCTGCCGTTCGCGGCGCTGGCCGGCGCGCCTGAGGCCGACCGCTGGTGGGGCGTGCAGGATGGCGCCGGCTACCGCATCGAGGTGCCGAAGAACTGGAACGGCCGGCTGGTGATGTACGCCCACGGCTATGCCGGCACCGGCGCGGCACTGTCGGTGACCATGCCGAGCATCCGCCGTCACCTGCTGGCCAACGGCTACGCGTGGGCCGCGTCCAGCTATGCCAAGAACTACTATGACGTGCGCGCCGGCCTGGAAGACACCAATGCGCTGGCGCTGGCCTTCACGCGCATTGCCGCGCAAAACGGGCGCACGCTGGCGGCCCCGTCGCGCCTCTACATCGTCGGCCATTCGATGGGCGGCCATATCTCGGCCGCGGCGGTGGATGAAGAGAACATCCAGGCCGCCAACCACAAGGTGCGCTACCACGGCGCAGTGCCGATGTGCGGCGTGCTCGGCGATACCGAGCTGTTCAATTACTTCGGCGCCTACCAGACCGCCGCGCAGCAGCAGGCCGGCTATCCGGTGACGGCGTGGCCCGCGGCCAACTGGGCCCAGATCGCGCCGGCGGTGCGTGCGGCGCTGTTCACCACCTACCCCGGCCAGACCACGGCGCAGGGCGACACCCTCAAGGCGATCGTGCGCAACCTGACCGGCGGGCAGCGGCCGCTGTTCGACTGGGGCTTCGGCGGCCCGGGCGCGCAGGGGTTGCAGGATGCGGTGTGGAGCACCTTCGGCCAGGACGGCTCGGTCAACGGCATCCTGACCCAGAACGTGGTCAACACCACCGGCATCACCTTCCAGTTCGACAACGACCCGGCGCAATCCGTGGCGGAGCAGTCGTTCAACGCCGGCATCTTCCGCGTCACCGGCAGCGCCGAGGCCAACCGCGCGCGCAGCGACGGCCTGCGCTGGATACCCAGGACCAATGCGCGCATCAGCGTGCCGGTGGTGACGCTGCATACGCTGGGCGACATGTACGTGCCGTTCAGCATGGAGCAGATCTACAAGCGCCGCGCCGATGCCAACGGCACCGCGCAATGGCTGGTGCAGCGCGCCATCCGCGGCGTGAGCCATTGCGATTTCACCGTGGCCGAACAGGCCAGGGCCTTCGACGACATGGTCAACTGGGAGCAGAACGGGGTGAAACCGGCCGGCGACGAAGTGCTGGACGCCGCCACCGTGGCCAGCCCGGCCTATGGCTGCAAGTTCACCGACAACACGCTGGTGAGCGGCGACGAAAGCCCGACCACGGCGGCGCTGCGGCCGTCGGTGGCGCAGGCGTTCCCGTGCACGCCAGGCTGATTGGCTGACCGGCGCGCGGCCGCAGGCCGCGCGCCATTTCTGCTACGCTAGGCCCGTTCCCCAGCTTCCGCCTGCGCATGCCATCATGACCGGCCAGACCCACGACCCCGATGCGCGCCGCATGGCGCCTGCCACCGAGCGCAACCGCGAGCCCATCCTCGCCGTGCTGCGCCAGGTATTGCCCGCCAGCGGCACGGTGCTCGAAATCGCCAGCGGCACCGGCCAGCACGCCGTGCACTTTGCCGCGGCGCTGCCCGGCATCATCTGGCAGCCGAGCGACCCGGACGCGGCAGCGCGCGCGTCGATTGCCGCGTGGATCGCGCACGCGGGCGTGGCCAATGTGCGCGCGCCGCTGGCGCTGGATGTCTGCCGCCAGCCGTGGGGCATCGACGCCGCCGCCGCGGTGGTCTGCATCAACATGATCCATATCGCCCCGTGGGCCGCGGCCGAGGCGCTGTTCGCGGGTGCCGGCAAGCTGCTGGGCCCCGGCGGCGTGCTGTTCCTGTACGGCCCGTATCGCCGCGGCGGCGCGCATACCGCCCCCAGCAACGCCGCCTTCGACGCGCAGCTGCGCGCCACCGACCCCGACTGGGGCGTGCGCGACATGGAGGCAGTGATCGCGCTGGGTACTGCGCAGGGGCTGCGCTGCGACGAGCCGGTGCCGATGCCGGCCAACAACTTCTGCCTGGTGCTGCGCAAGTAGGCGCGCCGCGCGCGAGCTTCGCAGGATTTGCAGGCTTCGCCGCTTCAGCCGCGCACCAGCATCACCACCGCGGTGGCGATCAGGCACACCGCAAACAACGCGCGCAGGCGGCGCTCGGGCATCCGGTGCGCCAGCGCCACGCCCCATGAGATGGTCAGCATGCCGCCCAGCGACAGCGGAATGCCGCTGGCCCAGTCGACCTGGCCGGCATGGGCATAGGTGGCCAGCGCCACCACCGCGCCGGGCGTCACCAGCGCCAGTGCCAGGCCTTGCGCCGCGGCCTGGCGCAGCCCGAACAGGCCGACCAGCGCCGGCGCGGCCACCACGCCGCCGCCCACGCTGAAGAAGCCCGAGAACAAGCCGCCGACCACGCCCACCATCGGGATCCAGCGTGCCGAGACGCGCGCCTGCGGCGCCGTCACCGCGCGCCCCGGCAGCAGCCGCCACAGGAAGTACAGCGCCATGCCGATCATGAAGAGCGCGAAGATCCGCCGCAGCAACTGCGCGTCCATCGCGGTGGCCGTGCGCGCCGACAGCCACGTCGCCAGCACCGCGGACAAGCCCAGCACGACCGCCGTGCGCAGCGCAATGTCGGCCCGCTTGCGGTATTGCCAGAAGCCGATCAGCACGTTGGGCGCGATCATCACCAGCGCGGTGCCCTGTGCCAGCTGCTGGTCCATGCCGAACAGCAGGCCCAGCGCCGGAATCGCGATCAGCCCGCCGCCGATGCCGAACAGCCCGCCCACCGCGCCGAGCAAACCACCAAGTCCGAAGATCAGCAGGGAAGACAGCAGCAGGTGGTCAGGCATCAGGGCAGGGGGAAATGCGGGGGATTTCAGGCAGGATTCAGACAGAAGCGGGGGCAAGGCGCGGCGGCCTCCATCATACGCGAGCGGCCCGGGCGGCGCTTTGCACTAAAATCGGCGGGGTCATTCGATCCTGCGCTGCCGGGCCCGACAGGCCCGCTGCATCGCACCCGCCACGGAGAACACGATGAAGGTCCAGAACATCCTGCAGACGATCGGCAATACCCCGCATATCCGCATCAACCGGCTGTTCGGCAACGGCCACGAGGTCTGGATCAAGTCCGAGCGCAGCAACCCGGGCGCTTCGATCAAGGACCGCATCGCGCTGGCGATGGTGGAGGACGCCGAACGCCGCGGCGTGCTCAAGCCCGGCGGCACCATCATCGAGCCGACCTCGGGCAACACCGGCATCGGCCTGGCCATGGTGGCCGCGGTCAAGGGCTACAAGCTGGTGCTGGTGATGCCGGACAGCATGTCGGTCGAGCGCCGCCGCCTGATGCTGGCCTATGGCGCCACCTTCGACCTGACCCCGCGCGAGAAGGGCATGAAGGGCGCGATCGCGCGCGCCGAGGAACTGGTCGCCGCCACACCGGGCGCGTGGATGCCGCAGCAGTTCGAGAACCCGGCCAACGCCGACGTGCATGCGCGCACCACCGCGCAGGAAATCCTGAACGATTTCCCCGAGGGACTCGACGCACTCATCACCGGCGTCGGCACCGGCGGCCACCTGACCGGATGCGCTCGGGTGCTGAAGGAAAAATGGCCGCAGCTGAAAGTGTTCGGCGTCGAGCCGGTGGCGTCGCCGGTGATCTCCGGCGGCGCGCCGGCGCCGCACCCGATCCAGGGCATTGGCGCGGGCTTTATCCCGAAGAACCTCGACACCGCGCTGCTCGACGGCGTGATCCAGGTCGACGCCGAGCCCGCGCGCGAGATGGCGCGCCGCTGCGCGCGCGAGGAAGGCATCCTGGTCGGGATCTCGTCGGGCGCCACGCTGGCGGCGATCGCGCAGAAGCTGCCGGAACTGCCGGCCAACGCGCGCGTGCTGGGCTTCAACTACGACACCGGCGAGCGCTACCTGACCGTCGAAGGTTTCCTGCCCGCCTGAGGGATGTCGGCGGCGTGCGCGCGGCTTGAACGAAACCGTTCCTGTCGCGCCCGCCCGCCATTCAGCGCGACAGCAGGCCGTGCCGCTTGTGCCAGTCGGCCAGCGATTCCTCCGGCCATGTGTCGCAGCGGACATGGCCCTTGCCGCGCGGCACGTCTACCCACGGCGCTACGGAATCCAGCGAGGCCTCCACCACCTCCGGCGGGCGCGGCAGCGGCGTGTCGATGGCCGAGGCGTGCGGATACAGCATCTCGGGCCAGCGCGGATCCCACAACCACAGCGCGCTGCCGCACTTCACGCAGAAATGCCGCTGCGCCGGCGAGCGCCGCGCGCGCTTGCCGGGCTCGCGCAGCACGGCGCGGTAGACGCCCAGGTGCTTGCGCCCGCGCACGCGCAGCGTGGCGGCATCGCCGCCGATGTTGATGGCATAGCCGCCACCACCCGCCGTCTTGCGGCAGATCGAGCAATGGCAATGCATGTATGGGCAGGGCGAATCGGACTCGAGCGAGAAGTGGACCGCGCCGCAATGGCAGGAGCCGTCGAGATGCATGGGAAGGGCCTTTGCACGGTGGCGTTCGGGACAGTCCATTGACTGTAGAAAACCCCCGCCAAAGTGCCAAGGCCGGGGCAGGCGGCTAGCGCGCCTATCGCGCCTTGCGGAACGTCAGGTTGATGCGCAGCGGCCCCAGCAGCGGATGATCGCCATCGGCCAGCGGCGCCACGCCGTGGAACGCCAGCCGCGACGGCCCGCCCCACACCACCACGTCGCCATGCGCCAGCCGTATCCGCTGCGGCTTGTCGGCACGGCGCATGCCGCCGAACAGAAACACCGCCGGCAGCCCCAGCGACACCGAGACGATGGGCGCGGTGAAATCGCGCTCGTCGCGGTCCTGGTGCAGCGACAGGCGGGTGCCCGGCACATAGCGGTTGATCAGGCAGGCATCCGGCGCAAAGCCGGCAAAACCCGCCTGCTCCGCCGCGCTGGCGGCCAGCTCTCGGAAACTCGCCGGCATGTCGGGCCACGCCTGTCCGCTCAGCGGATCGACCGCGTCGTAGCGATAGCCGCGCGCGTCGGAGACCCAGCCGCACGCGCCGCAGTTGGTCATCGCCACCGACATCTTCAGCCCGCCGGGGGTGACCATGTGCCGCCAGGGGGCCAGGGCCAGGATGGTTTGCACATCGGCGAGCAGCACTTCGGCACTGGCCCGCGCCGCGCCGCGCAGCACGACGGCGCCGTCGGCGAGGGGTTCGATGATGGGGGTGGCGGCGCAGTCTTCGGGCAGGTCGTCGAACAGGTCGAACGTCATGGTGGGTAGGGGCGCTGCTGTGGCCCGGCGGGTTCAGGCGACCTTCAGTTCCAGCCGCTTGCCCAGCGCCCGGAAGGCGGCCTCGATCGTGTCGATCTTGGTCGCATGATCGAGGTTGACGATGCGCTGGACTTCCTGCTTGCGGGTATGCAGGCGCCGTGCCAACTCAGCCTGCGTGACCCCCTGCGCGATCATCTCGTTGAGCAGCAGCACCTTTGCCGACATGCTTGCCGGCAGCTCGACCAGATGCTGGCCGCGTCCGGCTTTCGACGGCAGCGGCACCGGCCGGCCATCCTCGAAATAGAACTCCATGGCGGTGGCAAGCGCATCGGCGGCCATCTCCCGGGCCTGCTCGATCGTGGCGCCGCTGGTCAGGGCTTCCGGGATATCGGGGAACGAGACCGCAAAGCCATCGCCGTCGGGGACAATGTTGGCGGGAAAACGAAGCATATTGAAACTCCTTTGGCGACAAGGGCAGGTACGTCTTGCAGGCTCACGACAGGCCGAGTTGCTTGAGGATCGCCTTGCGTAGCCCCTCGCCGATTTCATGGCTGGGATGCCGCGGCAAGGTCGACTGCCTGCCATTGAGATACACCCTGACATGCTTGGCGCCTCGCTGAAGGTCGCGCCTTGTCCGGCGAGCCATCGCCGAAATTCACTTTGCTTCACCCGAAACCCCCTGCCGATCAGTGGCGTTCAGGGTAAGCAAAAATGTTTACGTATTCTAGCAGCAAAACGTCCAATCTTGTTGCAGCAACGTGTCCGAGCTTCCACGCTTCGCTTCTGCTGACATGACAAGGCCGCCCTTGAGGCGGCCTTGCTCTTTCATGCGGGCGCAGTCGAATCCGCGTGGCGGAGTTCTTCACGCAAACGTATCAATCTCCCCCCGCCCCAGCACACGCGCAGGCCGTGCCGCAGCACTGGCCCCGGGCCCCGGCTCAACCGCCGCCACGGCAGTGCCCCCAAAGCCAGCCTGTCCGCGCCCATGCCCCGGCGCCTGCTGTTGCTGACCGTTGCCGTTGCCGGCCTGGCTGGCAAAGCCATCGGCGCCGACCGAGGTGTGGCCCAGCTGGATGCCGTTTTCCGACAGCGCGGTGCGAAGGTGCGGCAGCGCGGCTTCGACCGCGGCGCGCACGGCCTGATGCGGCGAGACGAATTGCGCCTGGGCCTGGTCGTTGACCACGTTGAGCACCACCTTCAGCGGCCCCAGGTCAGGCGGGTTCAGCTGCAGTTCGGCGCTTTGCTGGCCTTGCGTGCCCAGGCGGATCATTTGCTGGCTCAGGGCCTGCGGCCACTGGCTGTCGTACAGCGGCGGGGCCACCACGGGCCGGCTGGCGGCAGCGGCGGCAGCGGCCGGAGCGGGCTGTCCGGCCAGCGTGGCCGCCACGGCAGCGGTGCTGTCGGGAGTGGCCGCGGCAGTCTCGCCGGCGCGCGCGGCAGCTTGCGCGGCGGCGAACTGGCCGGTGGCGGGCCGGGCATCCGGCGCGGCAGGATTGGCCGCGAGCGGATCGGCGCGATGCTGGCCGAGACCGCTGTCAGGGCGATGCCCCGATCCGCCTGCGGAGGCGCCGGTGTCCTGGGCCGGCAGGTCCGCTTGGCGCAGTGCCAGCGCGTCGCTCGCAACGGGCTGGGGCGTGGGGCCAGCTTTTGCATCGGTGCCGGCGCTGCCGCCCGGCTGCAGCGCCGCGCGTTGCGAGGCGATGGTGGCGAGCGTGTCGGCGACCGACGGCTGCGCCGGTCGCGATTCGGCGGCAACTGCCTGCAACGGGTCGGGCAATGCGGTGCCGTCAGCAGGGCCTGCGGTGGTGCCGGTTTCGACCTGGCTTTGCGCGGTGGCGTTCGGCACGGTGTTGCCGAGCGCTGCCTGCAAGGCCGCGGCACCACCGGTGTCCGTCATGCCGGCGATGGCAGCGCCCGCCGCGCCGGCTGGCGTGGCGGCGGGGTTCGCTGGCGCGGCGGCGGGAAGCATCAGCGCCAATGCGGCTGCTGCCCCGGCGGCGGCTGCATCGGTCGGCGTTGCTGCCGCGGCGTCTTCCTTGTCCTGATCCTTTTCGCCGGCAGCGGGCTGTTTGCCGTTGGCGGCGGCATGCTGCGGCTTGCCGGTGTCCGCCTGTGCGCCCGCGGGCCGCGCCGCGGGCGTGTCGCGCGCGACCGTCTCCCTGGCGGCGGGCGCCGGTGCGGCGGCCTTGTGGCTGTCGCGCGCCTGCGAGAGCGCATCGCGGAAGCCATTGGTGGCCGCGTCCGCGCTCGCGCGCCGGGCGCCTTCCACCGCGTTGGCGGCGCTGCTGACAATCTGGCTGATATCGATCATGGGGATTCGCTACGGTGTGGCCCGGCCGGTGGTTGCCGCCCAGGCATCGTTCAGGCTTCGCTCAGGCGGCTGGCCGCGGTGCGGACCAGGCGGGCGGCATATTCGTCATTGGCGCGCTGCTCGCGGCGCGCGGCCACCTGTTCCTGCTTCGCTTCCGCGCGGGCGATCAGCGTGTCGAACGAGTTCAGGCGGCGCTTCTGGTGCTGCCAGTGGCTGCGGCCGGCCAGCAGGTCGGCCTCGGCCTTGGCCAGCGCCGCGCCCTGCTGGCGGATGGCCTGGTCCAGCGCATCCAGGAAGCGCGAGAAGTCCTGCCAGCGGCTGGAGCTCATGCCCTGCGCGGCCACCGCCTGCATGCGTTCGCGGTATTCCTGGCGGTACTGCGTGAGCTGGTTGAGCTGCAGCTCCGCCTGCGTGCGCAGGCCCTGCAGCCGGCCGAGCTCGCGCGCGGCGGCATCGGTATCGGTCTGGGCCAGGTCAGCCAGCGTGTTGAGCGGTGAATGCTTGAGCATGTTCACTCCTGTCGAAGAGGCTGTGCAGCGCGGCGATGGCGTCGGCGTAACCGGCGCGCTCGTGGATGTCCTGCTGCAAAAAGGCTTCCATGCGCGGATGCAGCTGGATCGCAAGGTCCAGTTCCGGGTCGTTGCCGGGCACGTAGGCGCCCACGCTGATCAGGTCGCGGTTGCGCTGGTAGCGCGACATCAGCTGCTTGAAGCGGCGCACCGAGCCGAACTGCTCGTGCGGGATCAGCGCGGTCATGGCGCGGCTGATCGAGGCCTCGACGTCGATGGCCGGATAGTGGCCGGCTTCGGCCAGGCTGCGCGACAGCACGATATGGCCATCGAGAATGGCGCGCGCGGAATCGGCGATGGGGTCCTGCTGGTCGTCGCCTTCGGTCAGCACGGTGTAGAACGCGGTGATCGAGCCGCCGCCCTCGGGGCCGTTGCCGGTGCGCTCGACCAGCGTCGGCAGCTTGGCGAAGACCGACGGCGGATAGCCCTTGGTGGCGGGCGGCTCGCCGATTGCCAGCGCAATTTCGCGCTGGGCCATGGCGTAGCGCGTCAGCGAATCCATGATCAGCAGCACGTGCTGGCCCTGGTCGCGGAAATACTCGGCCAGCCGCGTCGCGTAGGCGGCGCCCTGCATGCGCAGCAACGGCGAGCAATCTGCCGGCGCGGCCACCACCACCGAGCGGCGACGTCCTTCCGGCCCCAGGATGTTCTCGATGAACTCCTTCACCTCGCGGCCGCGTTCGCCGATCAGGCCGACGACGATGACGTCGGCGCTGGTGTAGCGCGCCATCATGCCCAGCAGCACGCTCTTGCCCACGCCCGAGCCCGCGAACAGGCCCATGCGCTGGCCGCGGCCGACGGTCAGCATGCCGTTGATGGCGCGCACGCCGGTGTCCAGCACGGTTTCGATCGGGGCCCGCATCAGCGGGTTGATCTGCTCGCCGGCCAGCGGGACTTCCATTGCCGCGGCAAGCGGGCCGAGCCCGTCCAGCGGGCGGCCGGCCGCATCCAGCACGCGCCCCAGCAGGCCCGCGCCGACCGGCAGGCGCTTGGAGCCCGGCTCGCGCGGAGCGCTGATGCCGGCCGGTTGCGGCGACGGCTCCAGCGGATAGACGCGCGCGCCCGGCAGCAGGCCGACCACGTCGGACTGCGGCATCAGGTAGAGGCGGTCGGCGCCGAAGCCGACCACTTCGGCCTCCGCGGTGCGCGGGGCATTGCTGTCGGTGGTGAACTGTCCGGCGGGCAGCTCGATCAGGCAATCGCTGCCCACCGGCAGGCGCAGGCCGACGGCCTCCAGCACCAGCCCCGCGGCGCGCGTCAGGCGGCCGCAGCTGCGCTTGCTGTCGAGCCCGGCAATGCCGGCCGCGGCGCCGTTGAGCGCGCCGATCCAGCGTTGCGTATGGGCGTGCGCGGCGTCGTGGGTGTCCTGCGCGGTATCAGGCATGCGGCGGCTCCCACGGGTCGTCGCGGCCAAGCGCCCGGACCACGCGGGTCCAGCGCGTGGGCAGCGTGGCGTCGCGCTCGCCGCTGGCGGCGCTGGCGATGCAGCCGCCGCGCGCTACCGATGCGTCGGCGCGCACGGTCCAGCCGGCGGCGGCGAGTTCGCCGTGCAGATGGGTCTCCACCAGCGTGACGTCGTCGGGGTGCAGCAGCAGGCTGGGCGATCCGGACAGCGCCGGTTCGCTGGTCAGCAGTTCGCGCACCGCCGGCAGCAGCGCCGCGGCGTCCTGCGCCAGCGTCGTGCGCACCAGCTGGCGGGCCACGTCCAGCGCCAGCGACACCAGCGCGTGGGCGACCGCGTCGTCCACATTGCGCAGCGCGCTGCGGAAATTCCCCGCCAGCGCCTGCAGCTGCGCGGCCTCGTTGCGGGCGGCTTCCAGGCCGCGCGCATAGCCTTCGCGATGGCCGTCGCCGTAGCCCTGGGTCTGGCCCTGGGTGTAGCCCTGGGCGTAGCCTTCCTTGCGCGCGCCCTCGCGCATCGCGTCGAGCGCCGCGAAATCGATCGGCGGCGGCGCGGGTTCCGCCGGCACGGCGGCCAGCGTCTCCAGCGGTTCGGCGTGCCGGGAATCGAGCGCGCCCATCTGCCAGCGCTGCCAGCCCGCGCCCCCGCCACGCGCGCGGCGCGGCGGCTCGAACGGCGCGAAGCCGCCGGCACCGGCGGCGCCGTTGCTGCCCAGGGACGAGAGCGGATCCGCGCCCAACCCGCGGCGCCCGGCCCCGCGCTCGGGGTCTGCCTCAGACATAGGCATCGTCGCCTCCGCCGATCTGCACTTCGCCCGCATCCGCCAGGCGCCTTACCACCTGCAGGATGGCCTTCTGCTCGGCCTCGACCTGCGACACGCGCACCGGGCCCAGCGCTTCCAGGTCCTCGCGCAGCATCTCGCCGGCGCGGGTGGACATGTTGCGGATGAACTTGTCGCGCAGCTCCTGCGGCGCGCCCTTGAGCGCGACGATCAGCGATTCGGTGGCGATTTCCTTGAGCACGCGCTGGATGCCGCGGTCGTCGACCTCGAGCAGGTTCTCGAACAGGAACATCTCGTCGATGATCTTCTGCGCCAGGTCGCCGTCGTGCAGGCGCACACCGTCGATCACCGCCTCTTCGTGCGCGGTGCTCATCAGGTTGATGATCTCGGCCGCGGTGCGCACGCCGCCCATGCGGCTGCGCTTCAGGCTCTGGCCCGCCAGCAGCTTGGTCAGCACGTCGGTCAGTTCCTGCAGCGCGCCCGGCTGCACGCCGCCGAAGGTGGCGATGCGCAGGATCACGTCATTGCGCAGGCGGTCGGTGAACAGCCCCAGCACTTCCGACGACTTCTGGCGGTCCAGGTGGATCAGGATGGTGGCGATGATCTGCGGATGCTCGTCGCGGATCAGCTCGGCGATGGCCGTGGCATCCATCCAGTTCAGCGAATCGATGCCGCCGCCCGGATCGCGCGACTCCAGGATGTCCTCGATCACCGACTGCGCGCGCTCCTCGCCCAGCGCCTTGTTCAGCACGCTGCGGATAAACGCGCTGGAATCGACGTTCAGCGCCAGGTACTGCTCGGTCTCGGCGCGGAACTCGCCCAGCACCGCGGCCATTTCCTCGCGGGTGACCGAGCTGAGCGTGGCCATGGCTGCGCCCAGCTCCTGCACTTCCCGCTGGGACAGGTGCTTGAACACCTCGGCCGCGGCATCCTCGCCGATCGCCATCATCAGCACCGCGCTCTTCTGCAGGCCGGATTCAGAGATGCCCTTAGCGGTTGTCATTGCTAATCCAGTTCTTGATCACGCTGGCGACCAGGCGGGGGTCGCGCTGGGCGGCGTCGCGCACCAGCGCGAGGTCGCTTTCATACTTCGCGGCAAGCCGCAGGATTTCCGGATTGGCCGGCTCTTCCGGCGGCAGCAGCACCGCCTCGGTCTCGTCCTTGGGCTCCGGCGCCGGCAACGGCGGCGCGGTGTAGCGGCGCAGGATCGGGCGCGCCACCTTGAACCACGCGAACAGCGCCAGCAATGCCAGCAGCAGGTAGCCGGCCAGGCTCTTGCCCAGTGCAATCATGTCGGGCTGCTTCCACAGCGGCAGTTCGGGCTCGGCCTTTTCGCGCTCGGCGGTGAAGGGGCTGTTGACCACGTTGATGGAGTCGCCGCGCTCGGCCGAGAACCCCATCGCTTCCTTGGTCAGGTTCTGGATCTGCGCCAGCAGTGCCGGCGGCAGCGGCTCGGCCACGAGCTTGCCCTTGGCATCGGCCTGCTGGCGGTAGTTGACCACTACCGCCACCGACAGCCGGCGCACGCCGCCCGGCGCCTGCTGCACGTGGCGCACCGAGCGGTCCAGCTCATAGTTGACGGTCGAATCGCGGCGGTTGCTGCTCGGGCCGCTGGACGCGGTGGCGGTGGCGCCCTGCGCGGCTTGACCGGCTTGACCAGCCTGGCCCGGCTGGCCCGGCTGGCCCGCGCCCGGTGCGCCGGCCTGGCCCGGTGCCTGCCCCGCGCGCGGCGTCTGCGGCGTGGTCACGGGCGCGACGGCGGCAGCGGGCGGCTGGTTCGACAGCGCGCCGGGCACGCCGCCCGGCGGCGTTGCGCCCTGCTGGGTCGATTCGCTGGTCTGCTGGCTGCGGATCGCGGTGCGGGTCGGGTCCTGGTTGGGCTTGTAGCTTTCGTCGGTGTGCTCGACGATGGAGAAGTCCACGTCGGCGGTGACCTGCGCACGAACGTTGTCCTTGCCGACGATCGGCGTCAGGATCGCCTCGATGCGCTTCAGGTAGTTCTGTTCCAGCGCCTGCACGTACTTGAGCTGGGTGGCGTCGAGCATGCGCTCGTTGCCGGTGTTCGACAGCAGGTTGCCGTGCTGGTCGACGATGGAGATGGACTTCGGCGTCAGCTCCGGCACGCTCGACGACACCAGGTGGCTGATCGCCGCGACCTGGCCTTCGTCGATGGCGCGGCCCGGGTACAGCTGCAGCACGATCGACGCGGTCGGCTTCTGGCGCTCGCGCACGAACAGCGTCGGCTTGGGGATGGCCAGGTGCACGCGCGCGGACTGCACCGCGGCGATCGATTCGATCGAGCGCGCCAGCTCGCCTTCGAGCCCGCGCTGGTAGTTGACCTGTTCGGCGAACTGGCTGATGCCGAACTTCTGGTTGTCCATCAGTTCCATGCCCGCGGTGCCACTCTTGGGCAGGCCCTGCGACGCCAGCCGCAGGCGCGTCTCGTGCACCTTCTCGGCCGGCACCATCACGGCGCCGCCGCCTTCGGCGAATTTGTACGGCACGTTCATCTGCTGCAGCGACTGCAGCACCGCGCCGCCGTCGCGCTCGGACAAGTTGCTGTACAGCACCTTGTAGTCCGGCCCGCGCGACCACAGCACGCCCACCGCAATCGCGGCGGCCAGGGCCGCGCCGCCCAGCATCAGCGGCAGCTTCGGGTTGGCCTTCAGGCGCTCCAGCATCTCGGCCGGACGCCCGGGCAGTGCCACTGCCGCGGTCATGCGCGTGCTCCGGATGCGGCGCGGCCAGGCGCGCGACGGCACCCGCGCTGCGGATCGCCCTGGTCGTCGGCCCGGCTCGCGGCACGGCCAGCCGTGCGGCTCACATTGCGCTGCAGAGAAAACACGCGTACTCCCGAATGGATGGTTGTCTGTTGATGGCCGGCACCAGCACGGCACCACGGCCCGCGCTCTTCCGGCACGGTGGCAATGATCGGCCAGACTTGAGCGCGACAATCCGGCGAATAGACCGGGTTTTCCGGCCGATTTCGGTCCATCGGGCCAGGGTGGCGGCGGGTACGCTGCGAGGGCTGAAACTGGCTGCGGATCCGCCTGGCGCGGGCCTGTGGCAGGCCGGGAACCGGCCAACCGGCGCCAACGGCGCGCCCTGAGACCAACCGGGCCGGACTTCCGGCCGATCACCACCCATGACCACTATCTCTTCCATCGAAGGCATGCTGCAGCAACTGCGCGGGATGTCCCAGGTTGCCTCCGGCAACGCCACCAGCCAGGCCGCGGCGCCGGCCGGCGGCGGCTTCGCCAGCGAACTGCAGCGCTCGCTCGGCCGCATCAACGCCGCGCAGGAGCGCGCCTACGGCCAGGCCGAGGCGTTTGAGCTTGGCAAGCCCGGCGTGGCGCTTAATGATGTGATGATTGACCTGCAGAAGGCTAATGTGTCGTTCCAGACCGGCGTGCAGGTGCGCAACCGGCTGGTGGCGGCGTATCAGGAGATGATGAATATGCCGGTGTGATCTCCCGGCAACTGAACAACACCCCTGCACCGCGTCTGCGGACAGGGGTCGTCGCTGGCGCGGGCCTGACGGCCCCCCATTTAGACGCGGAAGTACTCTTCCAGCGCGGGCTGCGGCGCCGGCTTGCAAACCAGCTCGCCGCCGTGACCGGCAAAGACCAGGCAGTCGCCCGGAGTGTCCCGATTGATCACCCCGACTCCCTGCGAGATCACCGAGCCCGCACCCACGCGGCTGCGCCCGATAATGGCCGAGTTGGGATACATCACCACCCCCTCGCCGATCACCGGCGCTACGCCATGGTTCTTGCCCACGGTGGAATTCTGGTAAAGCACCAGATAGTTGCCATAGGTCGCCTTGGCGAGCACGATGCCGACGGAGTGGCCGATGAAGAAAACCTCCGGCATCTCGATCTCGTAGAACAGGTCGATGCCGTTGAGCGCCTTGTTCAGCAAGAACAGCCGCGTGCAGTGTTGCGCGTCCCGCTCATTGCGCCAGATCGTATTGGCGAGGTAATAGAGATACTGGCAGTATTGGCTGGAGTGCAGGTAATTGAATGATCCCGGCTTCCACATCTTCACGGCGTCGATGCAGCGGGCCGTGCGCGCCAGTGCCTCGTCAAGGTTCCGTTCGATGACCGGACGCATGGCGCGGGCTTGACCGTCCGGTATCAGCCTGTCGATCTGTTCACACGTATAGGTGGCCAGGCCGGCCCAGGTTTGACCGATCAGTTCCATTTAGCGATCTCCGCGAGGCGGGCGTCGACGATGTCGCGCGCATCGCGCGGCACGACGCCCAGCGCATGCAATCGCTGCACACGGCACTGTGGCGCAACCAGCGGTGCCGACGCCCGCGCCAGTGTGACCTGCCAGCCGCGCCGGCCGAATAGTTCGGCCAGCTCGCCGTTCGAGACATTGGTGCCGCTGGCGACGTTGAAGATGCCGGTATCCGGCGCATCTGCAAGTGCAACCAGCGCTGTGACGACGTCGTCGAGGTGGATATAGTCACGCATGACGGCTGCGTCGGTGTCCAGCCAGAGCTCGCGCTGGCTTGTTGCCTGCTGCAGCCATTCCGACAGGAAGCCGGGAGCCCCATGCTCCCAGTCGAACACGCACGAGAGCCGGGCCACCGCTGCCCGCCCCGGAGCGAGCGTCAGGCAAAGGTTCTCGCCGAGCGCCTTGGATAAATCGTAGAGCGCCCGCGGGTTGGCCGGCGAGAGCATCAACGGCGCGGCTTCGTCTGCCGGCATCTGGGGCGCACTGTCGTAGAGGCGGGTAGAGGACAGGTAGACAAGGCGGGAGAAGCGGCCCGCGCGCAGCACATCCGCAAGCAGGCCCACGTGGGCCTGCACCGTGTCGTACGGGCGGTCAGCGTAGTCGGCAGTCAGCCCGGCGCAATAGTAGACCTGGCCCAGGTCGCGCGACAGCAGCCCGGGATCGTCCCGTCGCGGCACACTGACCTCGCGTCCGGCGGCGAGCAGCCGCGCGGCCAGGCGCCTTCCGACGAAGCCCGCCCCGCCAATGACGGTACAGCGCATGGTGACGGCCATGTTTAATGGAGCGGGTGGTGCAGGGCCGGGTCGCGGTGCCAGAGCAGCTTGGGGCTGACACCCGGGCATAGTGCGAATTCGGCAGAGCGCAGCAGCGTGGGGTCCTTGACCGCGACCATGTTGAAGCCATGCGGGGGGCCGTCGAGGTGGATGTCATCGACGGGCACAAGCTCGACCGGGCGTCCACGCATATCGACGTTGGAATTGAAGTCACGTACCGCATAGACATGGTAGCCATAGTCCGCGAGCTCGCGGACGATCTCGGCATTCTGCAGGCCCTCGCTCCAGTCGACGTAGTGGCGATGCACCTCGAACACCAGATTGGGCGCGGCACCGGCCGGGCGTGACAGCTGTCTTGCCGCGCCCCGGAACACGTTGAGCTCGGCGCCTTCGATATCCAGCATGATCAGGCTGAGACGATCGATGTCCTGCTGCGCGCAGTAGTCATCAACGGTGATGGTGGCGAAGCTGGCCGCACCATCGGCGCCCTCTACGCGTTCCGCGTGGGCAAACGAATCGTGGCCCACCAGGCGCAGGTGCGAAGTGCTGTCCGACCAGAGGCCCAGGCGCCAGCTGCGGATATTGCCGACCGCGTTGAGTTCGGCATTGCGCCGCAGCATGGCTAGCTGGTCGGCGTTCGGCTCGAAGGCGTGGCAGGTGCCGCCGGCCAATGCCAGCCGGCGCGCCATCAGCACGACCTGGTCGCCGAAATACGCGCCTCCGACCAGCGCGTGGCCGCCGGGCGAGCACAGCCGCAGCAGCAGCTTGGTGGTCTGTGGCTCCCAGACGTGGTCCGGTTGCTCCGGCGTGCTCATCAGGAAATCGCGAGCGATCTTGGTGCGGTACAGAAACTCGAATACGGTCCCGTCGGAGAGCGTCTTGCGCAGGCGGGTGGTTTCATCGTGCAGCGCGTCGATGATCGGTCCGGTGATATCGTCGCGCACGCTGCCAGCGTAGCTGGCCAGGTCTTGTTCGATCGACTTGCACATGGCGAGGACCTTGTCGCGGGCAGCGGGGCTTGCGGCCACTGTCTGCAGCGCCGCAGACAGTTTCTGAAGGGCTTCGGTATTCATGGATTATCGGATTTGGCTGCGGAAATGAGTCGGGTAAACAGAGCGGTCAACACGGCGCGACACCAGCCGATTCGGCCAGTGTCGGCAGCGCGAGATCCCTCGCCGAGATAAGCCGGTCTTCACAGTCCGGCCAGGCGATGCCGATGTCGGGGTCGTCCCAGCGCAATCCCTGGCTATGCTGCGGGCTGTAAGGGACGGTCATCTGGTAGAACACCTCAGACAGCGCCGTCAGCGTCTGGAAGCCGTGTGCCACCCCTTTCGGGATATAGACAGCCCTTTGCGACTGCGCGGACAGTTCGAACGCCTGCCATTGGAGATACGTTGCGGAGTCGCGGCGCAGGTCCAGGATCACGTCGTGGACCACGCCGGCGGTGGCGCGCACGAGTTTTTCCTCCGCGGCGGCTCCCGCCTGGAAATGCATCCCGCGCAGGATCCCGGCGCGCGTGTTGCGCGAAACGCTTTGCTGCACGAACCGTGCGTTCAGCCCATGGCGCTCGAACGTCGCTTGGCAGACGATGCGGGCGAAATGGCCGCGCTCATCGTGCAGCGGCTCCGGATCGATCAGCCATGCGCCGGCGATGCGGGTCGGCGTGAAGATCATGGATGCACCACGGTATTGGGAATGGCTGTCACGAAGCGGCCGCCCCATGCGCGGATGTGTGCCATTTGCTGCTGGATCTCGTCGAGCAGGTTCCATGGCAGCACCAGCAGATAGTCGGGGCGGTGCGCAGTGACGGCCTCGGGAGCCAGCACCGGGATGCGCGTACCTGGCAGCAACCGACCCTGCTTTGCCGGACTGCGGTCGACCACGAACTCGACCAGATCGGTGCGTGCGCCGCAGTAGTTCAGCAGCGTATTGCCTTTGGCGGCGGCGCCATAGGCCGCCACGCGTTTGCCGGCGCGCCTTGCCTCAAGCAGAAAGCCCAGCAACTCCTGCCTGGCGCGATGCACGCGCTCTGCGAACGCTGCATAGCCGGCGGTCGAGGCAAGGCCTGCCGCGCGTTCTGCATCCAGGCACGCCAGGACGGCGGGCGAGCTGGCATGGCCGGCCGCGGCGTGGCATGCATACAGCCGCAAGCTGCCCCCGTGGGTGGTCAGATGCTCGACGTCGAACGCGCGCAGTCCTGCGCGCGCCAGCACCGGCATCAATGCAGTCAGCGACAGGTAGGAATAGTGCTCGTGATAGAGCGTGTCGAACTGGTTCTCTTCCAGCAGCCGCAGCAGGTGCGGGAATTCCAGCGTAATCACGCCCTCCGGCTTGAGCACCACCGGCATGCCGGCGACGAAGTCGTTGATGTCGGGCACATGGGCCAGGACGTTGTTGCCCAGCAGCAGGTCGACCTGCCAGCCTTCCGCGGCAAGCGTGCGCGCGCTGGCCGTATTGAAGAAGGCCTCGCGCGTGTCGACGTGCTTGTCCCGTGCGGCCGCGGCGGTGTTGGCGGTGGGCTCGATGCCGAGGCAAGGCACGCCGGCCTGCACAAAGTACTGCAGCAGGTAACCGTCGTTGCTGGCGATTTCCATGACGCGACTTTGTGTGCCTAGCCGGAAGCGCCGGCGCATCGCTTCCACGTAGTTGCGCGCATGCGCCAGCCACGATGACGAGTACGAAGAGAAGTAGACGTAATCGTCATGGAAATGCACGTTGGCCGGGGTCGCGTCGCGCAGCTGCACCAGCCAGCAACTCGTGCAGACCATGGCATGCAGCGGATAGAACATTTCTCCCCGCTCGGCATGCTCTGGGCGGATGAAGGCATTGGAAATCGGCGACAGGCCGAGATCCACTACCGATTGTTCCAGCGGCGTGCCGCAGGCGCGGCAGGCAGGTGGCGTGGCAGGCGAAGCGTTCATGGGTTGGCGCAGGTTCGGCAGATGAATTTAGGCACAGTACGCCTGGATCTGTTGTTCGCACATGGCTCGGGCCAGGCCGGGCTCGCGCTGGACGCGGCGATACCATTCGGCGGTCCGGGCCAGCGCCTGTTCAAGGGGCCAGCGCGGACGCCACGCCAGCATCTGGCTGGCGCGGGCGCAATCGAGCATCAGCAGTCCGGCTTCATGCGGCGCACCGGGTTCCGGGTGGTGCGCCCATCGCAGTTCCGGCCAATGCTGTTGCAGGCCGCCCAGCACCGTGCCGACCGAAACGTTGTCGGTGCTGGCCGGACCAAAATTGAATGCGGTGGCAAAGGCGCGTTCCCCGGCGAGCAGCCGCGATGCCAGCAGCAAATACCCGTAGAGAGCCTCCAGTACATGCTGCCACGGGCGTGTGGCATCCGGGCGCCGGATCGACAGGGTGGCGCCGGCCGCCGCCGCGCGCGCGGCGTCGGGAATCAGCCGGTCGGCGGACCAGTCGCCACCGCCGATCACGTTGCCGGCGCGTGCCGTGGCCAGCAATACGCCGGCGCTGTCCAGGAACGAATGCCGGTAGCTGGCCGCGACCAGCTCGGTGGCCGCCTTGCTGGCGCTATAGGGGTCATGTCCGCCGAGCGCATCGGTTTCGCGATAGCCCCACGGCCACTCCTTGT
Organism: Cupriavidus taiwanensis LMG 19424; assembly: GCF_000069785.1. Classification (NCBI taxonomy): domain Bacteria; kingdom Pseudomonadati; phylum Pseudomonadota; class Betaproteobacteria; order Burkholderiales; family Burkholderiaceae; genus Cupriavidus; species Cupriavidus taiwanensis. Next base: position 2,315,190 of record NC_010530.1, on the reverse strand, counting down.
TCTCGTAGCACTTGTCGGTGGTGATGACCACAGCAGCGCGTACTGTCTCGCAATCCCGTATGGCGTCGAGGACGTTGGCTGTGCCGATGACGTTGGTGGACCAGGTCCCGAGCGGGTCGCGGTAGCTCGCGCGGACCAGGGGCTGAGCCGCAAGGTGCAACACCAGCTCGGGCCTGGCGGCGCGCATCGCGGTGCGCAGCGAGCACGCGTCACGGATGTCCCCTACCGTATGGCTGACCATGGTGTCCTCGATCCCGGCCAGGCCGAACAGGCTGGGCACGGTCGCGGGCGCGAGCGCATAGCCGCTGACCCTGGCGCCCAGTCGCGACAGCAGCAAGGTCAGCCACGCGCCTTTGAAACCAGTATGGCCGGTGACAAAGACACTGAGCCCGCGCAAGCCATCCAGGCTGCCGGTCCCGCCGGGGCGGGAAGGACTCACCATGTTTTCCATGGCGCCGCCCCGGATTGCCATAGCTCTTCCAACTGGTTCTTCTCGCGCAGGGTGTCCATCGGCTGCCAGAAGCCCCGGTGCTCGAAGGCCACCATTTGTCCGCTGTGCGCCAGTTCCCGCATCGGCGCCTCTTCCCAGCTGACATGGTCGCCATCGATCAGGTCGATTACCTGCGGGTTCAACACGAAGAAGCCGCCGTTGATCCATGCGCCATCGCCACGCGGCTTCTCGGCGAAGCCAACCACCTTGTCGTTGTCGCGCTGGAGGGCGCCATAGCGGCCGGGCGGTTGCACCGCGGCCACGGTCGCGCGCTTGCCATGCGCACGATGAAAGGCAATCTCGGCGGAGATGTCGATGTCGGAGACGCCGTCGCCATAGGTGAAGCAGAAGGGCTCGTCCGGCGAAAGATAGCTGCGCACGCGTCGCAGGCGGCCGCCGGTCATGGAGTCTTCACCAGTATCGACCAGGGTGACGCGCCACGGTTCGGCCTTGCGCTGGTGCACGGTGACGCCGTTCTCGCGCATGTCGAAGGTGACATCCGACATGTGCAGGAAGTAGTTGGCAAAGTACTCCTTGATGACGTAGCCCTTATAGCCGAGGCAGACCACGAATTCGTTCACGCCATGCGACGAGTACATCTTCATGATGTGCCACAGGATCGGCTTGCCGCCGATCTCGATCATCGGCTTCGGACGCAGGTGCGATTCCTCCGAAATGCGCGTGCCGAGTCCGCCTGCGAGAATGACAGCCTTCATGCTGCGGCAACCTCCACTTGCACCGGCGTTGCCGCCTGCACGGCAATGCCGAGCACGTCGAATACCGTCGGCACCGGGGACGCCTCGAGGGATTCCAGCGTCAGCCCGAACTGATCCTGCAACAGCTGGGCCAGTGAACCCTGGTCCAGTCCGTCCTGCTTCAGCCAGTGCGCCAGCAGCCGGTACAGGGGCAGCGCATAAGGCCGCATCCCGATGCTCTCGATCAGCAGTTCGATGGCGTAGGCGGCATCGCCGCCCTCGCGTTCGATCACGGCGAGCGCGTAGGCGACCAGCCAGTGGCGATACCACGACGAGGTAAGGTTTTCCAGCAGGTTGCGCAGCGGTTCGTACTCGCGCCGGTGCAGATGCGCTGCGACGGACATCACGATGTCCTGGTAGCTATGCCATTTTCCGCCGAAATGCACGCCGCCATAGGCTTGGGGCGTCTCCGCGGCCGGCACCGCCTTGCGCTGGCCGACCAGTTCCGCAAGCTGGGCCTCGAACCAGCGGGCGAATCCGGCAGCGTCGCACATTGCGCTGCTCTCGACGCGCTGGCGCAGCGATTGCCGCAGCGCATTGAGCTGGGCGACATCGGCGGCGAGCGCGCTGGCCACTTCGACATAGCGCTGCGGGGTGTCGCAGATCAGGTCGTCGAGACCGGTCGCGTGCAGGAAGGGGGCGGAGACGCGCTGGTGGAACATGCTGCCGGCCAGGGAAACCACCGGCACGCCCATCCACAGCGTGTCGCAGGTCGTGGTGCCGCCGGTAACCGGTGTGGTATCCAGGGCGATGTCGATGCGATGGTAGGTCACGTACTGGTTGGCACTGTTGCGGGCGACCAGGTCGACACGCGCGGTATCGATGCCGTTTGCCTGGAGTCGTGCCAGCGTGCGCCCGCGCAGGCTGTCCTGGTCGAGTCCGCTGGCCTCGATCAGCAAGCGGCTGCCCGGGCAGGCGGCCAGCACCGCCGCCCACAGCCGCAGCGTCGGCGCCGTCAGCTTTGCCATGCTATGGCATGCGCCGAACGTGATATAGCCGTTGGCGAGCGCCGGCGTGTCGTTCACGCGGTAACGCCGCGCGTAGATGCCGAGCGGATTGGTGACCAGCGGGTGGTATGCGCAAAACACGCTGGCGCGGAGCAGGGTCTCGGTGTAGTGCTTGTCGCTGCCCGCCGGGTCGCCAATGCCGTCGGTGATGCGGTAGCCGATCTGCCGCATGCCGGTCGTGCCGGGATAGCCCAGCCAGGTCAGCTGTACCGGGGCGAGCTGGTGCACCATGTATGTCAGCGGCGACGCGCCGGCGTAGCCGCCCAGGTCGACCAGGGCATCCAGCCCTGCTGCCCGCACCATGGTCACGACTTCTTCTTCGCGCTTGCGCGACACATCCAGGAACTCGTCGGCGTACTGGCGGATCTTCTCGGTGATGTGGTCCAGCGCCGGGCTCAGCGACACCAGGACCACCTCGAAGCGGTTGCGGTCGAGGTTGGCAAGCAGGGGGATCAGGAAGTATGCGCACGCGTGAAGCCGCAGGTCATTGGAGAAGACCCCCAGGCGCACGCGGCCCTGGCGCGTCGGCCAGGAGGGCGGCGCCACGGCCGCAAGGGCCGCCAGCGTTTGTGCCCACGACTGCGTTTCGCGCAGGATCTGCGCGGCATCCGTCTTGTCGTCGTAGAGGCACGCGAACAGCAGGTTGGTGCGGTTGTGGCGGTGGGTGGGATCCACCGCGCATGCCTTGCGGAAATAGGCGATTGCTTCGACTGATTCGCCCGTTTCGCGCAGCGCGGACGCATAATTGCCGAGCGCCGCAGAGTCATTGGGTGCCAGGCGCAACGCCTGGAGACCGGCGAGGCGGGACCCTTCATAGTCCATCAGGCGGTATAGCACCGCCGCGTACTCCTGCCATACGCCGTGCCCCTTGGGATCGATGTCCAGGCTGCGTTTCAGCAGTTCCGCCGCGCGCTGGTACCGCGCGCGTTGTACTTCGATCGCCCCGGCCAGCGCAAGGACCCGCGCGTGTTTCGGATGGGACTCCAGGGCCGTTTCCACGGCGGCCAGCGCTTCATCGTGTCGGTCCAGCTTGTACAGGCTCGCCGCCTTCAGGAAATGCTTGTCGACCGTTCGCACGCCGATGCGCTCGGCCTGGCCGAGGGTTTTCAAGGCGCCCGCATAGTCGTCTGCCTGGAATTGGGCACGAGCCTTGTCTAGCAGACGTTGCGGCGCGGCGGCTGCAGGAATATGGCGAGGCATTGCGGCGGGTCTCCGGTGGCGAAAGGTGGCCTCGCCGTACATTGCCAGGCAAGGCCGGGTCAATGTAACAAAGGGATCTTCGCAACGCCGGGCCGAACACAGGGCCAAATCGCGCCTATTTCTCCGGTGGGGATGCGCACGGCGGGCCCGGCGGGCACGATGCGCCGCGCCGCCGCGGGGCAAGGGCGCCAGTCATGGCCGTGGCAGCTCGGCAATGGTGCCGGCTTCCAGCTGGTACAGCCACGCCAGTAACTCGGCCACCGCCACATACAGCTGCGGCGGGATCTGGCTGTCAAGGTCAACCTGCATCAGCAGGTTGACCAGCGTGGGCGAGTCGTGCACATAGACGCCCGCCTCTTTGGCGCGGGCGATGATCGCCTCCGCCACCACGCCGTAGCCCTTGGCGACGATCCGAGGCGCCTTGTCGCTGGGCTGGTACGAGAGCGCGACCGCCGCGCCGCGGTCGTGGCCGGTATCGCTCATGGCTTGCTGCTGCTGTCCGGCGCGCCCGTCTCCAGCGTGTCCCGGGTCTGCACGTTAAGGCGCTGCAGCGCGATGCCTTGGGCTTCGAGCCGGCTGCGCAACAGTGGTCGGGCCGCGATAAAGCGGGCGGCAATGTTGCTGTCGGGAGTTGCTACGTGCGCTTCCAGGCCGGCGGGCCCCAGCGTCAGCACTGCCTCGACGGCGCCGAGGCTGGGCAATTGCAGCAACATGCGGCTCGTCCAGGGGCGCGCGCCGCCATCGTGTGCATCGGCGCTGCCGTCGGCGTCGCTGCGCCGGAGGTCCCATGCGAGCGGCACCCCGGGCCAGGCCTCGCCGGCAAAGCGGAACTGCTGCGTGGCAAGGAGTTCCAGCTGCTGGCGTACCAGGCCTTCGGTGGCCGGGTGGATAGCCGGACCGGCCGGCGTGGACTGGCGCGCTGCGTCTGCCTGCGCCTGCTCCGGCAGGTCGGCGCCGCGCGGGGCGGCAGACTGCATATCGGCGGCGCGGCCCGCATCGGCCGTCGTCTGGTAAGCCTGCGTAGCCAGCGACGCCGCGGAAGGCCGCGGCATCGGCAAGTCGCCGGCCGCTGCGTGGCTGTAGGCCGCGGTCGTGCCCGCGCCGTCGCGCACCGCGCGCTCGGCAGCCGCGTGACTGTGGCCGACGCGCGGGTTGCGCGGCGATGCCAGGGCTTCGGCCAATACCTGCGAAGCCGGAATCAACGCCGGTGTCGCGAATCTTGGCGGTTCGCCGGTCGTTGCCGCGCCCCCATATGTCAGCAACCCGGCCGCGGGCGTGCCGCTGGCCGAAGGCGCCGGGCCGGGCGTGGCAGAAGGTCCCTGCGGGCGCGGGATAGCGGCCTGCGGTTCCTGGAGGATGCCGGGCAAGGCACGGGCGCCGGCGAACCACTGGGCCAGATGGGACTCGTAGAACAGCCCGCTCTGGCTGACGGCGTTCGATAGTGCCGCTGCGGCAGCCGGCACGGATGCGGGTGACGGTGCGGCGCCCAGCAGCGGCGATGCGCGTTGTACCGGTCCGTTCTCGGTGCCGTCCATCACGGCAAGGATGGCGCGTGCGGCCACGCTCAGTGATTCGCGCGTGGACGTGCCAGGCACCAAGGCGCCCTGGCCCGCGGCACCGGCGGGTCCGGCATGCTGGCTGTTGCGTACCGCCTGCCCGGTCGAATTTCGGACGCTGGACTCGGTGGTCTCAGGTACCGGAAGCAGCGCGGCCAGCTTGTCGATGGCCAGGGCGGGGCGCAGCGCTTGCGCGTCTGCTGCCTGACCGGCGGCCAGGCCTGGCGGCACTAGGATGCCGGTCATGGTCGGTTATGCGGCGCGAGTGGTGGCGGAATGGGGTCAGGCCGTGGCGCCGTACGCCGCCGACAGCTCGATCTGGCGGCGCGAGCTGGTGAGCAGGTTGCCGAGCCGTTTCAGTCGCGGCATGGCCAGGTCGCGGATACGCGCATCGTAGGTCAGGATGCGGTCCAGCAACTGGTAGCGCCGCATGCGTTCTGCATCGGAGAACGGTGCGTCGTGGTCCAGTTGCCGCAGGTGCTCGACTTCCGCCAGATAGCCGTGCTGCAAGGCGGCCACGGCGTCCCAGTCCGAGGCATGGGCGGCTTCCAGCATGCGAGCCGACAATGCAAGAATGCGCTCGTAGCACGAGACGATCGGAGAAAACGCGGGAGCGGAGGGAGTGCGCATTTCAGTTGTCCTGTAGAGCGGCCCTCGGCTCGGCGGCCTGGCCGGCTTCATCGATCTGCGCCCAAGCCGACGCAAGGCTTTCCAGCAGGGCATCGACTTCGCCGAGCAGCGTGGCATCGCTGCGAAGGTTGGCCAGCATCAGCCGGCGCACCATGTATTCATAGAGGGCCTCGAGGTTGGCGGAAATCTCGCCGCCGGCATCATGGTCCAGTACGGCGCGCAGCCCGTTGTCGATGATGTCGATGGCCTTGGAGATGGCGTTGCCGCGCCCGGCAATGTCGCCCCCGTCAAGGTGGAATCTGGCCCGCGCAATCGCCGCGCGGGCACCGTCGTACAGCATGGCAATCAGCTTGTGCGGGCTGGCGCTCATGGCGCCGGTCTGTACGCCCACCTGGGCGTAGGCATTTGCGGCTTGGCGGGCGAACATTGGCTTGGCTTCCTCTGGCTCTGTCAGGCGCGGCTGCTTACTTCTTGCTGGTGTTGTTCAGCGCGGAGAACTGCTGCGTCAGGTAGCTGCTGGTGCGGTTCATCTGGGAGACGAGCAGGTCGAGCTGGGTGAACTGCGCCTTGTAGCGCTCGACGGTCGCATTGACGCGGGCCTCGACGCGATCATAGTCGTCCTCGAGATCCTTGAGCGTGTCGGTAATGCCGTCCTGCGCCACTTTCAGGGCCCCGTCGGTCTTGGACAGGCCTTCGACATAGTCGCTGGCCTGCTTGCCGATTCCCGCGGCGCCGTTGACACCGGAGAACATTGCCGTGACGCCGTCGAGGTTCTCCTTCAGGGCCTTGTTCAGCTTGGTGTCGTCGAGCTTCATCGTGCCGTCCTTGTCGAACGTGATGCCGATCCCCATCAGCGTGAGCTTGCCGCCTTTGCCGTCGTCCATGGCCTCGCCCAGCATCGAGCGCAGGCTGGAGCGGATCGAGCGGAGGGTATTGTCGCCGGTCAGCGCGGCGGAGGTGCCCGCCGTGGTGTCGAATGCGGTGAGCGACTTGGCCGTGCTCTGGATGTTGTTGTAGGCGGTGACGAAGCCTTGTATCGCAGCCTTGATGGCCTCGTTGTCGCGCGTGACGACCAGCGTCGTGGTGCCGGTCCTGGACAGGTTCATGGTCACGCCCTGCGCCGCGTCGGCGACCGCATTGCTCTGGCTGACGACGTCGATGCCGTTGACCTTCAGCGTGGCATTGGCCGGCGGCACCTTCTGTTCCATCTTGTTCACGCCGGCGCCGGCCGTGGGATCGAAGGCGACCACGTTGTTGAGCGCCGCATCCGTGGAGGACACGCGCATGGTGGCGGCGGTACCGGTCTTGTCCGCGGTCAGCACCAGGCGGTAGGGGCTGGCCGAGCCGTCGTTGATGATGCTGGCGGTCACGCCGATGCCCGCCTTGTTGATGGCGTCGCGCATGCCTTCGAGCGACGAGCCGGCGGGAATCGTGACTGTCTTTGTGGTGGTCGCGGCCCCGCCGGTCGCAACGGCTTCGCCGAAGTCGAAGACAATGTCGCCGCCGCCGATGACTGCCTTCTGGTCGGCAACGTTACCGCTCACCAGCGACTGTGCGGTGGCGAGCGTGTTCACGGTGATGCTGTAGTTGCCCGGCACGGCATTCGATGCTGTCGTGACGGACAGCACGTCGGCCGAGCCGACGCTAGCCTTGACCGCACCGAAGGTAGCTGCCTCGGACAGCTTCTTGGCCGCGGCCTGGTAGGCGGAAAGCACACTCTGGACCTGGCTGAACGCCGACAGCTTGGTCTGGTAGCTCTTGGCCTGGTTATTGATTGCCGTCAGCGGGGCACGTTCGGCCGTTTCCAGGTTCTGCAGCAGAGTGTTCAGCTCCAGGTTGGAGCCGATACCGAGGGAGGAGATCGTTGCCATGATGGTCGTGCCTTTTCTTTTCCACTGATGTTCGGATGGCGGACTGCGATGCGGCGTGTCGTCAGGCGGCCTGGCTGATGAACAGCCCCTGCAGCTTGTCGATCGCCCGGGCGATGCGCATGACCTCTTCGGTCGGCACCTGCCGGATCAGTTCTCCGGTTTCCTTGTCGATGACCTTGGTGACGACGCGATGGGTGTCTTCGTCGATCTCGAAGCGCAGCCCGATCGACGTGGCCTTCAGCGCCTCACCCAACTCGCGTAAGGCTGCCCCGGTGTCGCCGCCATGCACGCCAGGCAGTTCCTGTGCCGGCGCGACCGCCACCACGGCGGCGTCGTTTGCGCCAGTGGCGACATGAGGTGCGCTGGCCGGCACCGAGGCGCCGGAAAACACATCGCGCGACAGGCGCACCGTGCCTGGATTCACTGTCGGGGAAGGTGCCATCTGCTGCTCCATCCGGTTTGGCGAGGTTGACTACGGGGTTTGAAACGCTTTGCAGGCAGGCAGTGAGACGGCTGCCTGCCTGCGAAGCATTCCGGCGACGCTGGCCGCGTGCCGTGGCAAAAAGGCCGGGCCTTGCGGCCCAGCCTTCTGCACCATGCGCTGGCGCGATTAGCGCAGCAGCGACAGCACGTTCTGCGTGGTCTGGTTGGCTTGCGCCAGAACCGAGGTGCCAGCCTGTTGCAGGATCTGCGCGCGGGTCATGTTCGACACTTCCGTGGCGTAGTCTGCGTCCTGGATGCGCGAGCGCGAAGCCGACAGGTTGGTCACGGTGGTGCCCAGGTTGGCGATCACCGAGTCAAAGCGGTTCTGCACCGCGCCCAGCGAGCTGCGCAGGTCGTCCACCTTTTGCAGGGCGGCGTCGATGGCGGCCAGCGGGTTGCTGGTGGCGCCACGCTGCAGGGCCGACACGTCGATCTTCGAGGTGTCGATGCTGTAGGTGGCGGTCGTGCCCGAGGTCGAGGTCGGGTTGGCGGCGTCGATGCCGACGTAGAACGTCTGGCTGGAGCCGTTGGCGATGTCGAAGCCGCTGGCCTTCAGCGCGGTCGATTCTGCGGCGCTGGCCGGGCTGATCGTGACTTCAGCGAACCAGTTGCCGTTGCCATCGACGATGGCGCGGTTGGTGAAGGCAACGCTGCCCGAAGCTACGCCCAGCTTGGTGGCCAGCGTGCCGGCGGTGGTTTCGGTCACAGACGAGGTGGTCAGCGCGGTGCTGGAACCGAACACTGCCTGGAAGTCAGCCGCAGCGGCGTGGGCAGCCGTCGTGGCCACGGCAGCGCCGTCGAACGTGTTGGCGCCGCGGGCCTTCGGGCCGTTGACGTTGAAGCTGGTCAGGTTCAGCGTCGTCGAGCTGATTTCTTCCAGGTCGATGGTGATCGTTTCCGAATCGTTGGCGCCGACCTGGATGGTCAGATCCTTGGCGGCCGACGACAGCACCTTCACGCCGTTGAAATCGGTCTGGGCGGAAGTGCGGTCGATTTCTTGCAGGCGCTGCTTGATTTCGTCCTGGATCGACTTCAGGTCCGAAGCCGAGTTCGAGCCGTTGGCGGCCTGCACGCTCAGTTCACGGATGCGCTGCAGGTTGTTGTTGACTTCGGTCAGCGCGCCTTCGGTGGTCTGCGCCAGCGAGATGCCGTCGTTGGCGTTGCGCTGGGCTTGCGTCAGGCCCTTGATGTTGGCGGTGAAGCGGTTCGCAATGGCCTGGCCGGCGGCGTCGTCCTTGGCGCTGTTGATGCGCAGGCCCGACGACAGGCGCTGGATCGCCGTGTTCAGCGACGATTGCGAAGCGTTCATGTTGTTCTGAGTCATCAGAGACAACGAATTGGTGTTAATGACTTGCGCCATGGTACGACTCCTATATGCAAAGTTTTGGGCATTCCGGCTAGTGCCGTAACGTTGGCGGCCTGCTTTGCAGGGCGTAGAGTGCCTCCGTTGCTTGGGTTATCGACCGGGCAAGGCAAAGGTTTAGAGTGATCTCCGCGATAGTTTCGTGGCGTGCCGGCAGGGCCTGACGTGGGCCGCGTGGGAAGGTGCGGCGGGCGCGGCGGGGATGGAAAAGCGGTTCGGCCGCCGGCGTGCCTAGCGGCGTTTGCGGGTACGCGGGATATAGATAGGCACGAACTCTGGCGCGGAGACCGTCTCCGTCGCCTCGACCACCAGTTCCGGCGCCGTGGCCGGCGTGATCAGGCAGATGGCGCGCTTGTAGACCACCGTGGGCTGGATGTCGTCGGGTTGCCGGCCAAGCAGCAGCACGAAGTCGTCCGCGGCCAGCACCAGCCCGTGCAGCCGGGCGCCGTTGGACAGGTGCACGATCACCGGGGCCTCGCTGAGGCGGTACGCCGCGAATTGCTGGGACTGCAGTTGCCGTCGGCTGGGTGGCCTAGGCGGGATTTCCTTCTTCTTCACAACGACTCCGGAAGAGCCCGCAAGGGTTCTGGCGGCTGATAACGGTCCGTTGGCCGGCCGCTTGGGGTGCGGCACGGCCTGGGCGGCAGGGGGAACATCCGCTCTCGGTAACGGCGACCTGGCTGGCCGCCCGGATTGCGCCAAGACCCTGGCGCGTGCACGGGCCAGGGAATGTCGCGCAACGGCGGCGGTGGGCGCTGCCAGAAGAGAAGGGGAATACTTCAGCGGTGAGGGTAACAAAGTTTTACAAGCATTGACGGACCGCACGCCTTTCGTGATCTAGAGGAAATGCTCTATTAATATTGTTGCCTTGTTGCGATTGACCGGGTATGGCGATGCGTCCGCGAGGGCGAGAAGGAGCCACGCGCTCTGCCGAAAAGGTGAGGCGGGCATTGGGCTGGCGGAGATTTGCCAATGTCAGCGAGAAGTCGCCTGAAAATGATTTCAGGGGCAGAAACGCCAGAAATACGCAATGCGCGCATTTCGCGCTAGGGGAATCCCTGATAGAAGCGGGATTTACACCTCATGTAAGCGCGTTTATATTCGTAACAAGAGCTGTTTGGCTCGAGCAGTCCTGGAAAGCCTACGAGCACCCCGCGCGTGGGCTTCTTTTTTTGCCCACGTCGTTTAAATCGCTCTGCGGCGCAGTGGCCGATGGGTCGGAATAACCTGACCGGCCGTTCGGGATGTCGAGCGACATTTAACGCCAGTCCACCAGCGACCAATTGCCTGAAATGCGGGGCATTCTGGCGCTAATTCCGTTTCCGGGTCAAAACTGTTCGCTGATCGCCCGTCGGGTGCGGCGCACATCGCACCCTCCCCTTGTCAGCCTCAAACTGGTCGGGCGTCGGTACCGCGCGCCACGCGTCGCCGGGCACGGGCAGCCAGGCCCGCACCCAGCGCCCAACGCAGTGCCGGCGCCAGCACGCGCATGCCGGCCAGTGCCGCGGGGCGGCGGATCGAGGGCCCGTCCAGCTCGAGCCGGCGGCGCGCCCACGGCGGCAGCAGCGCGATGCCGGCGTCGGCCATGATGCTGACCGCCGGCTGCAGCAACGGATTGGCCACCGGCATTTTCCTGACCAGCCGCACCACTTCGCGGGTGCGCTCGCTGGCCAGCAGCGCGGGTTGCATGGCTTCCAGGTAGGCCGCCACGTCGGCGCGCGAGCGGGGCACGTCAACCGCGCCCAGCAACAGCGCGATGCGGGCCACCTCGGCGTAATAGCGGTCCTGCTCGGCGGCGCCGAGTGGTCCGACATAGCGCAGATAACCCGCCAGGAAGCTCGAGACCTCGGCCACATGGACCCAGGTCAGCAGTGCGGGATCCGACGCCGCGTAGGGCCGCCCGTCGGGGGCGATGCCGGACACGCCGGTATGGATGCGCCGCACGCGCTCGATCAGCGCCATGGCATCGGCGCGGCTGCCATAGGTGGTGCCGGCGATAAATTGCGCGGTGCGTCCCAGGCGTCCCTGCATGTCGGTGCGGAAACTGGAGTGGTCCCACACCCCGGCCAATGCGAGTGGATGCAAGGTCTGCAGCAGCAACGCGCTGACGCCGCCGGCCAGCATCGCCGGGAAGTCGGCATGCACGCGCCAGCAGACCGCATCCGGGCCGAACAGGCCGGGATCCCCGGGCGGGTTGTCGTAGTCCAGGCTCAGGCCGGAGTTGCTGCGGGTCAGTGCGCGCACGTGCGCACCGGCGTGTTCGCGCAGTCTCGCGGAAAGCTGGCGCAGCGGGCCGCGGCGCTGCGGCGTGGCGCTGCCGGGTGCGGGGTCGGTGACGCTGGACAAAGCGGGGAGTGCCTGGAAGGCGAACGGGTTGGGTCCAGGGCCAGCATACACGGGATGGCGGCGATCCGCGCGAGCCGGCCACCGGGCTCTGGTCGCAAAAAGGGCCGGAGCCCCGTTCAGGGTTCCGGCCTGCCAATCTCCGGCGTATGCCCCTGCGTCAGCACCGCATGTTGCTCACGCACATACCCGGATAGCTGCCTTGTTGTCGGGGCTGGGCGTTACGGCTGGCGTTGTCCGCCCTGGCCGCCTTGTCCGCTTTGCTGGCCACCCATCTGCCCGCCCTGGCCGCTTTGCTGGCCGCTGCGCTGGCCGCCTTGCTGGCCAGACTGCGAGCTGCCGCGGTCCTGCTGCTGCTGTTGATCCTGCATGCGGTCCTTGTCACCCATTTGCCCGCCGCCTTGTTGTCCCGGTTGCTGCTGCTGGCTGCCGCGTTGGCCAGTTTGCGATTGTTCCTGCTGCTTCTGGCCCGATTGACCCGACTGCGATTGACCCGGCTGTTGCTGCTGTCCCATTGCTAGCTCCTTGACGCGGCGAACTGCCGCAGACCTTGCTTCGCAATCGCCATGCCAAGCACGACGGCGCCGTCACGCCGCGCTGTGCCGGCGCCATGCGCGCGATGCGCCACGCGCCCGCCGGGGCGCTTTTACAACGCCTGGCCCGTTTTACACAGCATCCCGCCCGCTGCGACGGGCCGTGCCATGGCAGCGATGGCGGGTATGGAGCTTGCTGAAAAATGACTTGTCAGTGGCGCTGCGTGTCAGCCGGCAGCGGCGCGCTGGACCCTCAAGGAGACAGCCATGCGATTTTCCCGAACTACCGCGCGCACCTTGCGCATGGCCTGCACTGCCGCGGCGCTGGCGGGGGCCGCAGCCAGCGCGCTGGCGCTGGACAAGAGCGGGCTGATATTTGCCGCGGCCGACAATGCGCCGGTGGCACCGGTCAACTCCGCGCCGGGGATGCCCGGCCGGCCCGACCCGGACGCCAGCGCGGCGACAGGGGTCGACCAGACCAGGCAAAGCCTGGAGGACAGCGCGATCACCACCCGGATCAAGACCCGGCTGCTAGGCCCCAAGGACCTCAAGTCCACCGGCATCCATGTGACGACGCAGCAGGGCGCGGTGGACGTCAGCGGCACGGTGCCGACCCAGCAGCAGCATGACATTGCGCTGAAGACGATACGCAGCGTCGAAGGCGTGACTTCGGTTCGGGACAACCTGAGGGTGTCGACACGATAAAGTGGCCGCGGGAAACACTTCCCCGCGGCTTGGCCGCACCCTTCAAGCCGCGCGTTTTTTGCCCGTGGTGCCGCTGCTTTTGCGGGCGGCGGAGGCATGCGAGTCGCGCCGGGCCGGCGCGCGCTTGGTCCCGGCGGTCTTTGAACCCGAGCTTCGCGCGCGCTTGGCCGACGTGGCGCCGGTGCGCTTCGCGGCGGGCTGCTTGCGCGCCGCCGCATGGCGCGCAGGCGTCTTGCGGCGCGCCGGTTCGGTTTCGGATTCGGTTTCGGATTCGGACTCGTCTTCCTGCTTGTCCTTGCCGCGCTTGCCCAGGCTCTGGCGCAGCAGCGCCACCATGTCGATGACCTTGGCACCCTGGCGCGGGGCTGCTTCCTCTTCCGAGGGTGGAGTCAGCTGGTGGGTCTTGCCGGATTCGATCTTCGCCTCGATGCGTGCCATCAGGTCATCGCGGTAGGTGTCGCGGTATTGCTCAGGGGCCCAGTCCTCGGTCATGTCCTCGACCAGTTTGGTGGCCATCTCGACCTCGCGCGCGTGCGCGCCGGTGGCCTTGCCGCGCGCAGCCTTGGGCAGCCGCAGCTCCGACATCGGCAGCACCTCGTCGGCAAAGCGCATGGTGTTCAGCACCAGCGCATCCTCATGCACCAGCATCGCCGCCAGGTGCTGGCGCGCGCGCAGCACCACCAGCGCCAGCGCCGCCTTGCCGGTGCGGCGCATGGTTTCGTGCAGCAGCGCATAGCCGCGCTCGCCGCGCTTGTCGGGCTCGAGGTAATACGGGGTGTCGAAGTAGTACGGCGGAATGCTCGCGGCATCGACAAAGCTGACGATGTCCACGGTCTGCGTGGCTTCGACATTGGCCTGGCGGAAATCTTCGTCGTTGAGCAGCACGTACTCGTCCTTGGCGTACTGGTAGCCCTTGACGATGTGCTCCTTGTCGACCGGCTTGCCGGTGCTCTTGTTGATGCGCTGGTAGCCCACCGGGGCCATGTCGCGCAGGTCTAGCAGGTCCAGGTCGAGCGACTGGCTGCGCGATGCGGGGCGCAGGATGACAGGGATGTTGACGAGGCCGAAGGCAATGGCGCCTTTCCAGATGATGCGGGACACTTGATCGCTCCTTTGCCACGGTCGCCGGCGCGTTGCGGCGGCGGTGGCGGCATGTCGCCCGGAGGCGGGTCTTCCACGGGCTGGGGCGGGCCTGGGGGCGGCTCGGGTGGCGGGACTTCGGGCTTGCGGGGCGGGATGTCGGGATCGGGCGTGGTATGCACGAAAGGCTCCTGGTGTGTTTGCTGCGGAGAATGGCTTCGTCGGCGCCGGCGTGGCGCTAGGCGCGCTCCTGGTCCAGTTCATCGAGCAGCCGCGTCAGAGCGTCGAGGTCGGCGGGCTTGACCAGGTGCTGGTCGAACCCCGCCGCCAGCGCGCGGCGGCGGTCCTCGGGCTGGCCGAAGCCGGTCAGCGCAACCAGCCGGGCGCCGCGCAGTTCAGGCAGCGCACGCAGCCGGCGCACGGTTTCAAAGCCGTCCATCGCCGGCATGCCGAGGTCCAGCAGCACGACCTCCGGACGTGCCTCCCTGGCGCGCGCCAGTGCGCTCGCGCCATCGGGCGCGGTCACCACCGTATGCCCCATGGCCTGCAGCGCCATCGTCATCGCCTCCAAGGCATCGACGTTGTCATCCACGACCAGGATGCGGCGCGGCACGTTGCGCCGGGCGTCGGCCTTGCCGGAACCGGGATGCCAGTTCTGCCACGGCTCGACCGGCAGCGTCACGGTGAAAGTGCTGCCCTGGCCGGGGCCGGCGCTGAAGGCGCGGATGGTGCCGCCGTGCAGCTGCACCAGCTTTTGCACCAGCGTCAGGCCAATGCCCGGCCCGTCATGCGGAAAGGCACTGTGCGGTCCCTGCGTGACGGCGTCGTTCTCCTTGGCTGCGCTGCCCGGGCCGCCCGGGCTGGCCGGGTCCGGCGGCGCCAGCGGATCGAACAGTTGCCGCTGCAAGGCTTCGGACAGGCCGGTGCCGTTGTCGCGCACCCGTACCGTAACGCGCCCGCCCGAAACCGCATCCGGCATGGCTCCCGGCATGCTGTCGTCGAAGCTGGCTTCGACCGAGATCGCACCACCGGCCGGGGTATAGGCGGCGGCGTTCTGCAGCAGGTTGCTGAAGATCTGCGTCAGGCGCACCAGGTCGCCGCGCACCGGCAGCGGCTGTTCCGGCAGCGACAGCCGCAGCGTATGGCGGTAGGCGTCCAGCACCGGACGCACCGCTTCGACCGCGGTATTGAGCGCGGTGCGCAGCTCCACCAGGTCTTGCCGCAGCGTGATGCGCCCCTGGTTAAAGCGCGAGATGTCGAGCAGCTCGTCGACCAGGCGGGTCAGGTGATGCACTTGCCGGCCGATGATGTCGCGCGCACGGAACATGTCCTCGCGCGTTGGCGCAAGCTGCTGGAGCAGGTCCGCGGCGCTGCGCAGCGGCGCCAGCGGGTTGCGCAGTTCATGCGCCAGCATCGCCAGGAACTGGTCCTTGCGCCTTTCCTCGTCTTGCAGCGCGCGCCCGGCACGGTTCTGCAGCGTCACGTCCTGGCAAATCCCGGCAATGCGCAGCGGCGGGTTGCCGGCGCCGTCCTGCGCGAGGCCGGCGTCGTCGGCACGGCCCGGGCTGCGCATGGGGAAGGCGCGCGCGCGCACCTCGCGCGGCTCGCCGGTGGGCAGTGTCATCGAGAATTCGATGTCCATGCTGCCGTCGCGCAACATGTTCTCCACGGCGGCTTCCACCCGCGCGCGGTCGGCCGGTGCCACGCGTTCCAGGCACAGGCGCGGATCGTCCATCACCTGTTCGGCCGAATGGCCGCACATCTTTGCCAGCGATGAACTGGCGAACAGCAGACGCCGGGTCGCCGGGTCCAGGATCCACACCACGTCGGCCAGCGATTCGGCGAGCTGGCGGAACATGTCCTCATGCTCGTGCAGCGCCCGCGAGGTACGGTGGTAGGCATCCTCGGCGCCACGCAGGCGCAGCAGGGCCTGGATGCTCGACAGCAGTTCCTCGGGTTCCGCGGGCTCCACCAGATAACCGTCGGCGCCGCAGTTCAGCGCCTCCACCCGCTGCCGCGACTGGGCCAGCCCTGGCGAGGTCAGCAGCACCAGTGTGCGCGCGGTTTGCGGATCGTCTTTCAGCAGGCGGCACACTTCCAGACCGCTGATGTCGGGAAGCCTGGCCGACAGCAGGACCAGCGACGGCGCGTGCTGACGTACCAGCGACAATGCCGAGTGGCCCGTGACGGCCTCGATCACCGAAAACCCGCCGCGATGCAGGATGCGGCTCTTGACGTAGCGCGGCCCTTCGCGATCCTCGACATTCAGGATCAGCTGGGCACGGTCGGCTTGCGGCTTCATGGCTGCACGCTGCGCGGCACCGTGGCGTGCGCCCGCAATGACCGCCAGGCCGACGCGGCCGCGCCTTGTAAAAGCGCACCGGCCAGCGGGCACCGTGTGTAAGGATTACCACGGTGCCTCGCACTGCCTTTGAAAGTCTTGCACTCCCCCATCCCCCAGATCATCGTCGTCCCCCTTGCTGATCAACATGGCCACGGTGTTTGGCCGAGGCCGTTCCGCTTCGCAGTGGCAAGACGCGTGCCGGCTGGACAACGTCCGCGCATGGCGGAGAAGGGCGAATTGGCTGGGCGCGCATGCCGGATCCGACCGGCGTACAGGGCTAGCGGCGTGCTGCCTCGCCGCTATGGGCCTCGGCGCTTGGCGAGGTGCCGCCATGAGGGCCGGTGGAGCGGGGCGCCTCGGCGGCCTTCTGCGGAATCTTGCCCGGCTCGGTCCAGCCCTTATAGTCGGTGCCCTTGCCAAAGCGCGCGGCAATGC
This sequence comes from Cupriavidus taiwanensis LMG 19424, assembly GCF_000069785.1. NCBI lineage: Bacteria > Pseudomonadati > Pseudomonadota > Betaproteobacteria > Burkholderiales > Burkholderiaceae > Cupriavidus > Cupriavidus taiwanensis. The sequence goes on along the minus strand of NC_010530.1, from coordinate 2,298,395 downwards.
GATCCTGCACGGCTGCGAGAGCTTCCGCTTGCTGCTTGGCCGTTTCCGCTTCCTTGGCCTTCTTGGCTTCGGCGGCCTGCTGCTGCTCGGGCGTGGGTGGGGGCAGCTTGGCCTGCACCGGCGCTGCGGCGCACGACAGCATGGCGCAAGACACCAGCAGGCGGCGCAGGCCGCGGCGATTGCGCGGGGCCGCGCCAGTGGTGCCGGCGGCGCGCAGGTTGGCGATAATCTTGAGTGGGGGCATGGTGTGTCTCCGAATGGTGTTGCCGTCCTGGCGGAATTTGCAAAACGGGTAATGCCAGGGCTCGCTCATCTCCAAGGGGCAAGAAATGTGCCGCCGGCCATGGTTGCGCCGGCCCGCGGCGCGGCGCTACGCGGCCCGCGCCAGGCGCCCCGCGGCGCGCGTGATAGCCTGCCGCGTGCCGGCGTAGTCCGCCCATGGATCGGCCGCTTCCAGCGCGTCCAGCCGCGCTTCGACATTGGCGACAGTCCAGTGCGTGGCACTGGTCAGTGCTTCCAGTTCTTCCCACGCCACCGGAATCGACACCCCCAGCCCGGGCCGCGCGCGCGCCGAGAACGCCGCGACGGTGGTGGCACCCATGCCGTTGCGCAGGTAATCGATGAAAATCTTGCCGACCCGGTTGCGCGCGCCGCTCTTGGCAACGAAGCGCTGCGGCAGCGTCGCGGCCACGTGCAGCACCACGTCGCGCGCGAAGTCCTTCACCTCGTCCCAGCCGGCGCGCGGCGTGACCGGCACCACCACGTGCAGGCCCTTGCCGCCGCTGGTCTTCAGGAAACTGGCCAGCCCCAGCTCGTCCAGCAGCGCCTTCATCATTGCCGCTGCTTCCTGCACCTGCGCCCAGGGCACGCCCTCGCCGGGGTCCAGGTCGAAGATGATGCGGTTAGGCCGGTCGATGCTGCGCTTGCTCGCATTCCACGTGTGGAACTCCACCACGTTGAGCTGGGCGGCCGCCACCAGCGCCTCGGCCGAGGTGATTTCCAGCAGAGCAGGATGTCCTGGCCACAGGCCGGGGTCCAGCACGTTGAGGCCGTCCACGCGCAGCGTATCGCTGTGGCGCTGGAAGAACTGCTCGCCGCCCACGCCTGACGGCGCACGCACCATGGCGATCGGACGCCCGCGCAGGTGCGGCAGCATCAGTGCCGCGGCACGTTCGTAGTAGCGCACCAGCTCGCCCTTGGTCAGGCCCGACTCGGCGTCGATCACGCGCTCGGCGTGGCTGATCGAAACCTTGCCGCCCACCGCGGTGGGGCGCCTTGCCGCGCCGGGCTTCGATCGGGATGCGGGCGTGCTGGCTGGCTTGCCGCGCGTGGTTGCCGCCGCCTTGCCTTTGCCGGCGGGCACTGACGGCTGCTCGACCGAGACCGCGGCGGCGGGCTTGTCGGTGCGCAGGCCGTGGAACACCGCATGGCGCACCCGCCCTTCACGGGTCCAGTTGCCGAACGAAACTTCGGCCACCAGCCTGGGCTTGACCCAGTGCCCGCGCACACCGGCCGGCACCGTGTGGAAGGGCGCCTCATCGGCGCGCAGCGCATCCAGTTGCGCGCGCAGCTCGTCAAGCGTGCGGGTATCGAAGCCGGTGCCGACATTGCCCGCATAGCGCAACCGTCCGCCCGTGTCGTGCACACCCAGCAGCAGCGAGCCGATGCCGTTGCGGCTGCCCTTGGGATCGGTGAAGCCCGCCACCACGAACTCCTGGCGCAAGGTGCATTTGAGCTTGATCCACGTATTGCTGCGGGCACTGACGTAGGCAGAGTCGGCGCGCTTGCCGATCACGCCTTCCAGCTTCATGCGGCATGCCGCATCCAGCATGTCGCCCGCGCTGGCTTCAAAGTCCTCGCTGAACTGCAGGCGCGGCGAGGCGTTGTGCCCGAAGATCCGGCGCAGCAGCGCGCGACGCTCCACCAGCGGCACCTTGCGCAGGTCATGGCCGGCAAAGTAGGGCAGGTCGAAGGCAAAGTACTGGATCGCCTCGACGCGCGAGGTATCGAACGCATTCTGCAAGGCCTGGAAGTCGGTCTGGCCGTGCTTGCCCAGCACCACGATCTCGCCGTCGATCCAGCCGTCGGGCAGGCCCAGCGCGCCGATATCGCGGGCCAGCGCGCGCAGCTTGCTGGTCCAGTCATGGCCCTGCCGGGTGAAGAGCCGCACATCCTTGCCGTCGACGCGGGCCAGCAGCCGGTAGCCGTCGAACTTGATCTCGTAGCGCCAGGCGGCGGCGTCGGGTGGCGGTTTCTCGACCAGCGTCGCCAGTTGCGGCGCCAGGGTCAGCGGCAGCGCCGCGCGTGTTGCGCCGGGCGGCGGCTTCAGCGCCCGGATGGCCTCATGCGCGGCTGGTGTAGCGGCTTCGGCTGCCGCTGTGGCTGTTGCCGCCTTGCCGGCGCTGGCGCGTTTGGCCGCGGCCTTGCGTTGCGTGCCACCCAGTACGCTGTCGGGCAAGGCCTCGACCACGTCGAAGTCCGACGCAGGCACTGCGGCGTCATCGCGTTCCTTGATCAGCAGCCACGCGTCCTGCTCCTTCTGCCGGCTGCCGTGCATGCGTACCAGCGTCCAATGGCCATGCAGCTTCTCGCCGCGCAGTTCGAACTTCAGCTTGCCGCTGCGGTAGCCTGCCTCGGGATCGCCCACCGGCACCCACGTGCCCCGGTCCCAGACGATCACCGTGCCGGCACCATAGTGCCCGGCGGGAATCACGCCCTCGAAGCTGGCGTAGTCCAGCGGATGGTCTTCCACGTGGACCGCCATGCGCTTGTCCGATGGGTCGAGGCTGGGTCCCTTGGGCACGGCCCAGCTTTTCAGCGTGCCGCCGAGTTCGAGGCGGAAATCATAGTGCAGCCGCCGCGCCGCATGCTTCTGGATCACGAACGACAACGCCGCGGCGCGCTTGCGCGGCGTGGCGCGGGCGGTGCCGCCGCTGGGCTCCGGCGTGGCGCCGAAATCGCGCATGCGGCGGTATTTTTCCAGGGGCGCCGTCGTGCCCTCGGCCGGCGCGGCGCCCCGTGCCGCCGGGCGCGCGCTGCCCGACCGCTTTGCCGCGGGCTTCGCCGAGCCTTTGGCGGCAGCGCGCCGCGCGCGCGAGTCCTGCGTAGTGGTCTTGGCCATGGCAATCGCCCGTTGCGTAGATGCATCCAGCTTAGGCAGCACATGCCGGCGCTGAAATCGGCGCCCGTCCTACATGCCGCACCCGCGGACATCTCCGGGAACGGGAGGGGCGTGGACAACGGCCGGCATGCGCCCCCGGCGCCATGTGGTTCTTACCGGGCGTTGTAAATCTGCCGTAGGCGCCATGCCCGGGCGCCGCCGCCACGGCAGCTCCGCAACGGGAACGCTCCTTGCGACTTCCCAACGGCACGCCCGGCGCCGGGCCGGGCCTCCCCACTGGAGGAAGCGGCAGATGAAACCCACCTTGAAGAGAATCAGCTCGCAGGTCATTGTGCTGACCGGCGCCAGCAGCGGCGTTGGGCTGGTCACCGCGCGCAAGGCGGCGCAGCAGGGCGCACGCCTGGTGCTGGTGGCGCGCAGCGAGGGGTCGCTGCACCAGCTGGCCGAAGAGCTGCGCGAGCAAGGGACCGAAGTGATTACCGTGGTCGCGGACGTGGGGCGGCACGACGAGGTCGGCAAGGTGGCGCATGCCGCGATCGAGCGCTTCGGCGGCTTCGACACCTGGATCAACAATGCCGGCGTGACCATTTTCGGGCGTCATTGCGACGTGCCGCTGGAGGACCAGCGGCGGTTGTTCGACACCAACTACTGGGGCACGGTGCATGGCTCGCTTGCCGCCGCGGCCCACCTGCGCGAGCGTGGCGGCGCCATCATCAACATGGGCAGCGAGGCGGCCGACGGGCCGATGCCGCTGCAGAGCGCCTACGCGGCCTCGCAGCATGCGATCAAGGGCTTCACCGATTCGCTGCGGCTGGAGCTGGAGCAGGAACAGGCACCGGTCAGCGTGACGCTGATCAAGCCCGCGGGCCTGGAAACCCCGCTGGCGATGCATGCCAAGAATTTCCTCGACGTCGAACCGCGCCTGCCGCCGCCGCTGTACGACCCGGCCATGGCCGCGGACGCGATCCTGTTCGCCGCGGAAAACCCGCGCCGCGAACTGTTCGTCGGCGCCGCCGCCAAGGCCTTCTCGGCGGCCGCGTATCACGCGCCGCACACCTTCGACCGCTTCATGCGCCGCTTCATGGGCCGCGCGCAGCAGACCCGCCATCCGGCCGGCCCGCTCGAAGACAACGCGCTCTACGGCAGCGGCAGTGGCTTGCAGGAACGCACCGGCGCCCACACCGCGCTGCATATGTGCCCATACACCACCACCGCGCGCTACCCCATGCTGACCACCGCGCTGGTGGTGGGCGCCTCGGCCGCGGTCGCGGCGATGGTCCAGTTGCGTCGCCGCTAATCGCCAACGCCAGCCGTGCCGCCCGCCGACGCGGGCGGCATGCGTGCGGCGGACCACGCTTCTGCGTTTCCCCGGAACGGGCCATGCGCCCCTTGCGCCGCGATAGCGGGTGGCGCATGGGCCGCGAGCGCCTATCATTGACTGGAATGCCCGCTTCCTGCGGGCATTCGGCGCTGTGCCTCGGCGCGAGCCCATGGTCGCGTGTCACGCAGGCCAGGCCGCCGTCAATCCCATCTATCGAAGGTGATCATGTCCGGGCTGCAAGCGGCAACCGAAGTGCGCTCGACCCCCATGGAACCGTCCGCCGGCCTGGCGCCGGAGGGTGACGCCCTGCAACTGGCGCAACGATATCGCCGCCTGCTTGACGCGGTGCAGGATTGCGCGGTGTTCGAGCTCGACGCGCATGGCGCGATCGTGGCGTGGCCGGAACCGGCGCGCCGGCTGTTCGGCTACAGTGCCGCGGAGATCGCTGGCAGCCATGTATCGCGGCTGCACCGTCCCGAGGATGTTGCCGCGGGCGTGCCGCAACACTGGCTGGAGACCGCTGCGCGCAACGGCCAGGCGCGCGACGAAGGCTGGCGCGTGCGCCGCGACGGCAGCCTGCTGCGCGCCAGCTGCGAGATGCGGCGCATTGACGCGGCCGACCTGCCCGATGGCGCGCCGGGCGCGGGTTTTATCGTGTCCTGCCGCGACACCACCGTGCAGCAGGCCGCGGCCGACCATGCCCGCCTGGCCGACGACAAGCTGCGGCTGCTGGCCGAGAACCTGCCCTGCACCGCCGTCTGCGAACTCGACCTCGACGGCACCATCCGCAGCTGGAACGCCGGCGCGCGGGTGCTGGCCGGCCACACCGCGCAAGAGGCGGCGGGCCAGCCGCTGGCATGGCTCTATACCCCCCAGGACGTTGCCGCGGGCCGCCCGCGTGCCGCGCTGGAAGCCGCCCGGGCCTGCGGCCAGTGGACCGGCGAAGAACGCCTCGCGCGCAAGGACGGCTCGGTGGTACGCTGCGCCACCCGCATGGTGCTGGTGCGCGATGCGGCCGGGTGTCCCGAAGGCCTGCTGTGGACCGCGCGCGACCTCAGCGACGCGCTGCGCCTCGAAACGCTCGATGCCGGCAACCGCCGGCTGCAATCCTTCCTGGCCATCCTTGCCCACGAACTGCGCAACCCGCTCGCCCCGGTGCGCAATGCCCTCGAAGCCATCGTACTCGCCGCCGACACCGGTCCGCGCGTGCGCCGCTGCGCCGAGATCATCGACCGCCAGCTGCGCCAGATCGAGCGGCTGGTCAACGACCTGCTCGACGTGGGTCGCGTGACGGCGGGCAAAATGAAGATGGAACTGACACCGACGTCGTACAACGACGTGGTAAGCACCTGCCTGGAAGCGATCCGCCCCACACTCGAAGCCGCGGGCCAGCAACTGGTGGTGGCCCTGCCGGAGGTTACGCCCTATGTGCGGGCCGACGCCGCGCGGCTGGGCCAGGTGTTGCTGAACCTGCTCAGCAACGCGGCCAAGTACACGCCACGCGGCGGTACGGTCAGCGTGCGCGTGAGCGTCGAGCCGGCGCGCGTGATCACTGCGGTGTCGGATACCGGCAGGGGGCTGGAGCCGTCAGCGCTGGACCGGATCTTCAACCTGTTCGCGCAGGAGGGCGACGCCGGCAGCCGCAGCGGGCTGGGCGTGGGCCTGGCCCTTGCCAAGGCCATCGTCGAAGCGCATGGCGGCGCGATCCAGGCCGACAGCGCGGGCGTGGGCAAGGGCAGCACCTTCACCGTGATCCTGCCGCGCGCCACCGCGCGTGCGCCCGAGCCGGCCAGCCCGCCGCCGGGCAAGGCGCCGCGCCGGCGCGTCCTGGTGGTGGATGACAATGCCGACTCGGCCGACAGCATGGCCGAGCTGCTGACCCTGCTCGGCCACAACGCGCAGGCCGCGCACAGCGGCCAGCAGGCAATCGGCGTGGGCTTGGCGTTCCGGCCGGACTGCGTGCTGCTGGACCTGCAGATGCCGGACATGTCCGGCTATGAAGTGCTGGCGGTGCTGCGCGAGCATTTCCGCGGCCGCGCGGTGCAGTTCCTGGCGCTGTCGGGACGCGGCACTGCCGAGGACCAGCGCCGCAGCAGGCTGGCCGGCTTCCATGCGCACCTGACCAAGCCGCTGTCGATCGAGGCCTTGTCGCGTGCCCTGGCCGAGCCGGTGCCGGCAAGCCCCGCGGGCCCGGCGCCTCACAAGGAGCGGTAGGCGTCGAGCCGGTTGTAGAGCGTCTTCAGGCTGATGCCGAGGGCGCGCGCCGCCTGGCGCTTGTCGCCGTCGAAGCGCGCCAGCGTGGCCATGATGATCTCGCGCTGGGTGTCTGCCAGCGTGGTGCCGACGCGCACATTGACCACGCCGTCGACCGTGGTGGGTCGCGGTGCCTGGGTGGCCAGGTTGGGATTGCCGATCTCGACGACCTTGTCGGCGAGGATAAAGGCGCGGTAGACCGCGTTCTTCAGTTCGCGCACATTGCCCGGCCAGTCATAGCGCACGAGGCGGTCCAGCGAACCTGCGGAAAAGCTCTTGTCGGTACGTTCCATGGCGTTGTATTCGGCCAGGAAGTGGCGCGCCAGCGGCACGATGTCGTCAGGCCGCTCGCGCAGCGGCGGGATATGCAAGGGGAATACCGCCAGGCGATACAGCAGGTCTTCACGCAGGTGGCCGCTGCGCACGGCCTCGACCGGGTCGCGGTTGGTGGCCGCCAGGATGCGCACGTCGGTGGCGATCAGCGTGTCGCCGCCGACGCGGTGGAAGGTGCGGCCTTCCAGCACCCGCAGCAGCTTGATCTGCATCTCCAGCGGCATCTCGGTGACCTCGTCCAGAAACAGCGTGCCGCCCTGGGCCTGCTCGAAGTAGCCTGCCTTCTGCTCGACCGCGCCGGTAAAGCCGCCTTTTTCATGGCCGAACAGCTCGGATTCGATCAACGTGGGCTGGATTGCGCCGCAATTGACCGCAATGAAGGGGCCGTTGCGACGGGTGCTGCGCTCATGCACTGCCCGCGCCACCACTTCCTTGCCCGAGCCGCTTTCCCCGACGGCCAGCAAGGTGACATCGGTGGGCGCCACGCGCTCGATCTGCGCCAGCAGGCGCTGCATCGCGGGGGAGGTGCTCTCCCACAGCAGCGACACCTGCGACGGCACGGCGCGGCGCGGCGCGGGTTCGCTGCCCGGCGCAGGGCCGGCGGCGTGGCTGGAAGCGGCGGCGGCGCTGGTGCGCCGCGAAGTGCTGGCGGTCACTGGCACGATATCGGCCGATTGAGGGTTGAAGGTAACGGGTGGTACGAAGAAGTTCCTATGCTAGCCTTTGGCGTGGGGGCTTGCCATAGCGGCGCGCGCCTGCGCGGAAAGTTCCGACAGCTGTGTCAGACGGACACCGGCAACGACCGTGCCTGGCCGGGCTTAGACTGGCATTACGCAGTGTGGACCCGCCCCCGCGGACCCGATTCCGCGCTCAGGGCCATGCATTCCTGTGCCTGCCATGGCTGCCGTACGCGCCACGCATGAGGCGCGCCGGCGCATTTCCTCAGTCTCGGCGCCGCCAGGCGCTGAGGTAACGGAAGGCAGTGCCCAGGGGTTGCCTTGAGTTCCCATTAGGCCTCACTGACGGATCGTATGCCCCACATCCTGATTGTCGACGACGACGAAAACGCATGCGCCGCCCTGGCCGAGATCGTAGCCATGGAAGGCTTCACCTCCGCCACCGCTGGCACGCTGCGTGAAGCGCGGCTGCAGATCGGCTGGCGCATGCCGGAAGCCATCGTGGCCGACCTGCGCCTGCCCGACGGCAATGGCATGGAGCTGTTCGAGGAGGTCGGCGCCTCCGGCGTCGAGGTCATCCTCACTACCGGCTACGCCAGCGTGGAAAGCGCGGTCGAAGCGCTGCGTGCCGGCGCCACCGACTACCTCGTCAAGCCCATCAACGTCGCGCGCCTGCAGACCGTGCTCAAGCGGCTGGCCACCACCGGCGAGCTGCGCGCCGAAATCCACTCGCTGCGCGGCGAGCTGCGCCGCTACGGGCGCTTCGGGCGCCTGATGGGCAGCTCCGAGGTGATGCAGGCGGTCTATGACCAGCTGGCGCGCGTCGCGCCCACCGAGGCCACCGTGCTGCTGATCGGCGAAAGCGGCACCGGCAAGGAGCTGGCCGCGCAGACCGTGCACGAATTGTCGGCGCGGCGGCGCCAGCCCTTCCTGGCGGTCAACTGCGGGGCGATCTCGCCCACGCTGATCGAAAGCGAAATGTTCGGCCACGAGCGCGGCAGCTTTACCGGCGCGGACCGCCAGCACAAGGGCTATTTCGAGCGCGCCGACGGGGGCACGCTGTTCCTGGACGAGATCACCGAGATGCCGGCCGAGCTGCAGGTCAAGCTGCTGCGGGTGCTGGAGACCGGCACCTTCATGCGGGTCGGCACGAACCGCGAATGCCACGCGGATGTGCGCGTGCTGGCCGCCACCAACCGCAATCCCGAAGAAGCGGTGGCCGAAGGCAAGCTGCGCGCCGACCTGTTCCACCGCCTCAATGTATTTCCGGTGGAGTTGCCGCCGCTGCGCGCGCGCGGCGACGACGTGATCCAGATCGCCAACATGATGCTGGACCAGCTCAATGCGGAGCAGGGCTTGCAGCGCCGCTTCGCGCCCAATGTGCTCGACAGCCTGCGCCTGCACGCCTGGCCCGGCAACGTGCGCGAACTGCGCAACTTCGTCCAGCGCGCCTTCATCATGGCCGACGACGACCTCATTACCGAGGTGCAGGTGCCGCTGCAGGTCGCGGCCACGCAGGCGCCGGGCGCCGCGGTGGTGTCGGTGCCGGTGGGCATGTCGCTGGCCGACGCCGACCGCCAGCTGATCTTCGCCACGCTCGAGCAGTGCGCGGGGGTCAAGAAGCACGCCGCGGAAATCCTCGGCATCAGCCTGAAGACTTTGTACAACCGGCTGGAAGATTATGCCGCCCGTGGCGAATTGCCAGAGTGGTTGCGCGCCTCGCGCAACGACTCGGGTCCGTCCGCAACCGGATGACGGCGTGCGCTATCGCTTGAGACCACGGGGATGGCGGGCATGCGCGGCGTGCCGGGTGCCGGCTTGGGCGCGCGCAGCACGTTTCTTGCTTCGAGGCAGGGCAACATTCACGGCCGATCCGGCCTGCCATGTCCACTGGCCATTGCGGCCGATCCGCACATGACGCAGCGAATTCCGCCGTCCGGCTTGCCGGGCACCCCTGAGCCACATTCCGTGCAGTCGCCCGATCCGCCGGCGTCGAACGCGCAGCTGGCCGGCAGCAGCGGCAGTGCCGAGCCCGTGCGCAGCGTGCAGGAGGTGAGCACGCTGATCGAGCAATCCGCGCATGACCTGCGCTCGTCGCTGAACGCCATCCAGAGCTGGGCCTATGTGCTGGACCGCGCCTTCGATACCACGCCGGCGCCGGCGCAGCGCGCGCTGGACGGCATCCGCTCGGGCATGCAGCAGCAACTGGCGCTGATCGAGGAAATGGAAGAGGCGGTGCGGCTGCTTGCCGACGAGAGCCCGCCGCGCTGGCAGCAAGTGGACCTACGCGCGCTGGCCATCCAGGCCATTGCCGACCGGCGACAGGCGGCCGAGGCGCGCGGCGTGCTGCTGTCGGCGCTGAGTGCGGACGGGTCGATTTGGCCGGTTCCTCCGGCAGCCGCTGCTGCGGTCACCGCGCCAGGCGCGACCGATGCCGTCGCGGCGTACTGCGTCGACGGGGATGCCGCGCGGCTGGCGCCGTTGCTGCGGCACCTGCTGGTGCATTGCATCTGGCGCGCGCCGGCGGGCGGCGCGGTGAGCGTGCACCTGTTCAGCGAGCCCGACTACGTCAAGCTGCGCATTACCGAAAGCCCGTCGCTCGATTCCCAGCGCAGTGCCAGCCGGCTGGCGGCGCTGACGGACTTCTTCGGGCGCCGCCCGCCTCAGGCCGGCGAGCCGCCGTCCCGGCAAAGCAGCGCCCTGCTGCTGACGCGCCGCATGGTGGAAATGCATGGCGCGGTGCTGAGCGCGGAGAGCGATGGCTGCGACAGCGACAAGGTCAGCGTCTGTATTGCGGTCAGGTTCCCGCGCCATATGCGCCGTCCCTGAACAGGCTGCCTCTCCAATGCGCGTCGCCGGAGCATGAGGCCGCGGCCGATGTAGTTTTTACCAGGCCCGCGCCAACGCTACGCGTACCACTTGCCCCCCGCGCCATCGCCGGGGCCCGGCGCGCCCGCGGTACGGCGGCGTTCACACGGGGCGCGGCGCGCCTGTCCCCCTCGCCGGTGTCAGGCAAGCTTCTGGCCCGTCCCTTGCATGGATGAAAGACCCCAAACCAAGGAGGGAACAACCATGCCCAACGCCAGCCGCAAGTCCGCCCAGGCCGAGCAGGTTGCAGAGAAGCCGTCCCGGGCGAAGTCCGCGACCGCGACGCGGTCCGCGCAGTCCACCAGGGCCACGCCATCCACGCGTGCCGGCAAGTCGCCGGAAGCCCGCAGCAGCGGCCCGTCCGCGGGCAAGGGTTCGGCCGGCAAGCCGGCAGCGGGCACCAGGTCGCGCGGCAAGGAAACCAAGACCTATCAGGCCGCGGTCGACGATTCGCTGGAAATGACCTTCCCCGCGAGCGATCCGATCTCGCCAAGCGCTGCCATGCACGCCGAGAAGAAGACGCAGACCGCCCGCGACGACGTCGACTGGAAGCTCAAGGAAGGCAGCCAGGAACAGCCGGTTGGCGCGAAGCCGGCCGGCCAGCGCAAGGGGGCGGCCGCCGAATCCGGCCGCTCGGCGAAGCCCGCTGCAGCCGCGGGCGCGAAGACCTCGGGCATGCCTGCAAAACCGGCCGCCAGGAAGGCGACCAGCACCGCCGCGAAGTCGACGGCCCGGTCCGGCACCGCCGGCGCCAGCCCTTCGGCCAAGACCGCCGCCAAGACCGCCGCCAAGCCCGCAGCAAAGCCCGCAGCAAAGCCCGCCGCGAAGCGCGCGGCCAAGCCCGCGGCAAAGACCGGGGCATCGGCCGGAAGCAAGGCTGCCACCCGGACCGCGGCCAAGTCCGCCAAGCCGGGCAAGGCGGCCAAGCGCTGAGGTGCGAGCCTGCCCTTTAGTCCACCTTGAGTCCAGGCGCCGCGGCGCGGCCACCACCGGCCGCACCGCGGGTCCGACCGCATCGATGAACGAAAAGGAGCCAACATGTCCGCCATCATCGCTGGCCGCTTCGACAGCTTCTCTACCGCCGAAACCGCGGCAAGCCGGCTACGCGCGCACGGGTTTGCCGACCAGGACCTGAACCTCTTCTATGTGAACCCGCCCGGGCAGCATGGCGCCTTTGCCATCGGTGGCGACCACGCCGCGGACGCCGGTGCGCGCAAGTCCGGCGTGGGTGCCATCAGCGGGGTGCTGCTCGGCGCTGCGGCAGGCGCCGCGCTCGGCGCAGCGCTGGTTGCGGCCCTGGGGTCGACCCCGCCGATGTCGCTGCTGGTGCTGGTGTTCGCGATCGGGCTGGGCGCCTACCTGGGCTCGCTCGCCGGGGCGCTGGCGCTGGCGCGCCATGCCGGACGCAACCCGCGCACCGGCCAGCCCCCGGTGCGCAATGCCGGGGTCGTGCTGGCGGCGCACCTGGCCAGCGCCGACACTGCCACCGTAGACACGGTTGCGACCGTGTTGCGCCAGGGCGGTGCCAAGGATGTCGAGCGCGCCGAGGGCCGGTGGGTCGACGGCCGCTGGGCCGACTTCGATCCGCTGGTGCCGCCTGTGCCGGCCGACGCGCGCGAACGCAGCTAGCGCGAGCCCGCGCATTTCATTCCGCCACAACCCGCTACCCGCGCAGCCAAAACGGAGGTATCCATGAACCCAGTCCAACCCGAAACGCCCGGCGCCGAACATCCGCACGGCGCATCGATCGTCGGCGGCATCGACCGCAATTCCCCCGGTCCCGGCCCGTTCGTGATGGCGGCCGACACGCTCGAGGGCAACAAGGTGGTTGACCCGGCCGGCGACGACATCGGCACCATCGACCACATCATGATCGACGTGCTCGGCGGCCGCGTCGCCTATGCCGTGCTGGCCATGGGGGGATTCCTCGGCATCGGCGAAAAGCTGTTCGCGCTGCCGTGGTCCGCGCTCACGCTGGACACGCGTCGCAAGTGCTTCGTGCTCGGCGTCGAGAAAGACCGCCTCAAGGCAGCGCCGGGCTTCGACAAGGATCACTGGCCCACCATGGCTGATTCGCAATGGGCCACCAGCATCCACCAGTACTACGGCATCTCGCCGTACTGGGAAGCCGACCGCTATGACCCCTGGGCCTGAGATCCTCAGTCGTCAGCACCAGTGCGCCGGAGAAAACCTCCGGCGCGCTGGCATTTGCGGGCAGGCGCTCAGACTCAGACCTTGTGGTTGACCTGTCCGGCGGGCTTCTCGGCCGGATCGGCATGCCTGCCGCTGCCGGCCGGCTGGCCTGGGGGTTCGGGCGGTGGCGGCTGCCGTGTCGACAGCGCGTTATGCACCCCCAGCACGCCCGGACTGACAGCGGCGGCTTTTTCCACGCGCTGCGCAGTGTCGATGTCTTCGACGCAACCGCGCACGGTCACGCGCCGGTCTGCCACCTCCAGCGTCACGCCGTCGGGAAAGCGGCCATCGAAGGCGGCGGCGATTTCCGTGCGCACGGCCACGCGCAAGGCTTCGTCTTCGGCCGAGGGAGTAGCGCTCATCTTCGCTCCATGTCGATACTGCGTTTCGGGGATGCGGGCGCCGACGGCGTGCAGATCGACGCCGTCTCTGGTGGGCCCGATGCCTTTGCGGACCGGGCCCAGGGATAGCAGGCGCGACGGGCCACCGTCGCGCCGGGAGTCGCCGCTTCGTCGCGACATGCGGCGCAAGAAGCGTTCCTGTTGCCAGCGCGCGCCGGCACGCATCGGCGTGGCCATGCCGCCGGCAAGATTTATCACCCGATGTAGAAACGAAAGGCCCGCGGCGCGCCGGAACACTGCAAGTGCTGCGCCCGTTGTAGGACTGCGCCCGCTGCACATTGGCCATGCGCTCCATACAATGAAATCAGCATGCCGCCCCCGCCGGCGGCCCGGTCAGCGGCTCCGCTCGCTGCCAATCCGGCGACTTTATCCGTGGGAGTGCAACGATGCGCAAATCCAGCCCAATCCTGCCCGGCGTTGGCTCTCGGCCAGGCGCCGGCAAGCGTGCCACCGTGCTGCACCTGTTCGACCGCTTTGCCGGCGGCGCCACGCGCCATGCCGGGTCGCCGACCGCCTTCGTGCTCGCCGTGGGCGTGGTGGTGGCGTGGGCCCTCACCGGCCCGATGTTCGGCTACTCCGAAACGTGGCAGCTGGTCATCAATACCGGCACCACCATCGTCACCTTCCTGATGGTGTTCCTGATCCAGCAGAGCCAGAACAAGGACGCCGTAGCGGTCCACCTGAAGCTCAACGAGCTGCTCGCCTCGCACCGCGAAGCCAGCAACATGCTGGTGTCGATCGAAGACCTCGATGAAGAAGAGCTGCGCCAGCTGGTGATCTTCTACCGCCAGCTGGCCGAGCTGGCCGACAAGGAAGACGGCATCAAGAGCAGCCATTCGCTTGACGAGGCGCGCGAGAACCACGCCGCCAAGCGCCAGGCGCGGGCCTCGCGCGGACGCCCGCCGGAACCGCCTGCCGGCGATGCCGGCACCGCGCCCGCGGCGTCCGCCCCGGCAGCCTCGTAGCCCGCAGGCCGTGCGTCTTGCGCAAGACCCCTGCCAACAACCGAGACAGGAGCCAGCCCGTGACCGCATCAGGCAGCCCAGACAGGCGCAAACCGGCGCTGCCGGCAGCAGATCGCGCAGCCGGGCGGCAGCGCGCCCGGGCGGTGATGGCCTACGGCTGTGAAACCCTGGGCCAGGCCGACAGCCACCATGGCATGACCCTTGCCAATATCGCCCGCAAGGTAGCCGAGATTGCGGGCCTGCCGTACGCCGGCGGCTACGCGCCGCCCTCCGCAGGAGGTCCGCCGCCTTACCTGGTACCGGCGCAGAGCCTGGTCGGCCGCGAGCTGGCGACACGCCTGGGCGTGCAGGGCCTGGACGATCTCTTCGGCGGCGTGGTGCCGTACGCGTTCGTCGCCACCAAGGCCATCACGCATGGCCTGGTCGAGCCTGGCGCAGCGGCGCCGCGGGGCTGGTCCGAGGCCTTTGTGCGACGCGCGGTGGGCGCCACGCTGCCGGGTTTCACCGCGTTCAGCGTCGACGATGCGCGCATCGCGGCGCGGCGCCTGCTCGTGCTCGGACCGGTGCGGCTGAAGGATACGGGCGGCGTCGGCGGGCTGGGCCAGCGTGTGGTCGACGACGAACGCGCGCTGGAGCAGGCGCTGGCCGCGCTTGCCCCCGAAGTGGTGGAGCGCGACGGCCTGGTGGTCGAGCGCGACCTGCGCGCGCCGCACACCTACAGCGTGGGCAAGGTCGTGCTGGCAGGACTGGAGGCCAGCTATTGCGGCACGCAGGGGCTGACCGAGAACAACCGGGGCCAGAAGGTCTACGGCGGCTCGACGCTGACGGTGGTACGCGGCGGCTTTGACGCGCTGCTGCAGCACCCGTTCGACGCCCGCATCATTGCCGCGGTGCGCGCGGCGATGGTGTATCACGAGGCCGCGGTGGCCTGCTATGGCGAGGGCGGCGGCATGGTGCTGTCGCGCTGCAATTACGACGTCGCCTTTGGCGCGCCGGCCGGCGGCGCCGATGGCGGCCAGGTGCTCGGCGGGGTGCTGGAGCAGTCCTGGCGCGTGGGCGGCGCGACCGGTGCCGAACTGCTGGCGCTGGCGGCATTGCGCGACGACCCGGGCCGCACACGCGTGCTCGCGTCCACGCGCGAAGTCTACGGCAACGATGTGCGCGTGCCGGATGACGCCGAGGTCTTTTACCAGGGCGAAGACCGCCATGTCGGCCCGTTGACCAAGTACGCACGACTGGAGCCTGAGTCCGATGGCAACGCATGAAGAACTGCTGCAGATCGAAAGCGAAGGCGGCACCATTGCCGGTACCCTGATCAGCCCGGAAACCAAGTTGCCGGGCGTGTTGTTCGTGCATGGCTGGGGCGGCAGCCAGCAGCAATACCTCGCGCGGGCGCGCAAGGTGGCGGGGCTGGGCTGCGTTTGCCTGACCTTCGACCTGACCGGCCACGCCGGCACGCGCGCGCAGTACGAGACCGTCAGCCGCACGCGCAACCTGGCAGACGTGGTGGCGGCCTACGATGTGCTGGTGCGCCAGCCCGAGGTCGACCGCAACGCGATCGCGGTGGTGGGCAGCAGCTATGGCGGCTACCTGGCGGCGCTGCTCAGCAGCCTGCGCCAGGTGCGCTGGCTGGCGTTCCGTGCCCCGGCGCTGTACATGGACTCCGGCTGGGACCTGCCCAAGCGCCAGCTGCACCGCGAGCAGGACCTGGTGGCCTACCGGCGCAGCATGGTGCCGCCCGCGAGCAATCGCGCGCTGCGCGCCTGCACGGCGTTTACCGGCGATGTGCTGGTGATCGAATCCGAGCACGACCAGATCGTGCCCCATGCCGCGGTGATGAGCTATGTCGATGCCTGCATCCATGCCAATTCGCTGACCTACCGCGTGATCAAGGGCGCCGACCATGGCCTGAGCGACGAGGAGTACCAGCGCACCTACAGCAGCATGCTGGTCAACTGGCTGCGTGAAATGGTCACCGTGGCCCGCGCCGGCCCGGTCACCGCCGAGCGCGCGGCGCCGCCGGCGCCGCCCAAGCCCGCGCCTCCCGCGCCCGATGCGGGACTCGAACCGCAGCGCGAGCCGGCCAGCGCGCCGGGCGCGGCCTAGCCGCGCGCGCCCATGGACAGCACGCTGCCCGGCGCCGAAGCCCCCGCCGCGCTCGACGCGGTGCTGCGCGACGCCGGGCTGCGCTATGTCGATGACAGTAGCCCGGGCATCACGCGCCGGCGCCATGGCAGCGGCTTCAGCTATACCGGCCCCGATGGCAAGCGCGTGACGGATGCCGAGACGCTGGCGCGCATCGCGGCGCTGGCGATTCCGCCGGCCTACGAGTCGGTGTGGATCTGCCCCGACCCGCGCGGCCACCTGCAGGCCACCGGGCGCGACGCGCGCGGGCGCAAGCAGTACGTCTACCACCCGCAATGGGCCGCGCTGCGCGATTCCGACAAGTATGCGCGGCTGGCGGCATTCGGCGCCGCGCTGCCGCGCCTGCGCGCCCGGGTGGCGCGCGACCTGCGCCGCAACGGCATGCCGCGCGAGAAGGTGGTGGGCGCGGTGGTGCTGCTGCTCGACGCCACGCTGGTGCGCGTCGGCTCGCCGCGCTACGCGCGTCAGAACCGTACCTACGGACTGACCACGCTGCGGCGGCGCCACGTAACCGTGCGCGGCAGCCGGCTGCGCTTCCAGTTCACCGGCAAGAGCGGCATCACGCACGACGTCTCCGTGAACGACCCGCGCCTCGCGCGCATCGTGCGCAACTGTGCCGACCTGCCCGGCCAGTGTCTGTTCAAGTACCGCGACAGCGAGGGCGAGATCCGCGAGATCGGCTCGGCCGACGTCAACGCCTACCTGCAGGAGGTGACCGGCGGCGACTTTACCGCCAAGGATTTCCGCACCTGGGCCGGCAGCGTGCATGCGCTGGCGATCCTGCGCAAACTGCCGGAAGCGGCCAGCGAGACGGCGCGCCGCAAGGCCGTGACCGATGCCATCCGCGAGGTCGCGGGCCAGCTGCGCAATACTGTCGCGGTGTGCCGCAAATGCTATGTGCATCCCGACGTCATCGATGCATACCTTGCCGGCGTGCTGCAGGCGGGCGGCCGGGCGCCCGCCATGGCCCGGCTGCGCGCGGACGAGGCGCGGCTGCTGCAGTTGCTGGCGGCGAGCCAGGCGCAGCCGGCGAACGGCAAGAAGGGCAATGGCGGCTGACCGTCACCGGCCCGGCGCTCAGCAGCCCAGCGCGCCGATATAGCCGGGCAGGTCCTTGGCCTCGCGCGAGTGCGCCAGCCTGAAGGCGTGCGCCACCGCGAAGGCGAAGTGATGCGGCGTGTCGAACGGCCCGGGCACGTGGCGCCGGAAGAAGTCCGCCCAGCGGAAATCGAGGTAGGCGGTCTTGACCTTGCGATAGCCGCCCGCAAGCTGAACGAAGGCCTCCAGGCTGCGGTACGGGTCGTCGCGCATATCGTGGATGGCCTCGGGCAGTTCGGTCAGCGGCCGCCGGCGGCCATGCTCGTCGTAGGGGTGGACCAGGTGCTGGGCGACCATGTGGCGCCAGAACGCGGGCAGCTCCATGTCGCTCAGGTCGGCGCGCACGATGCCGGGCACATGGGTCAGCCCGAGGTCATGCCACGCGCGCACCCAATGGTGGTGGTCAACCACATAGAGCACCTGCTGCGGCCCGATCACCAGATGCACGCGGTGCCGGTCCAGGAACGCCGCGCGCGCCTCGGGCGCGATGCGCCGCGTTACGTGCATCTTCTGCGCCACGTGGTAGCCGCCGACCGTGATCTGGGTAGGACGCAACGCGTCCAGCGGCACCATCAGCTTGCTGTCGGGCGCCAGCTTGCGTGGCGCCCGCCGCGGGGCGGGCGCCTTGGGCGCGATGGACTGGATGGGCGTCAACGCTCAGCTCTTGTTCAGGGTGCGGTCCGGCGATGTGCCGCCGGCCGACGTACTGCTGGCGCTGCCCGTCGATGTGTCGCCGCCCACTTCGGAGCCCGCGGCCCAGGAGCTGCCTTGCTGGCGTTGCACGCGCAGGCGGTTATCGACCTCGGTGACGCCGAACACCGCGTCGGCGATTTCCTCGACGACGTATTTCTCGCGGCGCTCGCTGACGGTGCCGTCCAGCGTCACGACACCATTCGCGACTTCCACGCTGACCTCGCCCACGTCGATATACGGGTTCATCGCCAGGCGTTCGCACACATCTTCCCGCACGCGCTCGTCAGAGCGGCGGTAACCCTTGGGGCCGGTCACGCGCCGGCCGGCATGCTGGCCGCCCTGCGCCCCGGAGGCGCCGGCCTGGCCGGCAAAGGGGGTGCGGCGCCGGTAGCCCGGGTCGTCGGGGTAGACGCGCTGCCCGCCGCTGAACGACTGGCCGCCACGGCCCGCATCGCCGAAGTAGCCGCCGCCATAGCTGGGCTGTCCGCCGCGCTGGGCGCGGTCGCGTTCGCTGCCTTCCTGCCAGTGCATGGCGCGCCCGCCTTCGCCGCGGCCGCGCTCGGAGCCCCAGCCGCCCTGGCCGCGCTGGTTGCGTTCGCTGCGTTCATCGCGTTCATAGCGCCCGCCCGACTCGCTCCGGCGCCCACTCGGACCGAAGCGGTCTTCGTCGCGATAGCCGTAGCCCGATTCGCGTTCCTGGCTGCGGTAGCCGCTGTCCTGCGGCGATGGCCGGTAGCCGCCATAGCCGCTGCTGTACGGATGGCCGCTGCCGCCGACATCGGCGGCGCCATAGCCGCTCTCGCCCCAGCTGCCGCGCCGCTGGCTGGCGGGGGTGTCCTGCTCATACCATGGGCCGCCGTGGCGCGAGCCCTCGCGCTCGCTGCCCATGCTGCTGCCCTGGCCGCGGCTTTCGCCGCGTTGTTCATCGCGGCGGCTCTCCTGCCGGCGCTGGCCGCGGTCGTCGCCGCCGCCATACTCGCCGCCCCGCTGGCTGCTCTGGCCGCGCCAGTCCTCGCCCCATTCCTGCCCCCAGTCCTCCGAACCGCGGCCCTCGCTTTCATCGCGCATCCTTTGCTCGGGGCCGCGGTCGCGGCGTTGCGCTTCGGGCCGGCCGCGGCTGCCGCGGTCATTGCGGAAGTTGAACATATCTGCCTCCTGGCGGTGAGGCCCCGCGCGCCGGCACTGCCCGCAGGCAAGTGCGGCAGGCGCCGGAAGCCGTTGACGTTTCGGATATGGAGAGGGCCGCAAAATCCGTGCCCCGGCGCGCGCATGAAACGGCGCAGTGCCGCATGCACGCTCGCTGTAAGGTTTGCCGTGCGATGTAAGGGTTACGGGCAGCGCCGCCGCGCCGATGCCGCCGCGCACGGGCGGCATGCGGGCCCGCGCCTTGCGCTGAGCGGCATGGAACTTGCGCGCCACCCTGGCACCTTTGCATGGCCGCGGCGCGCCGTCACGCCGGCGTCGCATGGCGCGGCCACACCGACAGGAGACTGCCATGTCCACACCCAAGAGCGTCCCGCCCCAGCACCAGTCGCGCCAGCCCGGGCTGGAAGCCCCGATGCGTCCGCAGCCCGACAGCGGCGCCGACGATTACGTCGGCAGCGGCCGGCTCAACGGACGCGTCGCGCTGGTCACCGGTGGCGACAGCGGCATCGGCCGCGCCATTGCCGTCGCATTCGCGCGCGAAGGCGCCGATGTCGCCATCGCCTACCTGGACGAACATGCCGATGCGCGCGAGACGGTCAACCTGGTGGAGCAGGCCGGGCGCAAATGCCTCGCCATCGCCGGCGATCTCGCCGACTGCGACCACGCCGAAGCCGTCGCGCGTCAGACGCTGCAGCAGTACGGCAAGCTCGACATCCTGGTCAACAATGCCGCCGAGCAGCATCCCAAGGAATCGCTAGAGGAAGTCGAAGCCAGCCAGGTCGAGGCCACCTTCCGCACCAACGTGTTTGCGATGTTCCACCTGACGCGCGCAGTGCTGCCGCACCTGAAGGCCGGCGCATCGATTCTGAATACCACTTCGGTCACCGCGTATCGCGGCAGCAAGCATTTGCTGGACTATTCGGCCACCAAGGGCGCGATCGTGTCGTTCACGCGCTCGCTGGCGCTGCAAGTGGTGGAGCGCGGCATCCGCGTCAACGGCGTGGCCCCGGGCCCGATCTGGACGCCGCTGATCCCGTCCACGTTCAGCCCCGAGGAAGTGGCGGAGTTCGGCAAGAAGACGCCCATGGGACGCCCGGGGCAACCGTTCGAAGTCGCGGGCGGCTACGTGTTTCTCGCCTCCGATGCGGCCAGCTATATCACCGGGCAGATCCTGCACATCAATGGCGGTGAGGTCGTGAACGGCTGATAGACAGAAGTTTCGCCACGCGCGCATGTAGTTCCGGGGTCGCGTTTGCAAATATTGCACGCGGGGTTGGGCCGGATTGCCGCACCGTGCAGATCCTGCGCGCGGGCGTGGCTCTTGCAATACGGGTGAGATCAGCCGACCGCCATTGCCATTCTCTTGGAGGCATCATGTCATCGATCATTGCGGGACGTTTCGATTCGCTCGCCAGCGCCGAAGATGCCGCACGCACGCTGTTTGCGCGCGGGTTTTCGGTCTGGGATGTATCCATCGTGTCAGTGCGCGGCCGCGGCCCGGACCAGCACGACGATGGCACCGCGCAGCAGCCCGCGGACAACGTCATGCTAGCCGCGTGCGTGAACAACGGGCTCGGTTCGGTGGTCATCGACGTGTTGCGCGAAACCGGCGCCAGCCAGCTCGAGCGCGCGCAGGGCACGTGGGAGTGCGGGCAGTGGACCGATTTCGACCCTGCCCGGCACGGCGAGCCAGTGCGCGAGGGCGAGGGCGAGTACTGGCCGCGCCCGCTGGCGAGCGACGCCACCGCCGAAGAGAGCACCGGGAACGAAGATCCCGGCAGCGAGCTGGAGCAATTCGTCAACCAGAAACGTGTCGAGCACGACTGAACGCCCCGACGTTGCGGACCAGCCCGGCACCGGCGCGGCGCCTGGCGCTCGGGTCATCGCGCCGCGCTGCGCGCGCGGCGAGGCCGTCGCAGAACTGGCGCGGCTGCGCCCGACCCAGCTGACGCTGGGCTATATCCACGTACACCACAAGATGGAAGTCACGCAGCGCCACGCCAATCCGGAAGATGGCGCAGCGCTGCAGCGCTTCATGCGCCGGCATCGCATCAAGACCATCGCGGGGCCGGGCGGAGAGCTCTATATCGTCGACCACCACCATTGGGCGCGCGCGTGGCTGGATCTCGGCTACGAGGTCGCGCCGGTACGGGTCCTGGAAGACTTCAGCCACCTGGGCGGCGCCGCGTTCTGGAGGCGCATGCGCCAGCTGGGACATGTCCATCCCTACGACGAGCGCGGCAAGTGGCTTGGCGTCAAGGCGTTGCCTTCGACCGTGCGCAGCATGCGCGACGACCCTTACCGGAGCCTGGCCGCCTTTGTCCGCGAGGCGGGCGCGTACCGCAAGCCGGACGGCGCCTACGGCGACTTCTGCTGGGCCGGGTTCCTGCGCAAGCGGGTGGAGCAGGACCTCGGCAGTATCGCCGGCTTCGGGCTGGCACTGGCGGAATCGATCAAGCTCGCCCGCAGCCCGCGAGCCAAACGCCTGCCGGGCTATTGCGGCGGACCGCAGGAGGGCAAGACGGGCAAGCCGGCGAAGCTGTCGAGGCCCGGCGGTGGCAAGAACGCGGGGGCCAGATAGCAACAGGGCAGGCGCGCGCCTGCCCTGTTGGCGGGTATTCCGCGCTTTCAGCGCGGGCCGGCTCACGCAAGAGGCCGGCGCGTACCGCTCAACGCTCCGACTTGTGCTTCGGCATGCCCTTGGTCTTGGTCGAAGCCATCTTGTCGAGCTCCTTTTCGCTCATCGACTTATACATCGAGCGGGAAGGTCCCTTGAGCGAACCGGCCTTCTTTTCGCCGCGCTTCGCGGAGAGCGCCGCTCCGGCAGCCTGCTGTTGCGCCTTGGATTTTGCTGGCATCTCAGTCTCCTTGCGAAAAGGTGAAAGGGTGGAAAAAGACCGGGCGCACGCTGCCGCGCGTGCCCGCGCTTCGTTATAGGTGCCAGGCGCGGCCGGCACAAGCGCGGCCGTCACGCAAGCTTGCCGCGCGCTCCGTGCCGCCGCGCGTTGCCGTCCGGACGCTAGATCCGGCCCAGCACCACCAGCAGCACCACGATCAGGACGATCAGCCCCAGACCGCCGCTCGGCCAGTAGCCCCAGCCGGAACTGTACGGCCAGGCCGGCAAGGCGCCGATCAGCAGCAGGACGAGAATGATCAGGAGGATGGTGCCGATTCCCATGGTGTGCTCCGTGTTCGTGAATCGGGGAAGCCGCGCGGCTTCCGGTCCGGGGCGGCTCCGCAGAGCCATCCGCTTACCGTTCAGCGTAGAACAAGGGGTGCGGGCATCCCTCCGGGCAGGGGCTGATATCGATGTAGGAATCGGACGACGCCCGGGTGCGTGCAAGGCGACCCGCGCGGCGACCGTTGGCGCGCCGCACAAGCGCGCGCCGCACCGCACGGCTGCGCGGCGAGGCCGGCGCGGTGCGGTGCAAAAGCGCGAGGGTTGCAGGGACCGGGGGGACGCCGCGGCGCGGTCCGGTTGTGTTCAGGCCGTGTTGAGGCCGTGTTCCACCGCATAGACCGCCACCTGCACGCGGCTAGCCAGGTTCAATTTCTTCAGGATGTTCTGCACGTGGATCTTCACCGTGCTCTCGGCCACGCCCAGGTCGCGCGCGATCTCCTTGTTGCTTTCGCCGCGGGCCAGGCCCTGCACGATCTCGCGCTCGCGCGCGGTCAGCCGCGGCGCATCGTCCTGGCGCAGCGCGACCGCGGGAACGGGCGCGCGGAACTGGGCCACCAGCTTGGCGGTCATGCTGTCGGAAATCACCGGCTCGCCGGCGGCGGCGCGGCGGATGCCGGCGATCAGTGCCTCGGTCTCGATGTTCTTGATCAGGTAGCCGCGCGCGCCGCCGCGCAGCGCGGCGGCCAGTTCCTCGGCCTCCTCGGACACCGTCAGCACGATCACCGCGGTCTGCGGCAGGTCTTCGACCAGCAGCTGCAGGGCTTCGAGTCCGGACAGCCCCGGCATGTTCAGGTCGAGCAGGATCACGTCGGGCCGATGCTGCTTGGCGCGCTTGATGCCCTCCACGCCGTCGGAGGCTTCGTCAACGATCTCGAAGTCGGCCTGGCGCTGCAACAGCGCGCGGATGCCCGAGCGGAACAGGGTGTGGTCGTCGATCAGCAGGATGCGGATGGTCATGGCTGGGTCTCGCTCAGGCGATTGAGGCGATTGAGTCGGGCAGGGCTGGTGAGGGGGCTGGCGATGCGGTCGCGCCGGGCGGCGGCCTGGCTGCCGGCGGGCAGCACCAGTTCGATGCGCACGCCGCTGCCGGGGCTGGCCTGCACGTGCAGTTGCGCCCCCAGCCGCGCGGCGCGCTCGCGCATGATGCTCAGGCCGATATGGGCGTCGGCGCGGGTGGCCAGTTCATCCGGATCGAAGCCCTCGCCGTCGTCCTGCACCACCAGGCGGAAATCGCGGCCATGGCTGAGCGCCACCGCCACGTGCGCCGCCAGGGCATGCTTGCGCACGTTGGAGAGTGCTTCCTGCAGGATGAACAGCACCTGCAGCTGCTGCTCGGGCGACAGCGGCCAGGCCCCGCCGCGTTCGTCGATGGCCAGCGTGGCCTCGGTGCGGCATTGCCGGCGAAAGCGCCCGACGGTCTCTTCCACCGCGGGGCGCAGTTCGCCGGTGCCCAGGCGCGAGCGGAAGTTGTTCAGCAGCTCGCGCACGTCCTGGTAGCTCTCTTCCACACCATGGCGCAGCATCGGCACCAGTTCGCGGGTCTCTGCCAGGTCATCGCGCGCGACCGCGTCGTCCAGCAGCTGCACCTGCAGGTTCAGGTAGTTGAGCCCCTGGGCGATGCTGTCGTGCAGCCCCTGCGCCACCAGGTTGCGCTCTTCCACCACCGCCAGCTGGCGCGCCGTGGCCGACAGGCGCAGGTGTTCCAGCGCGGTGCCCAGGTGCTGCGCCAGCGTCTGCAGCAATTGCCGGTCCGACGGCGGCAGCTTGCGCGGGGCGCGGAAATGCAGCGCGAACATGCCGGTGGCGCCGCGCTGGCTTTCGATGCGGAACGCGGCCAGCGACTGGAAGCCATCGCGGCCGCAGGGCGTCTCGTCGGCCGCGCCGGCGCGTGCTGCGCCGCGCAGGTCGACGATGGCGACCACGGCCTCGCGCGTGGCATCGCCGCAATGGCAGCCGCTGGCCGAGGCGCAGGAATCGGCCTCGGCCAGCGCCGCCGGCAGGCCCGCCGCGGCCAGCAGGTGCATGCGGCCGTGGCGGCTGTCGAGCACGCGCACGCTGCCGCCGTCGGCGTCGAACTGGCGCATCACCCGCGCCAGGAATCCCTGTGCCATGGCCTCGGCGTCGGCGGCCTGGTTCAGGAATGCGGCCATCTCGTACAGGGTTTCCAGGTCGCGGTTCTGGCGTTCCAGTTCGGCGGTCTTCTGCGCGACGCGGGCTTCGAGGTCGTGGTACAGGCCCTGCAGCTCCCCCGCCATGCGGTTGAAGCCCTCGCTGAGCGTGCCGAACTCGTCGCGGCTTTCCACCGGCAGGCGCAGCGAGAATTCGCGCGCGGCCATGCGCCGCAAGCCGTCCTGCAGGCGCAGCACCGGCAGGATGATCCACAGGTAGAGCAGGTAGATCACGGCGACCGTGCCGATGCAGGCCATCAGCGCCAGCGCGGTCTGCGACAGCCGCAGCAGGTCGGTCTTGCGCGCGCTGTTGTGTTCGATCATGCCGACCAGGCGGTCGGCCTGGGCGACGAAACCCGGCAGCGCGGCAACGTATGCGGCAGGCACCGCGCCGGCGCCGGCCAGCGGCCGCAGCCGCTGCTGCCAGTCATGGGTGACGCGCGCCAGTTGCGCATGGATGGCAGGCTCGTCCGGCAGGAACAGCGGCCGCGCCGCGTCGCCCTTTTTCAGCAGCGCCAGCGTGGTGTCCAGCGCCTGCACCTGCGCGGCCAGGTCATTGGCGCGGCCCGCGTGCGCCAGCGCCAGCTCGATCGCCACGCGGTTGGCGCGCATGCGCAGGCTGCCGGCATCGTTGATGGCGGCACCTGCGCCTTCCAGCTTCCAGGACAGCCACAGCGTGCCGGAAATCATGCCCAGCACCACCAGCAGCACGGCCAGCGACAACGAGATGATGCGTGTGGAAAGGCGATGCCGCAGCGCGGGCAACGCGGATGCCGCCGTGGCGGGGGCGGCAGGAGGATCGGTATCAGGCATGGCGGTATCGGGGGCTACCAGGGGAACGTGTCGCGAGCCTGTCGAGGGAGCCGGGCAGCGGGCCGACGGCGATGGCAACAGGGTCACGCAGGAGTCGGGGGCGATTTTCCCCGCGCGACAGACTCGGCTACCTGCGCCAGATCAAGGAAACCCGGCTTTTGGGCGCGCATGTGCGGGCAGCGGCGCATCGCTGGCATGGCGTGTGACGCCGGGACGAGTTCCATCACATCGTGATATTTCATGCCGGCCGGACTTGGCTTCGGTCAAATCCCTGCGCGGCGCTGCGGCCTAGCATCGGGCCTTTTGTCAGGACTGGCGAGAACGAGCGATGGCCGTATCCACTTCAACGGGCGCACGCATGCGTCACCGCCGTCACGCCACGGGTCGCGCATGAGAGGCGCGGATCTCGACTATGCGCGCGCGCCGCGGCCTGCGCTGGTGTTCGGGTGCCTGATGCCGGCGCCGTGGCTGGGCGCGGCCGCGGGGCTGTTGCTGGCAGCCGGACCCGCGGCGGGCCTGCCCGACCGCTTCGCGCCGCTGGCGCTGGCAGCGGTGCATGCGCTGGCGCTGGGCATGCTGCTGCCGGTGATGGTCGGGGCGCTGTTCCAGATGATGCCGGTGGTGGCCCGGGTGGACGTCCCCGGTGCCGGGTGGCTGGCACGGCTCATGGCCGCGACCGGCGCGGCGGTCGCGGCCGCGCTCGGCTTCGGCTTGCTGGGCGGGGAGCCGGCGGCGATGCGGAGTGCCGCAGCCCTTGGCGCGGGGCTGCTGCTGGTGGGCGCGGTGTTGCTTGCCGCGGGCCGGCGCGTAGCCGCGGCGGACGCCACCACGCGCACGCTGGCCGGCATCGGTGCGCCGCTGATCGTGGCGGTGGCCGCCGGCATCGCGCTGGCGGGCACCTTCGGCGGTCTGTGGCGCGTGCCGGTGGCGCAGGTGCTCGGCCTGCATATGGCATGGGCGCTGGGCGGCTGGCTGGCGGCGCTGGTCAGCGGCGTCGCGGCCACCGTGCTGCCGATGTTCTGGCAGACGTCACGCCTGCCCGCGGCGCTGGCGCGCTGGCTGCCGCCGGGGCACTGGGCGCCGCTGGCTGTGTTCAGCGTCGCGCTGCTGCTGTGGCCGGACCAGCCGGTGCTGGCGCAGGCGGCGCTGGTGGTGTGGCTGTCGTTCGTGGCGGTGCTGGGGGCATGCGGGCTGGCCGGCACGCTGCGCGCGCGGCGGCGTCACGATGCGCTGTGGTTGCTGTGGCCGGTCGCCTGCGCCAGCATGCTCGGCGCAGCGGTGCTGGGGGCGGCGGCCGTGGTGTTGCCCGCGGCGGCGCTGCCGCTGGCATGGTGGGCCGGCACGATGGCGCTGGTCGGCGTGGGCGTGTTGCCGGTCACGGCGATGCTCGGCAAGATCGTGCCGTTCCTGGTCTGGCTGCACCTGCGCCGGCTGCTGCCGCCCAGGGCACGCGTGCCGGCGATGCAGGCGATCATCGCGCCGGGCCGGCAGCGGACGCAGGCGTGGTTGCTGCTGGCGGCTTATGCGGTGCTGCTGGCGCTGCCTGTGGCGCCGGCGCTGCTGGCGCGCGTCGGCGGGCTGCTGCTGGCGGGGGCCAACGCGTGGCTGGGATGGCAATTGCTGGCGGCGCTGCGCTGCATGCGAAAGATGCGCGAGTGTGGCGGGTTGCCGCCGCGTTGCTGATCGGCTTGCCATGCTACCGGTTGGCTCCCCTCTCCCGCAAGCGGGCGAGGGGAGCCTTTTTCCGGCGGCGTTGGCGATGGGGATGCTGCGGTCAGGCGGCCGCCAGCGCCGCCGGCTTTTCTCCCGTCAGCAGGTAGTGCATCAACTCCGCCACCGGCCGGATGGCCTCTCCAAACGGCAGCGCGCCGCGGCCGCGGAAGAACAGGCCGCGCTCCACGTCGCCGCGCACGGCCTGCGCCAGCTTCAGGTCGATGCAGAACTGGCCAATGCGTGCGATGCCGTCGCGCAGCCCGCAGGCCTGCAGGCAATCGAATCCTTCCAGGCACTCGCGCACGCGCGCACGGCGCTGCAGGCGCGCTTCGCTCGACAGGTAGCGCTGCAGCCATGGCGTCAGCACCGCGCGCGCGGGCAGGCCTGCCACGCTGGTGAATTCGCGCAGGGTTTCCGGGCGCGCGGTGGCCAGCACCTGCTTGAAGGCCGGATGGGCATCGCATTCCTCGGTCACGGCGAAGGCCGTGCCCAGCTGCACCGCGGCGGCGCCTTCGCCCAGCCAGTGGCGTACCTTGGCGTGGCTGTCGACGCCGCCCGCCAGGATCAGCGGGATGCTGTCCCAGGCCAGCCCCAGTTGCGCAAACAGTTCGCGGCACTCGCCCAGCACGCGCGAAAACGAAAAGCGCGGCTCGGACAAGTCCTGGATGGTCGCGGCACCGAGGTGGCCGCCTGCGTGCGC
Organism: Cupriavidus taiwanensis LMG 19424; assembly: GCF_000069785.1. Taxonomy (NCBI): domain Bacteria; kingdom Pseudomonadati; phylum Pseudomonadota; class Betaproteobacteria; order Burkholderiales; family Burkholderiaceae; genus Cupriavidus; species Cupriavidus taiwanensis. The sequence continues at coordinate 2,270,606 of NC_010530.1, read as the reverse complement.
CGGGTGCTCGACCACGATGGCGTCGGGCAGCCGGCCCTTCTTCATCCAGCGGCGCAGCACCAGGCCGATGCCGCGCGCCTCGGACAGGATCGGGATCAGCGCTACCTTGGGATGGCCGGCGGTCAGCTCCGGCAGGTCCAGCGGCAGGCCGGCGCCCATGACGATGGCATCGGCGCCGCTTTCGCAGGCTTGGCGCACCAGCTCCGCATGCGAGCCGACCGCCTTCATCACGTTGACGGCGATCAGGCCGCGGCCCTCTGACGCAGTGCGCGCGGCGCGGATCTCGCGGTCCAGCGCCTCGAGGTTGGCGGCTTCGATGGCTGGCTTGTCGCGGCTGCCGCGGGTGCGCGCCATCAGGTCGGGGTGGTGGTGGCGCAGGTCGATGCTGGCGATGGTGCCGACGCCGTTTTCGCGCGCGACGGCACCGGCCAGCCGGTGGGCCGAGATGCCGATGCCCATGCCGCCCTGCACGATCGGCAGCAGGCGGCGGCCGCCCAGCTTGAGCCAGGGGTGATTCATAAACGGGTCTCCGGAAGAGGATGGACGCCGGGCCGCCACGGCGGGCCCCGGCGCGGGGATGACGCGCAAGCGTGGCACAGCGGTGCGGGCCCGCGTTTGCCGCAGGTCAACCCCGGCCGGGTGGCCTGCCATCGGCCTACGCCGTCCGGCGTAGCCCGTCGCGGCCCGGGTGCCGTTGGCGTGGGTTTGCGCACGGTCAAGCCCCTGGCGCGGGCGCTTGGCTAGCATCGGCCGCTGTCTTCATCCCCACGCGCCGCCGCCGGCGCCATCAACGATGACCCGTTCCACCCCCGCACGCTCCGACGCTCCGCCGCGCCGCCCGCAACTGGTGGCGCCCGCCGGCTCGCTGGCGGCGCTGCGCATGGCCTTGCAGCATGGCGCCGATGCGGTCTACCTGGGGCTGCGCGATGCCACCAACGCGCGCAACTTCGGCGGCCTGAATTTCACCGAGGCCGACATCCGCACCGGCGTGGCCGAGGCCCATGCGCACGGCGCCGAGGTGCTGTTCGCCATCAACACCTTTGCACAGATGGGCGCGGTGGCGCAGTGGCACCGCGCCGTCGATGCGGCCGCGGACCTGGGCGCCGATGCCGTGATCATGGCCGACGCGGGCCTGATGGGCTATGCCTGCGCGCGTCATCCGGACCTGCGGCTGCACCTGTCGGTGCAGGGTTCGGCCACCCATGCCGACGCCATCGAGCTGATGCGCGAGCGCTTCAACATCCGCCGCGTGGTGCTGCCGCGCGTGCTGTCGCTGGCGCAGATCGGCAAGCTGGCGCGCCAGACCAGCGTGGAACTCGAGGTGTTCGGCTTCGGCAGCCTGTGCGTGATGGCCGAAGGGCGCTGCCTGCTGTCGTCCTATGCCACCGGCGATTCGCCCAACAACAAGGGGGTGTGCTCGCCCGCGCATGCGGTGCGCTGGACCGAGCAGGACGGCACCATGCAGGCCCGGCTGTCGGGCATCCTGATCGACAGCTACGCGCCCGGCGAGCCGGCCGGCTATCCGACGCTGTGCAAGGGGCGCTTCGAGGTCGAGGGCGAGCGCGGCTACGTGCTGGAGGAGCCGACCAGCCTGAATGCGCTGTCGCTGCTGCCGGCGCTGATCGACATGGGCATTGCCGCGATCAAGATCGAAGGGCGCCAGCGCAGCCCGCGTTATGTCGGCGACGTGGTCGGCGTGCTGCGCGCGGCCATCGACGCCGCCTGCGCCGATCCGGCCCGCTTCGCACCGCGCCAGGAGTGGCAGGGCACGCTGGGACGCCATGCCGAGGGCGACCAGGTCACGCAGGGCGCCTATGACCGCCCCTGGCGCTGACGCCATGACATCCACCTGCCTGTATCCGGACATGGGGCACATGCCCGCCACGATGGAGCTTTCCATGCCACACACCGCCGCGGCCGCGATGCCGCACGCCGCTGCGATGCCCGGCTTCGGCATCGCCCTGGGTCCGCTGCTGTACTACTGGCCGCGCGAGGCCGTGCTGCAGTTCTACGCGTCGGTCGCCGATGCGCCGGTCGACCGCGTCTACCTGGGCGAAACCGTCTGCACCCGCCGCCATGAAATCCGCCATGCGCAATGGCTGGAGATTGCGCAGATGCTGCGCGATGCCGGCAAGGAAGTGGTGCTGTCCACGCCGGTGCTGGTCGAGTCCGATACCGATATCGCATGGATGCGGCGTGCCTGCGAGCAGGACGACTACCTGGTCGAGGCCAACGATCTTGGCGCGGTGCGCTGCAGGGCGGGGCGACCCTTCGTCGGCGGCCCGCATTTGAATGTCTACCATGCCGATACGCTGGCATGGCTGGCCGGGCTGGGCGCGGTGGGCTGCGTCGCGCCGGTGGAAATGGATGGCGCCACGCTGGCCGCGCTGGCGGCGGCGCGGCCAGCCGGCACGCAGCTGGAAGCCTTTGTCTGGGGCCGCCTGCCGCTGGCGTTCTCGGCGCGCTGCTTTACCGCGCGCCACCATCGCCTGCGCAAGGACAGCTGCGAATTCCGCTGCATGGACTATCCCGATGGCCTGGTCGCCGCGACCGGCGAAGGGCAGGCGTTCTTCACGCTGAACGGGGTGCAGACGCAGAGCGCCACCTGCCTGGACCTGTGCGCCGAGGCGCTGGACATGGCACGGATGGGCGTGGGGATGCTGCGCGTCAGCCCGCATTCGACCGGCACGCTCGCGGTGGTGCAGCAGCTGGCGGCGATCCGCGCGGGGCAGCGCGCGCCTGCTGCCAGCGGCATCACGCCGGCTGGTGCCGAGCCGTGCAACGGCTACTGGCACGGCCGCGCCGGCATCGCCTGGGAGGCGCCGGCATGAGCGCGCTGCGCAAGCTGATGGCCGGCGTGCACCGGCGCCTGCCGGCACGCGCGCGGGCGCTGCCGCTGGTGGCCGCGCTGGAGCTGGCGCGGCGCGCCGGCTGGCTGGAGCCGCCCGCGGCACTGAACGGACACGCCTTCCTGCTGACGGTGCAGGACCTGGCGCTGGCCGTGCCGTTCCGCTGCGAAGGCGGGCGCTTCCGCGCCGGCAGCGCGGACGACGAGCCCGCGCTGACGCTGCGTGCCTGCGCGGTGGACTACCTTCGCCTGCTGGGCGGAGAAGCCGACACCGACACGCTGTTCTTCCAGCGCCGGCTGGTGATCAGCGGCGATACCGCGCTGGGGCTGGAGGTCAAGTACTGGCTCGATGCCGCGCCGCGGCCCGCCTGGGTCAGCCAGGCCGCGGCGCGGCTGGTGGCGCTGTACGGCGCCACCGCGGGACGGGCGGGCGCGGCATCCTGAGCGCGGCTCAGGCGTCGCCGTCCAGCATGAAACGGTTGCGGCCCGCGCGCTTGGCGCGGTACATCGCGCTGTCGGCGCGATGCAGTAGCGGCTCCAGCCGCGGCGCTTCGGGCACGGCCCAGACTGCCCCCACGCTGATGGTCACCACCGGCTGCACCGGCGTGCCCTGGTGCGCGATGCCCAGCTCGCGCACCGCGGCCACCATGCGGCGCGCCAGCTCGCGGGTCTCGTCACGGCTCGCGCCGGGCAGCACCGCGGCGAACTCCTCGCCGCCCAGGCGCGCGCAGAACTGCTCGCCGTGCAGCACGCCGCTGATGGCGCCGGCAATCTGCCGCAGGCAGTCGTCGCCGGCCATGTGGCCATGCAGGTCGTTGTATTGCTTGAACTGGTCCACGTCCAGGATTAGCAGCCCCAGCGGCTGGCCGCGCTCGCACGCGCGCGTCACGGCCGCGATCGATTCGCGCTGGAAGTAGCGGCGGTTGCGGATGCCGGTCAGCGCGTCGATATCCAGGTCTGCCTGCACCTGCCACAACTGTTCTTCGGTCTGGCCCAGCCGCGCGCTCAGCGCCAGCTCGCGCGACTGGAAGCGGCTGATGTCGCGCAGGAACAGCAGGGTGCCCATCTGCCGGCCGTCCAGGCGCGCGACGCGTTCGCCGGTCAGCTCGAACGGCGCGCCCGGCGGGACGAAGGGCACGGCAACGCTGTCCGCGGCGTGGGCCTCAGGGTTTGCAGGAGAAGGCCGCAGCGCGGTGTCCCAGCCGGCGGGCAGCGGGTCGCCGCGGCGCAGCGCCGGCCACAGCTGCGCCGCGGCCGGATTGAATTCGACGATGGTGCCGTGGCCGTCGACGATGACGCAGCCCTCGCTGAGCGCATCGAACACGCGCAGCCGCGCGTAGTGCCCGATATCGTCCAGATGGGTGCGCAGCGCGCAGAACCACACCAGCGCCGCCATCAGCGAAAACGTCGCCGGGGTCAGGTCGCCGCCCAGCGGTCCGGTCCAGCGGTTGAGATAGGCAACATTGGCCACCAGCGGCAGGGCCAGTCCCCCGCCCAGGATGGCGCGCCCGCGGCGCGACAAGGCGCCGTTGGGCACCTCGGCCGTGACCAGGAAATACAGGCTCAGCGCCAGCAGCAGGTACGTCCACGCGGCCGCCACGGCATAGCCGACGCCATGGTCGAACACCGCGCCGGGCAGCACGCCGGGCGGCAGCAGCGTGATGCGCGGCCACACCAGGCCGTGGCGCTCGTTGGTAAAGACCATCACCACGGTGACCACCGCCGCCAGCACCGGCAGCCATAGCCGGGACCAGGGCACCACGTAGCGCGGCCGGCTCAGGTGCACCATCGCCACCAGCCAGCCGATCGGCACGGCCACGATCCCGAGGTACTGGACCTTGGCCCACAGGATGCGCCCCTCCAGGTCGGTCGAACTGATTTCCAGCAGGCGGCCGCCGCTCCAGATGGCGGCTCCGGCGGCCAGCACCAGGAACGCTTGCACGGTCGGATCGTCGCGCCGCGGCCAGGTGGCGATGGCCATGCCGATACAGGCAACCACGGCGACGGTAAGCAGGAGAACCAGCGAATATGAGGGCATTGATGGCGGCGCGCGTCGCGAGACCCGGGCGCTGGTGCCGCCGCCCGGCCAGGCGCGCCGGTTGGGTGCGCCCCGCGATCTCGTCAGCCAGCATGATACCGGGTGGCATCGTTCGCTTGGCAGCGGGTGTGCCGATGCAACAACGGCTGATTGCCGCCGCCCGGCAAGCAGCCGCGGTGAGGCAGGATCCGGTCAGGTTTGTCTCGGGGTTTCCCGCACCAGCCAGAACGGAATATCGATAACGTCCTGCTGCAGGCCCTGCCAGTCGAGCCCCATGCTGCGCGTCAGCAGGTGGCCCCAGCCGTCGATCCATTTCTGCTGGGCACGGGCGAACAGCTCCAGCATGGCCGAGGTGTAATGCAGCGGACCGCCGAGCAGCGGCAGCTCGCTGGCGATCTCGCGCGCGTAGCGGGCTTCGGGATCCGGCTCCATCATCGTGCCCATGGCGTCGAACTGGAAGTTCTCAAACAGCGTGCGGGTGAAATCCAGGTTGAGCTCCGCCATGCGGCGCCAGCTGCCGGCCAGGTCAGCCTGCATGTCGCCGAGCTGCTGCACGCCGGAGAAGACGGTAGGGAAGGGCCACAATCCCGGCGGCCAGTAGATTTGCGTTGCGGTCATCATCACGGGAATCTCCAGTGGTGGGCCGTGCGCGCAGTGGGCGGCAGTTGCTGCACACGACGATGGCGCCCGGTGTGGGCCTCCGCATCAGCTTATGCGGTAATGGCCCGTCTTGCCATGCCGCGGCACCGGAGCCGGCGCCCCGTTCACTTGCATCCCAGCCGCCTGGCCAGCTTGTGCAGGTTGCTGGCGTCGATGCCGAGCTGGCGCGCCGCCTGCGCCCAGTTGCCGCCGTGGTCGCGCAATGCTTGCGCGATGCAGGCGCGCTGGGTTTGCTCCACGGCGTCGCGCAGCGCAATGCCCGCCGGCAGCGCCGGCATGGCGGGCGGGCTGGCCGCGCTGGCGCCATCCGTGGTGGCCGGCGGCTGCTCCAGGCCGTCGAGGTCGAGCAGTTCCGGCGCCAGCGTCACGATGTCATTGCGGCCCGCGCCGCGGCTGACCGCGCGCAGCGCGGCGCGGCTGATCACGTGTTCCAGCTCGCGCACGTTGCCGGGCCAGCGGTAGTGGCGCAGCGCGTCCTGCGCGCCGCCAGAGAGCCGCAGGCTGCGCAGGCCCAGGCGGGCGCGGTTCAGCTCGAGGAAGCGCCCCGCCAGCAGCAGCACGTCGTTGCCGCGCTCGCGCAGCGGGGGAATCGGGATCGGGTAGACCGACAGGCGGTGGTACAGGTCGGCGCGGAACGAGCCGTCGCGCACATGCTCGCGCAGGTTGCGGTTGGTCGCGGCGATCACGCGCACGTTGACGCGGCGCGGGCGGTCCGAGCCCAGCCGCTGGATCTCGCCGTTCTGCAGCGTGCGCAGCAGCTTGGCCTGGATCGCCAGCGGCAGCTCGCCCACCTCGTCCAGGAACAGGGTGCCGCCGTCGGCGGCCTCGAAGCGCCCGGGGCGCTCGCCGGTGGCGCCCGAGAAGGCGCCGCGCGCGTGGCCGAACAGCTCGCTCTCGGCCAGGGATTCGGGCAGCGCGGCGCAGTTGACGTGCACCAGCGGCTGCGCGCGCCGGCGCGACTGGCGGTGCAGGCGGTGCGCGAACAGCTCCTTGCCCACGCCGGTCTCGCCCAGCAGCAGCACCGGCAGGTCGGTGTCGGCCACCACTTCCAGTTCATGCAGCAGGTTGGCGATGGCCTCGCTCTGGCCGATGATTTCCGCGCCGATGTCATGCGGGGCCGCGCCTTCTTCGGCATCGGGGGTACCGCGCGCCAGCTGCAGCGCGCGGATCTCGCCTTCCAGCCGGGTGGTGCGGATGGCCGCCTCCACGATCACCGTCAGCCGCTGCAGTTCGGCCTGGGCCGCGCCGTCGAAGGTGCCAACCGTGAGCGCATCCAGCGTCAGCGCGCCCCAGGGCTGGCCGTCCACTTCCAGCCGGGTGCCCATGCAGTCATGCACCGGCAGCGGCTCGCCCACATGCTCATCGATCAGGCCGTCGTACGGGTCGGGCAGCATGCTGTCGTGGTGGAAGCAGGTCACCCCGCGGCGCGCCAGGATCGCGGCCAGGCGTGGATGCAGGCCCACCGCGAAGCGCCGCCCCAGCGCATCTCCCACCAGGCCGTCGACCGCCACCGGGCGCAGGTGGTCTTCCTCCAGCCGCAGCAGGGCCACGGCGCCGCAACGGAAATGCGTGCGCAACGCGCTGACCAGCCGCTGCAGGCGCACCGCGTGCGGCAAATCCACGACGAGATCGGCCAGCAGGTCGGGATACATGGCGCCTTGCATCATGGTGAAAAAAACCTCAAAGGGTAATTAGTACCGCGACAAGTATAGGGTAGTTAATACCCTTGATCCCGCAAAGGCTTGATTTGAAACGGCTTTAATCTGGCACGCTGCTCGCGTATGTCATGCGGTCATCACTTCCACACGGAGAAACCGCCATGATGTTGCAAGACCATTCGCTGGGCCAGCTGGCCCGCCAGATCCCCGGCGCCACCCGCCTCTTCCACGACCACGGTCTGGACTTCTGCTGCGGTGGCAAGCAGTCCCTGCGCGACGCCGCGCAGCAGAAGGGGCTCGATGCCGCCGCCGTGGCCGCCATCGCCGCGCAGCTGCATGCGCTGCAGGACGAGGCCGATCCGTCGGCGCAAGACTGGAACACGGCCGCACCCGCAGCGCTGATCGACCATATCCTGGTGCGCTTCCACGCCCGCCACCGCGAGCAGTTGCCCGAGCTGATCCGCCTGGCGCGGCGGGTCGAACAGGTCCATGGCGACCGGCCGGACTGTCCGCTGGGCCTGGCCGACCACCTGAGCGCGATGCTGGGCGAGCTGGAATCCCACATGCAGAAGGAAGAGCAGGTGCTGTTCCCGATGCTGCTGCGCGGCCTGCACGCCGCCGCAAGCCGGCCGATCGCGGTGATGCGCGCCGAGCATGACGACCATGGCGTGGCCCTGCAGCGCCTGGCCGAACTGACGCACGACATCACGCTGCCGCGCGCGGCCTGCAATACCTGGCGCGCGCTCTACCTGGGCCTGCGCGCGCTGCGCGAAGACCTGATGGAACACATCCACCTCGAAAACAACGTGCTGTTCGAAAGCGCCGCGGCCACCGCGGTAGCTGGCGCGCCGGCGCAGGCCAACGGCTGCGGCTGCTCGGCGCACGCCTGAGCCCGCCCGACACCACCCTCAACGACTTCGCATCATGGGTCCCTACCGCAAACTCTGGTTCCTGCTGATCGCCGTGCTGGCGGTCACGTTCTCCCTGCTCGGCTACTACGGCGTCGAGGTGTACCGGCAGGCCCCGCCCATCCCGGCCAAGGTGGTCACGGCCGAGGGCCGCACGCTGTTCAGCGGCGACGACATCCTCGATGGCCAGACCGCATGGCAGTCCGTCGGCGGCATGCAGCTCGGCTCCATCTGGGGCCATGGCGCTTACCAGGCGCCGGACTGGACTGCCGACTGGCTGCACCGCGAACTGACCGCGTGGCTGGACCTGGCCGCCAGGGATGGCTATGGCCGCCCCTTCGCGCAGCTTGACGCGCCGGCACAGGCCGCCTTGCGCGAGCAACTGCGCAGCGAGTACCGCGCCAACGCCACCGATCCGGCCAGCAATGTGCTGACGGTATCGAAGCGCCGCGCACAGGCCATGGCCGATACCGCCGCCTACTACGAGCAGCTCTTCTCCGACGCGCCGGCGCTGCACACCACGCGCGAGCACTACGCGATGAAGGAGAACACGCTGCCGAGCGCGGAGCGCCGCCAGCAGCTGACGCATTTCTTCTTCTGGACCGCGTGGGCCGCATCGACCGCGCGCCCGGGCCATGAGGCCACCTACACCAACAACTGGCCGCACGAGCCGCTGATCGGCAACCAGCCCACCAGCGAGAATGTGGTGTGGTCGGTGATCAGCGTGGTGGTGCTGCTGGCCGGCGTCGGCTTCCTGGTATGGGCCTGGGCTTTCCTGCGCGGCAAGGAGGAGACGCCGCCGCAGGCGCCGGCGCGCGACCCGCTGCTGTCCGTGGCGCTGACGCCGTCGCAACGCGCGCTCGGCAAGTACCTGTTCCTGGTGGTGGCGCTGTTCGTGTTCCAGGTGTTCCTGGGCGGCTTTACCGCGCACTACACCGTCGAAGGCCAGAAGTTCTACGGCATCGACGTGTCGCAGTGGTTCCCGTACGCGCTGGTGCGCACCTGGCATATCCAGAGCGCGCTGTTCTGGATTGCCACGGGCTTCCTCGCCGCCGGGCTGTTCCTGGCGCCGCTGATCAACGGTGGCAAGGATCCGAAGTTCCAGCGGCTGGGTGTCGACATCCTGTTCTGGGCGCTGGTGGTCGTGGTGGCGGGTTCGTTCACCGGCAACTACCTGGCCATCGCGCAGAAGCTGCCGGCCCACCTGAACTTCTGGCTGGGCCACCAGGGCTATGAGTATGTCGACCTGGGCCGGCTGTGGCAGATCGGCAAGTTTGCCGGCATCGTGATCTGGCTGGTGCTGATGATGCGCGGCATATTGCCGGCGCTGCGCGCGCGCGGCACCGACCGCAACCTGCTGGCGCTGCTGACCTCGTCGGTGGTGGCAATCGGCCTGTTCTATGGCGCGGGCCTGGCCTACGGCGAACGCACCAGCCTGACGGTGATGGAGTATTGGCGCTGGTGGGTGGTGCACCTGTGGGTCGAGGGCTTCTTCGAAGTGTTCGCCACCACGGCGCTGGCCTTCATCTTCTCCACGCTGGGCCTGGTGTCGCGCCCGATGGCCACCGCGGCCAGCCTGGCGTCGGCCTCGCTGTTCATGCTGGGCGGGATTCCCGGCACCTTCCACCACCTGTACTTTGCCGGCACCACCACGCCGGTGATGGCGGTGGGCGCCGCCTTCAGCGCGCTGGAAGTGGTGCCGCTGATCGTGCTGGGCCATGAAGCCTGGGAGAACTGGAGCCTGAAGCAGCGCGCGCCGTGGATGGCCGACCTGAAATGGCCGCTGATGTGTTTTGTCGCGGTGGCGTTCTGGAACATGCTGGGCGCTGGCGTGTTCGGCTTCATGATCAACCCGCCGATCGCGCTGTACTACATCCAGGGCCAGAACACCACGCCGGTCCATGCCCATGCCGCGCTGTTCGGCGTGTACGGCTTCCTGGCGCTGGGCTTTACGCTGCTGGTGCTGCGTTACGTGCGCCCGGCATGCCGGCTCAGCCCGGCGCTGATGAAGACCGCGTTCTGGGGGCTGAACCTGGGCCTGGTGCTGATGATCGGCACCAGCCTGCTGCCGATCGGCATTATCCAGTTCCTGGCCAGCGTCGAGCATGGCACCTGGTATGCGCGCAGCGAGGCCTTCATGCAGCAGCCCATCCTGCAGACGCTGCGCTGGGTGCGCACCTTCGGCGACGTGGTGTTTATCGTCGGCGCGGTGTCGTTCGCGTGGCAGGTGGTGGTGGGACTGGCGCAGCGCGCGCCGCGTGCGGCGGATACCGTCACCGTGGGGATGAAGCCCGCCGCGCGCTGAACGATTAGTGCGCCGAAAGCAGAGTGGCCCGCCCGGGTTACCGGGCGGGCCACTTGCATTGGCGGGCAAGGCAATAGGCTAGCCTTGCGCCTGCTGCGCTTCCGCGGCAATGTCGCGGATGGCTTGCTCGAACGCCTCCACCGGCTGGCCGCCGGTCACCAGGTAGCGGTCGTTGAAGATGATCGACGGCACCGACTGAATGCCCATGCGCTGGTATTCGCCGATTTCCGCGCGCACCGCGTCGGCATAGTCGTCGCCCGCCAGCACCTTGCGCGCCGTGGCGGCATCCAGGCCGACGGACTGGGCCGCGTCGACCAGCACGTCATGGTTGCTCGGGTCCTTGCCGTCCGCGTGGTAGGCGCGCAGCAACGCCTGCTTCAGCGGCAGCTGCTTGCCTTCCAGCCCGGCCCAGTGCAGCAGGCGGTGGGCATCGAAGGTGTTGTAGACATGGGTGCGCGGGCCAAAGGCAAAGCCCACGGCGGCGCCGCGTTCGCGGATCATCGCCTGGGTTTCGGCGACCTGCGCCGGCGTGCGGCCGTATTTGCGGCCGAGGTAGTCGACGATGGCTTCGCCCTCGGGGCGCATGCCCGGATTCAGTTCAAACGGATGCACGATGATCTCGGCGTCGACCGCATCGCCCATGCGCTGCAGTGCCAGCTGCAGCGAAGACAGGCCGATGGCGCACCAGGGGCAGGCGATGTCGGAGACGAAGTCGATCTTGAGGGGTTGTGGCATGGCTGCTCCTGGGCATGTTCGCAGGCGGGGGGCGAGGCCATGGCCCCCGGCCCGGATTGGGAATTGCCGACAGGGTAGCGTGACTGGCGAATCCTTGCAGGAGGACGCCTCGGCCGCTGGCCGCGCGCCCGCCCGCCACGCCATGGCGAGGCTCAGTCCCAGCGGCGCCCGTGGCCGCGGCCGTGGTCATCGTGGTCGCCATGGCGGCGCGCCCACTCGCGCTCGCGCCATTCACGGCGGTGGTCGTGGTAGCCGTCGCGATAGCCTTCGCGGTAATACCCGCGATAGTAGGCGCGGCGATAGCCGCGGTCATCGTCGTAGCGCACCGGCACCGGCGCCACCACGACCGGGCGCGGTGCCACCACGACCGGGCGCGGCGCGTAGGCCACGGGGGCCGGCGCATACACTGGCGCCGGTGCATAGACCGGGGCCGGATGGTAGACCGGCGCCGGCTGCGCCACCACCACGCCAGGCACGCCGATGCCGATATCGATATTCACACCGGCGTAAGCACCAGCGCTGGCCACCAGCATTGCACCGCCTGCTACCGCCATTGCGATGATTCGTTTCATGGCTGCCTCCCAAGGGGCGTTGGACATGGGCTCACTGTAGGGGGGCGGGCTGTAATATGGGGCACGCGAAGTGTTGCAAGTGTGACGCGGTGTAACCCCGCGTCCGGCCGCCGCGTGCCTGCGGGCCTGTATCATGCCAACCCTGCCCCGGGCATTTCCCTTCCAAGCTGCACATGCGCCGTACCGCCGCCACGCTGCTGGCACTGACCTTTTCCACCGCCATTCCCACCGCCGCCGCCGCCGATCTCCAGGCCGGCAAGGCCTTGTTTGCGACGCGCTGCGCTTCATGCCACCACGTCGGTCGCAATGCGCGCGCGGGCTTTGGCCCGCAGCTGAACGGCATCTTCGGCCGCACGGCCGGCAGCACCAAGGATTTCCAGTATTCCGACGCGATGCGCACATCGAAGGTGGTGTGGTCGCACGACACGCTGCGCGCTTTCGTCCGTTCGCCCGGCAAGGTGGTGCCGGGCACGAAGATGCGGTTCTGGGGACTGGGCGACGATCAGCAGATCACCGATCTGCTGGCGTACCTCGAGACCTTCAAGTAAGCCGCACGGCTGCGGGGCGCGCGGCCTCACTCCGCAAAATGCGGCCCCGGCCCTTCGCCCGCCAGCGCGTCATGCGGATTGCGTAACGGGCACGCCTTCAAGGACAGGCATCCGCAACCGATGCAACCATCCAACTGGTCGCGCAATTGCGTCAGCGTGCGGATCCGTTCATCGAGGTCGTCGCGCCAGCTGGCGGACAGCTTGCGCCAGTCCGCCACGGTCGGCGCGCGGCCATCGGGCAGCTTGCGCATGGCGTCGGCGATCACCGCGAGCGGCAGACCCATGCGCTGCGCCACGCGAATCACCGCCAGGCGCCGCAGCACGGCACGCGCATAGCGGCGCTGGTTGCCGCCGCTGCGGGTGCTGGCGATCAGGCCGCGTGCCTCATAGAAATGCAGGGCCGACACCGCAATGCCGGTGCGCGCCGAGACTTCACCGACCGATAGCAGTTCTTCCGAAGGCGCGGGTCGGCGCCGGCGTGGCAAGGCGGGTGGTTGCTTGGAGGCCATGGCAAGGGGAGTCACCGGAGGAGCGCGAGAATTCCCATGCTACCACCATGGCCGCGCTTGACCTTAACCTAACTTGAGGTTTGATACTGGCGGCTCCTCTGTCCGAGATGCCTTCCACAAGCCGATGACAATGACGATGTTTCCCTTCTCGCCCTCATCCCTGCGCTCGCCCGCCATGCCTGCCATGGCCGCATTGCCGGTCACGCCGGCGGTGCCCTTCGCGCGTCCCAATGACTCGCTGAGCCTGCTCAACCCCGACGGCCTCTATGACCCGCGGCCGAATGGCTATTCTCACGTGGCCCTGGTCGAAGCCCCGGCACGCATCATCTATGTCTCGGGGCAGGGCGGCGAGGATGCGGCGGGTTGCCTGCCGCTCGATTTTCCGCGCCAGGTGGCGCGCGCCATGCATAACCTGCGGATTGCGCTGCAGGCAGCGGGGGCCGACGTCGGTGACGTGGCCAAGCTGACGGTGCTGGTGGTGGACCATTCGCACGACCGCCTGCGCACCTTTGGCGCGGCGCTGCGCGAGATGTGGGGCGACCGGCCGACGCCGGCCTGCACGCTGATCCCGGTGCCGCGGCTGGCGCTGGACAACATGCTGTTCGAAATCGAAGCGACAGCGGTGTTGCCGGCCTGAGCCGCGGCAGCCCCGGGATGCAGTCCGGACTCAGCGCGCCGCGGCGCTGAAGGTCTTGTTGACGATCTTCCAGACTCCGTCGATCTCGAGCAGCGTCATGTAGTCGGTAAAGGTCACGCCCGGATATTCCAGTACCACCTTGGCGACGCCGGCATTGCCGACCACGTCGAACTGCGTGATGAAGCGCTTGCGTTGCGCTTCATCCGCGGCCGGATGGCCGGGGCAGCGCGCCGTGGCAAATTCCTCGACCGTCAGCGAGTGCAGCTTGCCGTCTCGGAACGAGACGATGCGCGCGTCGGCGGCGAAGGCCTTGTACATGAATTCGGCCTTGCCGGTGATATGGCCCTGCAGGTAGTCCTCGATCGGCGCGAGCGCGGCCACGTGGCGGGACGTCAGGCCGGTTTCCGAAAACGTCATGATCTCCTCCAAAACTGGGCGGCAAGGCGTGGCCATGCCGTAACGTTGAAAGCGCTGATTGTATTCCAGTTTTGTATGCAAAGCGCGGTAACGGCAACCCTTGCACCGATGTGGCAATGTGTTCACGCAGCGCGTCGGGTTTCGCGGCGCATGTGGATGGCGCGCGCGCCGAGCGTGTGTGACGCAGGGTCATTCGGCGCGGATATTCGCCCGCGCCGCCACGGCCCGCATCTCCGGCAGCTCCTTCTCCACCCGCGCCTTCACCGCAGCCCCATTGCCATAAGCCGGCGTCAACGCCAGCTCGACCATGCGTGCCTTCGTGGCCGGCGCGTTGGCGACATCGGCCAGCGCCTTCTCCAGCTTCTGCTGCACCGGCGCGGGCAGGCCCGCCGGCGCCATCAGCGCGAACCAGGTGCCCATCTGGAAGCCGGGATAGCCGCTTTCGGCGACGGTCGGCACCTGCGGCAAGGCCGGCAGGCGCTGCGGCGACAGCACCGCCACCGGCCGGATCTTGCCGCCCTTGATCAGCGGCAGGGTCGCCACCACGGTATCGACCACCACCGGTACCTGGCCGCCCGCGAGCGCGGTGAGGCTGGGGGCGCTGCCGTTGAACGGCACGTGCACCATGCGGATGCCGGTGGCGGCCTTGAGCATCTCCGCGCCGAAATGCACCGACGAGCCAGCGCCGAACGAGCCATAGGAGAACTTGTCCGGGTTTGCCTTGGCCTGCGTCACCAGGTCCTTGAGCGAGGCGATCTGCGTGTCGGGATTGGCCACCAGCACCAGGCTCATGTCGGCGATCAGGCCCAGCGGCGTGAAGCTCTTGATGGGGTCGTAGCCCAGGCTCTGGCGGATCGCCGGATTCAGCGTCAGCGTGGTGCTGGCCGCCAGCAGCAGCGTATAGCCGTCGGGCGCGGCCTTGGCCACCTGAGTGGCGCCGATCACCGTGCTGGCGCCGGGCTTGTTCTCGACCACCACCGATTGGCCGAGTTTTTCGCCCAGCCCGACCGCCAGCAGGCGGCCCAGCACATCGGTGGCGCCGCCCGCGGCGAAGGGCACCACCAGCCGCAGCGGGCGCTCGGGCCACGTTTGCGCCTGCACGGCGGGCGCGGTGGTCAGCGCCGCGGCCAGGGCGGCGGCGCAGGCGAGAAACAGCTTCGGGGGCATTGCAGTCATCGTGGGCACTCCTGCGGCAGTGGTAGGAATAGGAGGGGATCGGTATCGATGCGCAGCCGGTATCAGCCCAGCCAGGGGCTGCGCACGCGCGAGAAGCCGCCGGCCTGGTCGTAGGCGTGGCCGAGCTGCAGCACCGCGGCGTCGGCCTGCGCCGGGCCGATGATCTGGATGCCGGCGGGCAGGCCCCGCGGGCCGAAGCCGGCGGGTGCGGCGAGCGCCGGCAGGCCGGCCATGGTGGCCGGCACCACCGCCTGCAGCCAGCGGTGGTAGGTGTCCATGTCGCGGCCGTCGATGGTGTGCGGCCAGTCCCAGCCGGCATCGAACGGGAATACCTGCGCGGCGGGCAGCACCAGGTAGTCGAAGCGCTCGAACAGCGCGCGCAGCGCCTGGTACCACGCGCTGCGTTCGACCATGGCCTCGTACACGCGCGTGCCCGGCAGCGCCAGCCCGCGCTCGATTTCCCAGACCGCCTCGGGCTTGAGCAGCGCGCGCCTGGCGGGGTCGTGGTACAGCGCCGCGTTGGCGCCCGCCACCGAGAAGCTGCGCAGGTCGATCCATGCGCGCCACAGTCGTTCCAGGTCGAAGTCGGGCAGCGCCGCATCGACGATGCAACCCAGCGCACGCAGGTGGGAGAGGGCCTGCACGCAGGTGTCGAGCAGGCCCGCTTCGGTGGGCAGGTGCCCGCCCAGGTCGCCAAGCCAGCCGATGCGCACGCCGGTCCAGTCGCGCTCGGGCGGCAGCGCGAAGCTGCCGGGCGCCTCGGTGCGGCGCGTCAGCGGCAGGCGCGCATCGAAGCCGGCCTGCACCGACAGCAGCAGGGCCAGGTCCGGCACGTTACGCGCCATCGGGCCGGCCACGCTGAACTGCTGGAAGAAGACCTCGTCGCCCGGGCCGTGCGGCACGCAGCCGACCGAGGTGCGCAGCCCATAGACATGGTTGAACGCCGCCGGCGTGCGCAGCGAGCCCATCATGTCCGAGCCGTCGGCCACCGGCAGCATGCGCAGCGCCACCGCCACCGCGGCGCCGCCGCTGCTGCCGCCGGCGGAGAAGGCGGGATCGAAGGCATTGCGGGTGGTGCCGTAGACCGGGTTGTAGGTATGGCCGCCGAGGCCGAATTCGGGCGAGTTGGTGCGCCCGACGAAGACCGCGCCGCCGGCACGCATGCGCTCGAAGACCACGGCGTCGGCATCGCTGACCTGGCCGGCGAAGATCGGCGAGCCCTTGGTGGTGACCATGCCCGCGGCCGGGCTGATGTCCTTGGGCGCCTGCGGGAAGCCGTGCAGCGGGCCGCGGCTGGCGCCGCGCGCCAGTTCGTCGTCGAGTCCGCGCGCCTGCCGGCGCAGCGTGTCGCGGTCCACCATGGCGACGATGGCGTTGACGCGGGGATTGTGGCGGTCGATCTGGCCGAGGAAGGCATCGAGCACTTCCACGCAAGAGACGTCTCGGGCATGGATGGCGCGCGACAGCGCGACGGCATCGAGCTCAGTGATCGGGTCGGTCGAGGGAGCAGGGGTCTGGGCGGTGGCCATGGCGCGGAGTCTCCGGGGATGTTGTGGAAAAGCATACGGGCGAGTCGTGCTTTCCCGCAATCGACGATTTTTTCAAATATCCTTGCGTAAAACGCAAACCAGCCGGAGCCCCAGACCCATGCTGTCGCATCGCCTGCAGGACACCTCGCTGCGCTATTTCCTGGAAGTGGTCCGCAGCGGGTCGCTGACCGAGGCGGCGCAGCGGCTCAATGTGACCGTGTCGGCGGTGAGCCGTCAGGTCGCCGCGCTCGAGGCCCTGCTCGGCGTGCCCCTGTTCGACCGCCGCCCGCGTGGCATGGTGGCCAGCGCCGCCGGCGAGTTGCTGGCGGCCTTTGCGCTGCGCGGCGCGCTCGAGGCCGACCGCGTGGTGTCCGAGATCGCCGCGCTGCAGGGCCTGCGACGCGGCCGCGTGCGCGTGGCCAGTTCCGCCGGGTTTGCGATCGAGTTCCTGCCGCGCAGCATCGCCGAGTTCCGCCAGCGCTATCCGGGCCTGCAGTTCCACCTGCGCGTGGCGCCGCCGGCGGAGGTCACGGGCATCGTGCTGCATGGCGACGCGGACATCGGCATCACCTACAGCCGCGCCCCCGAGCAGGGCATCCGCATCGCGCACCGGCAGGCCGCACCGGTGATCGCCATCATGCGCCCGGACCATCCGCTGGCACGCTTTCGCAGCATCACGCTGGCGCAGATGCAGCCGTATCCGCTGGCACTGCCCGAGGGCGACAACACCGTGCGGCAGCTGTTCGACCTGGCCTGCGGCGAGCGCGGCATGGTGTTCGAGCCGGTGCTGGTGACCAACCACTTCGAGACCCTGACCAGCTTTGTGCTGCACGGCGGCGGCCTGTCGATCTCGGGCACGGTGACGGTGGGCGACCGCTTGCGCCGCGGCGAGCTGCATGCCGCCACCATCCGCGAACGCGGCATGCGCGGCCGTGCGATCGAACTGCAGACGCTGGCGGGACGCACGCTGCCGGAGGGCGTGCGCGCCTTTTTGGGCTTTATCCGCGACAAGCTGGTGGCCGAGGCAGCGGGCTAGCCCGCCCGCTTGCGCCGCGCCGCCGGGCCCAGCACTACCCACGCCGGCGCATGGTCGCTGGGGTGGTCTTCGCCGCGCACCCAGCGGTCCACGCCGGCGTCGCGCAGGCGGGGCGCCAGTTCGGCGCTCAGCAGGATGTGGTCGATGCGCAGGCCGGAGTTGGTCTGCCAGTGCTGGCGGAAGTAATCCCAGAAGGTGTAGACCGGCGCGTCGGGATGGCGCTGGCGCAGCGCATCGGTCCAGCCCTGCGCCAGCAGGCGCGCGTAGGCATCACGGCTTTCCGGCTGCAGCAGGGCGTCCTTGCGCCAGGAGCGCGGGTTGTAGATGTCCTGATCGGTCGGCACCACGTTGTAGTCGCCGGCCAGCACCACGGGGTGGCCGCTGCCGAACAGTTCCTGCGCGTGTGCGATCAGCCGTTCGAACCAGGCGAGCTTGTAGTCGAACTTCGGCCCGGGCTGCGGGTTGCCGTTGGGCAGGTAGAGGCAGGCGATGAGCAGGCCCGAGACCGCCGCCTCAAGATAGCGGCTGTGGCTGTCGTCGGGGTCGCCCGGCAGGCCGCGGCGCACTTCCACCGGTTCCTCGCCGCGCGCCAGGATGGCCACGCCGTTCCATGACTTCTGGCCGTGCCAGATCGCGCCATAGCCGGCGTCGCGGATCTCGCGCGCCGGAAAGCTCTCGTCGGCGGTCTTCAGTTCCTGCAGGCAGACGATGTCCGGGGCTTCGCGCGCCAGCCAGTGGCATAGCGCGCCCACCCGGCTGCGGATGCCGTTGATGTTGAAGGTGGCGATCTTCAGCGTGGACGCGGGCATGCCGGACGGGGATGAAGGGATGCAAAAAAAGCCGGCGGAACGCTCCGCCGGCTACTGGCCTTATGCGCGCCAGGTGCTGCCGGTCGGACTGGTGGCGCTGCCGCCGGTGGTGCCGGCCGCACTACCGGAGCTGGCTCCGCTGGTCGCGCTGGCCGTGCTCCTGGCGCCGCCGGACGATTCACCCGGGCGGTCGCCTTCGCGGCGCACGCGGATGTCGTTATTGACTTCCTTGACGCCGTAGGTGCCGTCGGCCATGTCCTCGATGTAGTACTTCTGGCCGCGGTCACGCACGGTGCCGGTCAGCGACACCACGCCGTCGTTGACGTCGACGCTGACATCGCTCACGTCCACGCCACGCGCGTAGCTGAGACGTTCGCAGATCTGGTCGCGGATGCGCTCGTCGCTGCGCTGGTAGCCGCGCGGGCCGCTGCGGCGTTCCCGTTCGTCGGGCGTGCCGAACCAGTCGCCCACCACTTCGCCGATGCGGCGGCCCAGGTTATAGAGCATGCCGTGCTCGCGGTCGTCGTCGCGATCGTCGTCCCGGTCTTCGTCGGTCTCCCAGCCGCGCCTCTGCGCGTATTGGCGATACCGGGGGTCGTGGCGTTGCGCCGTATAGCGGCGGTCTTCTTCTTCGTCATCCTCCGGCTCGGTCCAGTAGCGGCGGTCGCTGCGCAGGTCGCTGAAGTAGCGCGCGCGGCCCTCGTCGCGGGACGATGCGCGCGTCTCATAGCGCTCGCGCCCCTGGTAGCGCTCGCGTGGTTCGCGGGCGCGTTCGGTGCTTTGGCGCCACTGCTGTTCCGCGTATTCGTCGTCGCGCTCCCAGGCCTGCGGGTCGCGCCATTCGGTGGCGCGTTCCCAGCCGTAGCCGCCGTTCAGGCCATAGCGCAGGTCGCTGCCGTAGCGCCCTTCGCGCGGATAGTCCGGGTAGCGGCCGGCACCGTACTGCTCGTTGAATTCCCGGGCCGGGCGGGCGGGGCCGCCGTAGCTGGTCTGGCCTGGGGTCATTTGCTGGCGTCTGCGCTGCGCTTGCCAGCGGTCGCGTTCCGATTCCGGCTGCCAGTCATCGTCGTCCCATGCCTGGCGGCGTTCGCGTTGCTCGCGCGCTTCAGGGTCATCGTAGTAGTAGCCCATGCTGATTTCCTGACAAGTAACGCCATGTGCGGAAGCCGGCGCAACAATACGCCAGCACCGCGGGCGGGTACTTGGGAAGGGGCAAGATTCGTACCGTGCGGCCGACGGCCCTGCGGGCCGGCGCCAACGGCGAATGGACGGGGCAGCGTCCGTGCAACGGTTTCAGAGCGTGTAAGGGATGCCGTCGGGACTTGCCCGGCGTGGCGTGGCGTTCACCCCATGCGCCATCGGTGCGATGCGGCGTGGGCGCCGTGCGTCCGGTCCATGCCAGGCGCCGGCGCCGGTCGTGCAAGCCAGCTTACTTTTTGCTGGTCTTGGTCGACTTGGCGGACTTGGTGCTCGTGGCGGCCTTCGACGTGGTGCTGGTTGCGGCCGTGGTCGCCGGCGCTGCCTCGATCTTTGACTTGGCGAAGGCGAAATAGCATTCCTTGTTGCTGCTGTTGTACAGCTCGGAATCGCTGGTCGCCAGCACGCCGGTCACATTGATCTTGTCTCCGGTCTGCAGGTTGCTGATCTTCTTCTGGTTGACCAGCATCGCATCGCGCATCAGCGCCTTGCCGGTGCACTGCGGGTTGACCGAATCCTTGAAGTAGACCGCGATGGTGTCGTCCGACCGGCTCAGGCCGTCCACCTTGGTGATGCGCGAGACCGTGCCCGACACCAGGATGGCCTGCGCGTCCCACTTCTTCTTCGCCGTGATTTCGTTCTTCTTCCAGTCTGCCCAGATGTCGCCCAGCGAAGCCGGCTTGGGGTCGGCCAGCATGCGGAAGTCGCCGCTGAGCACGTCGCCGGTGCCGTCCAGCACGCCGCTGATGGAGGACATCGCGCCATCCATCGACTCACAACCGGCCAGCAACCCGGCCAGGACCAGCCCTGCCATCAGTTTTCCCGTCTGCATTTTTGCTTCTTCTCCAGGTCCGCCAGCTCTAGCGGCTGACGCCGGGGCATTGTATGCGTACCGCTTGCAAAATCCAACAGAACTGCCAAAAGCGCTCCAACGGTCGATAAAATCAGACTGGCATCCCCCGAACGGGTCTTGAGCGCTACGGCCCGAACGGCAGCGCGAGCAGCTCGTTGCCCAGCGCCGCGTTGGCGCGTTCGCGCCCGGCTTCGACCGGTTCCGCCGGCCACGGCGAGGGGTTGGCCACGCCGCCGTGCTCGCCGTTGTACGGCTCTCCCTTCCAGTCCTTGACGCTTTCCGCGGACCAGAGCGAGCGGGCCTGCCGGGCGTTGGGGTCATCGGCATACATCCGCAGGATGCGCGCCGCGGCCATGTCGAAGGCGCGCTCGGCCAGGCGCGGCCGGCCGGCCTCGATCGCGGCCAGGCCGAGCAGGTCGAGGTTGAGCACGGCGTTCCACTCGCCCTCCATGTACAGCGTATGCAGGATGCGCTGGAGCTCGCCGGGCTTGTCGGCGACAAAGCGGTCCGCCTCGGCCGCGAGGCGCTTCTCGTCGCCGTCGAACCAGGCCGCCGCGCCAGGCAGCGGCGTAGCCAGTGTCAGCGCAAGCAGCGCCGCGCCGGCGCGGCGCCATGTCCCGGCCGCGTGGAGCATCCGCATGGGCGCCCCTTACTGCTGCCGGGCCAGCGGCGCGGCGGTTTCGCGCAGGTCGGCCAGTTCCGCTTCGCCCGGCAGCTGGTAGCGTACGTGCATGGTGAAGCCGATGGCCTGGCCGGGTTCCAGCACCAGCCGCTGGAAGGTGAATTTCTGCACCTGGTCCAGGCGCTCATGCCGCATCGGCACCGCTTCGTCCGAGCGTGAATAAATTGTCCATGGCCAGCGTTACCAGTGACAGGAACGGCAGCCCGCTCAGCACGCCCTTGACCATGGTCTGGTCGGTGTACTTGTTGGCGCTGCCCAGCTTTACCAACTCCAGCTCGGCGGGCAGCAGGTCATAGACCGCGCCGCCAGCCCGCATGCGGCCATCCCGCCAGCGAACCGCAGCGCGGCCGTTGCCGGGATGGCGCGCGCGGCTTCCCCCCTTGCTTCCCCGATTCCCCGTGCGGCCGGTGTGCCGGCTGTCTGGTCTGTCACGGTCATGCTCCCCGTATTCCCGTCATGCTTTGTTGCCCTCGCTGGCGGCCGTGGTCCGGACGGGCGGGGCTGTTTTGCCGCGATCATAGGGGCAGGCACGGCCTGCCGCCTCCCCAGAATATGGGATGGGCAACGCCGCGCGGCCGTGCGATCGGTACGGGCGGCGGCGTTTACCCTGAACGGGCCCGCCGGGCCGTCCGCGCGCGGGCGGGATATGTCAGAATCCGCCGTCGTGCCGGCGCAATCCGCGCACCGCGCGGCAACACAGGGGGCGCACCGCGCCGTGGCTCGGGAAGACAGGCATGGCAAGCACAACAAGAGTCCTCATCGTCGAAGACGACCCCCTGGCGCTGCGCCGCCTGGTGCAGGCCGTCGACCTGCATGCGGCGGATGCCGCGGTATCGGGCTGCGCCGCGTCCGTGGCGGAGGCGCTGGCATGGCTGGCGCAGCACCAGCCCGACGTGCTGCTGTGCGACCTCGGCCTGCCCGACGGCAGCGGCATCGACGTGATCCGCAACGCGCGCGAGCGCTATCCCGCCTGCGACTGCATGGTCGTGACCGTGTTCGGCGACGACCAGCATGTGCTGGCCAGCATCGAGGCCGGCGCCATCGGCTACCTGCTCAAGGATGAAACCACCGACCGCATTGCCGCCTCCATCGGCGAATTGCGCGCGGGCGGCTCGCCCATGAGCCCGCTGATCGCGCGGCAGGTGGTGAACCGGCTGCGCGGGGCGCCCGCCGAGGCGGCGGCGCGCGAGGCCGCCGGCGCCGGGGCCGGCGCGGTGGTGCTGTCGGTGCGCGAGAACGAGATCCTGGACCTGATCTCGCGCGGCTATACCTATGCCGAAACCGCCCGCTACCTCGGGCTGAGCGTGCATACCGTGCAATCGCATATCAAGAACATCTACGGCAAGCTGGCCGTGCGCTCGCGCGGCGAGGCGGTGTTCGAGGCGGCCAAGCTCGGCTTGCTCAAGTCCCTGTAAGCGCGCCATGCTGTCCTGGCCGAGGTCCCTGCGCACCGTGCTGGCCATGCTGCTGGCTTGGGCCAGCCTGCTGCTGCCCGGCATGGCCGCCGCGGACACGGCAACCCTGGCCGCGGCCACGCGCTCGGCCACGCTGTCCGACGGCACCGTGCTGCCGGCGCGCGCGCTGACACTGCCGGACTACTGGGACCGGGTGATGCCGGGCAAGTCCGGCACGGTGGTCTACGAACTGCGCTTCGACCGCAACTGGCCCGCGGGGGAGCCCGGCGGGCTGTTCGTGCCGTGGGCCGGGGGCAGCTACGAGGTGCGGCTCAACGGCGTGCTGATCGCCGCGGGGGGCCGCCTGGACGCGCCGGCGTCGGCGCTGGCCAAGCGCCCCTACTACGTGGCCGTGCCGCCCGAACTGGCGAACGCGCACGGCAACCTGCTGCGCATCACCGTGGCGGCGCGCGCCTATGCGCGCTCGGGCTTGCTGCCGGTGACGGTGGGCCCGGCCGCCGAGGCGCGCGCGCAGTATGAGCGGGCCTTCCTGCTGCGCGTGGTCGGCCCGCTGATCGCGGCGGTGCTCAGCGTCGTGCTGGGCGGCCTGGCGCTGCTGATCTGGTGGCGCCAGCGCGATGCGCTGTTCGGGCTGTACGGGCTGGCCGAGGTCGCCTGGAGCGTGCGGCTGCTCGACTACTTTGTCGATGACCTCGCCATTCCGGCGGAGTTGCGCGGCTATATCGTTGCCGCCGCGCGCGAGGTGTTCCTGGGCGCCATCGCCAGGTTCTGCCTGCTGGTGATCCGGGTGCCGTGGCGCTGGCTGCATCGGACCCTGAACGCCTACCTGTGGCTGGCGCTGCCGGTGATCGCGCCGCTGGCGGCTATCTCGAGCCATCCGCTGGTGTTTCCGCTGAGCTGGATGGTCAAGGTGGGCATCATCCTGACCGTGGCCGGCGCGATGGTGTGGGGGGCGTTGCGCCGGCCCAGCCGCGAGGCGACGCTGCTGGCCGTCACCGTGGGCGTGTCGGCGGTGCTGTTCCTGGCGGACTGGATCAAGGTCTGGCTGACCGGCGACTATTACTGGGTCCACTCCATGACCCGCTATGTCTCGGTGCCGTTCAGCGTGGTGATGGCGTGGATGCTGGTGGAGCGCTACACCAGCGCGGTGCAGAGCCTGCAGAACGCCAACCAGGTGCTAACCGAGCGCGTCGCGCAGCGCGAGGCGCAGCTGCGCGCGGCCTTTGCGCGCACGCAGAAGATCGCCGCGGAGGAAACCGCGCTGCGCGAGCGCGGACGCATCCTGCGCGATATGCACGACGGCCTGGGCAGCCAGCTGGTCACCACCCTGTCGATGCTGGAATCCGGCAAGGCGAGCGCGCCGGAGGTCGCCACGCAGGTGCGGCACGCGCTGGATTCGCTGAAGCTGTCCATCGATGCGATGCAGGACACCGGCGGCGACCTCGCCGCGGTGCTGGGCAACCTGCGCTACCGGCTGGGGCCGCGCATTGCCGATGCCGGGCTCGAGATCCACTGGGAGGTCGAACGCCTGCCGACGCTGCCGCACTTCTCCGCGCGCAAGGTGCAGGAGCTGCAATACCTGCTGCTGGAAGGCATCACCAACGTGCTGCAGCACGCGGCGGCGCGCACGCTCACCGTGACCGCCCAGGCGGACCCGGCCGCGCAGGCGATCCGCATCACGCTGGCCGACGACGGCCGCGGCTTCGATACCGAAGCCACGCGCGGCGGGCGCGGGCTGCGCAACATGCAGGTACGCGCCGCGGCGATCGGCGGCCGGCTGCAGATCCGCTCGGCGGCCGGCGCCACGGCGCTGACGGTGGAGGTGCCGCTGGCGCCGGCGCAGGGCGATGAGGCGGGCACGCCCGGCGAAGGGGCCGCGCCCGTGGCATAGGGCGGGTTCCGGCTCACTGCGCCGCGCGCTTCGGCAGCAGCCGCACCGCCAGCGCGGACAGCGCCGCGGCGGTGGCCAGCGCGGCCACGCCGGTCCAGCCGAAGCGCGCCAGCACCAGGCTGCCGAGGGCGGCGCCGGCGGCCATGCCGGTGAACATGCAAACGAACAGCACCGCGTTGAGGCGGCTGCGCGCGCCCGGGTCGATGCCATAGACGATGGTCTGGTGCGCGACCAGTGCCACCTGCACGCCCAGGTCGAAGCCGATGGCGCTGGCGCCGATCAGCCACAGCTGCGCCTGCGGTGGCACCAGCGGCGTCAGCAGCATGGCGGCAAACGACAGCGCCGCCAGCGCCGCGCCCGCGCGGGTCACCCGTTCCGGACCACCGCGGTCGGCCAGGCGGCCGGCCAGCGGCGCGCCCAGCGCGCCGGCGGCACCGGCCAGGCCGAACGCGCCGGCGGCCTCGCTGCCCAGGTGGAAGGGCGCGCCATGCAGCATCACCGCCAGCGTCGACCAAAACGCGCTGAAGCCCACCGAAAGCAGCCCTTGCGCCAGCGCCGCGCGGCGCAGCGCGCCATGCTCGCGCCACAGCGCCGCCAGCGAGGCCAGCAGCGCGCGATATGGCAGCGTCGTGGCCGGGGTAAAGCGCGGCAGCTGGCGCCGCGCCACCAGCGCCACCGCCGCGATGCTGGCCGCCGCCAGCATGAACATCGCGCGCCAGCCGAAGTGCGCGGCGACGAAGCCGCTGACCACCCGCGACAGCAGGATGCCCAGCAGCAGCCCGGTCATCACGGTGCCGACCACCTTGCCGCGCTGCGCGGCCGGTGCCAGCGCCGCTGCGGCCGGCACGATGTCCTGCGCCAGCGTGGCGGACAGGCCCACCACCAGGCTCGACACCAGCAGCATGCCGATGCCGGGCGCCAGGCCCGCCAGCAGCAGCGCGCCGACCAGCGCCACCGCCTTGGCCACGATGATATGGCGGCGGTCATAGCGGTCGCCCAGCGGCGCCAGCAACAGGATGCCCAACGCATAGCCGAGCTGCGTCAGCGTGGGGATGGCGCCGGCGGTGGCGTCGCTCGCGTGCAGGTCGGGGGCCATCACGCCGAGCATGGGCTGGCTGTAGTACAGCGAAGCCACCGCCAGGCCTGCGCCGGTGGCGAGCAGCAAGACCAGCCGCGCTGGCACGGCCGGGTCGGCCAGCGTGGCGGCGGGCGAGGTTGCGGGAACAGGGGACATGGCGGGTTTCACGTGGTTCGCAAAGAAGTTGGGATGGCCCGAAGTGTTGTCCATGCCCGCCGATTCTGGTAGACGTGCGGGATGAACAACGGCTATACGAGACGCGTATGGAAGCCCCGCCAGCCACTAACCCGGGCGCCGCCCCCTCTGCTGCCCGCGGCGCACCCGGCGCCGACCGCATCGACCTGATGCAGACTTTCGTGCGCATCGTCGAGGCCGGCAGCCTGTCGCGGGCGGCCGCGCAGCTGCAGACCACCCAGCCCACCGTCAGCCGGCGCCTGCAGACGCTGGAGCAACTGCTGGGCGTGCGCCTGCTGCAGCGCTCCACGCATGCGATGAAGCTGACCGAAGACGGCGAGCGCTGCTACGAGCGCGCCCGCGAACTGGTGGCGGACTGGGCCAGGTTCGAAGCCGACGTGCGCGGCGTGGGCCACGCGCCCAGCGGTACGCTGCGCGTGGTGGTGCCGCACGCGTTCGGGCAGGAGGTGCTGGTGGGCCCGCTGGCGAGCTTTTTGCGGCAATACCCGGAGGTTTCGGTGGAATGGCTGCTGCACGACCGCACGCCGGATTTCATCGCCGAGGCCATCGATTGCGCGATCCATGTGGGCGAGGTGCATGAACCCGGCCTGGTGGCCGTGCGCCTGGCGGAGGTGCCGCGCGCGGTCATCGCCGCGCCGTCGCTGTTCGACGGCAAGCCGCTGCCGCGACGCCCGCAAGACCTGGAAGACCTTCCCTGGCTGGCGCTGCGCACGTTCTACCGTAACGAGATCGTGCTGCAGAACCTGCAGACCCAGGCACGCCACGGCCTGACCTTCGCGCCGCGCATGAGCACGGACAGCCTGTACGCGCTGCATGCGGCGGCCCGGCTGGGGCTGGGCGTTGCCGTCGGCTCGTCGTGGATCTTTGCCGAGGACATCGCCAGCGGCAGGCTGTTGCACCTGCTGCCGCAATGGCAGGCCGATCCGCTGCCGATCTACCTGGTCTATCCGCAGGCGCGCTTCTATCCGGCAAAGCTGCGCTTGTTCGCCGACGCCATGCGGCAGGCCATCCCGACTGCCGGCATGATCCAACGCAGGCGCGTGCCGCGCGAGCGCGGCACGGGCCGGATGCCACAAGCGCGCCGATAACGCCTATCCTGTATCGGCCACTCCCTACGCCGCGGGCAATCCCGCGCCCCAACATCATGGTGACTGCGTGATCCGCCGCATCTTTCCCCGGTTTCGGACCAGGGGCAGAATGTTTGCGTTTGCCGCCGCCGCCGTGTTGCTTGCCCTGGCGGGCATCGTCGCCTACAACCTGGTCGGCGGCGAGAAGCGCATCGAGCGCCGCCTCGACCGCCTCTACAGCCTGGAAGACCCGCAGTTCGCCCGCGAACTGGGAGTGCTGCTGGGCCCGCCCGTGGTCGACGGCAACCGCTACCGCGTGCTCAGGAACGGCGACGAGATCTTCCCGGCGATGCTGGGCGCGATCCGTGCCGCACGGAAGACCATCAACTTCGAGTCGTACATCTACTGGTCGGGCGACATCGGCCACGAGTTCGCGCAGGCACTGGCCGAACGCGCCACGGCCGGCGTCAGCGTCAAGGTGTTGCTCGATGCGGTCGGCAGTTCCAAGATCGACAAGGCCGCGCTCGCACTGATGACCAGTGCCGGCGTGGATGTGCGCCGCTACCATCCGGTGCGCTGGTACACCATTGGCAAGCTGAACAACCGCACCCACCGCAAGGTGCTGGTGGTCGACGGCAGGATCGGCTTTACCGGCGGCGTCGGCATCGCGCCGGAGTGGACCGGCCACGCGCAGGACCCCGACCACTGGCGCGATACCCATTTCGAGGTGGAAGGCCCGGTGGTCGGCCAGATGCAGTCGGTGTTCCTGGACAACTGGATCAAGGTCAGCGGCGCGGTGCCGCATGGCCCCGACTACTTTCCCGAGTTGCCGCCGGTCGGCAATGGGCGGGCGCAGATGTTCAGCAGCTCGCCGACGGGCGGCAGCGAGAGCATGGCGCTGATGTACCACCTGGCGATCACCGCGGCGGCGCGCAGCATCGATTTGTCCGCGGCGTATTTCGTTCCCGACGCATTGACCGAGAAGGCACTGCTGGCAGCGCTGGCCAGAGGCGTCAGGGTGCGGGTGATCGTGCCGGGCGAGCATATCGACTCCGAAACCGTGCGCTCCGCGTCGCGCGCGCGCTGGGGCGAACTGCTGAAGGCCGGCGCGCTGATCGCCGAGTACGCGCCGACCATGTACCACTGCAAGGTGCTGATCGTCGACGACCTGCTGGTCTCGGTGGGGTCCACCAATTTCGACAACCGCTCGTTCCGCCTCAATGACGAGGCCACGCTCAATATCCTCGACGCCGCGTTTGCCGCGCAGCAGACCCGGATCTTCGAGGAGGACCTGAAGCTGTCGCGGCCGATGACCCATCAGGCGTGGCTCAACCGTCCATGGCAGGAACGATTGCGCGACCGGCTGGCCTCGCTGATCGGCGCGCAGCTGTAACGGGGCCGGCAATGCCGGAAAAACAGCCCTACAGCAGGGCAACATGCCCCTGATCGGCGCGCCGTTTGCCCCACTTCAGCGCTTTAGTCGCACCGCATTTGCGCATTGTCAAAAACCCTGGCATCCGCGCTTCAGCACTGCCAAACCGGGCCGATAGCAGGGGGAAACCAAGCCCCTCTGCGACGATCCATGCCCGCCCTGTTCCTTCCCGCCGAGCGCCTGATGGCGCGCCTGAATATCCGCCGCAAGCTGGCCTTGATTGCCGTGCTGTTCCTGGTGCCGCTGGTCGGCGCGTTGTCCGTGGCGCTGCGCGATGCGGCGCAGGCGCGCAGCACCACCAGCCAGGAGATACGCGGGCTGGCGGTAGTCGGCCACGCGCTCGATTTCATGCGCGAGACCCAGGTCCGGCGTGGCGCCGCGAATGCGGTGCTGTCCGGCAACGCCGCTTTCCGCGCCACCTTCGACAAGGCCGACCAACAGGCGGCGGCCAACCTTATCGCACTGGCGCGCAGCATTGCGCAGAATCCCGGCTTTGCACTCGCGGCCGGTATGCGCCAGCTTGAGCAGGACTGGCAGCAATTGCGCGAGTCCGGCCTGGACACCACGGCGGGGCCGCTGTTCGAGCGCCACAGCGCGCTGGTGCGGCAAACGCAGGCGTATATCGCCGACGTGGCCGAGCGCTCGCAACTGGCGCTGGACAGCGAGGCGGGCTCGTACTACCTGGTCAGCCTGCTGACCGGACCGATGCCGCAACTGGCAGAACAGAGCGCGCTGGCACGCGGCCGCGGCGCCGGCATCATCGCGCAGGGCGGGTATGCCGATGCCGCGCAGCAGGCGGGACTGGGCGCGCTGGCCGAACAGATCCGCGCGGGGCTGGACACGATACGGCGCGATATCGCCCGCGTCGGCAAGGCAGCACCCGCTTACCGCGCGCGCATCGATGCCGCGCTGGCACGGCTGGACGCGATGGACCACTTCCATCGCACGCTGCAGGGGCGCATGCTGGGCGCGGCCGGCATCGACATCGAGGCCAGGGCCTATTTCGACGAAGCCACCGCCGCTATCGAAGGCGTGGCGGACGCCAGCCGGGTGTTCTCCGCGATCGCCGCCGAGATGCTGGCGCAGCGTGCCGCGGCGCAGGCACGGCAGTTCGCCTGGCTCGCTGGCATTGCGCTGGCCACGGTGGGCACCGCCTTCTACCTGTTCATCGGCTTCAGCCGCGGCATGCGCGCCGACGTCCGCGAGGTCGGCGCGATGGTCGCGCGCATCCATGCCGGCGACCTGACCGTGCGCCTCGCGGCGAGCGGCCGCGACGAGCTGAGCGAGATCAAGCGGCACCTGCTTGCGCTGGCGGCGGGCTGGCGCACGCTGATCGGCGACACCAAGGCCGGCGCGCACAACGTGCTGGCCGCGGCGGCCGATATCGCGCAGGGCAACATCGACCTGTCACAGCGCACCGAGCAGCAGGCGTCGTCGCTGGAGCAGACCGCGGCCAGCATGGAGCAGCTGACCGCCACCGTGCAGCAGAATGCGGGCAATGCCGGCCAGGCCAGCGCGCTGGCGCGCGAAGCCTCGGCCGCGGCGCGCGCCGGCGGTGACGCGGTCGGCCGCATGCAGCAGACCATGCAGGCCATCGACGCCGATTCCAGGCGCATCGCCGACATCATCGCGGTGATCGATGGCATTGCCTTCCAGACCAGTATCCTGGCGCTGAACGCAGCGGTGGAAGCAGCGCGCGCCGGCGAGGCCGGCCGCGGCTTTGCGGTGGTGGCCAGCGAAGTGCGCGGGCTGGCGCAGCGCGCCGGCGCCTCGGCCAAGGAGATCCGCATGCTGATCTCGCAATCCGGCGAGCGCGTGGCCGCCGGCAACACGCTGGCGCTGGACGTTGCCGCGACCATGGCCGGCACCGTCGCCGCCATCGGCCGGGTCACGGCGATGATGGATGAGATCAGCCAGGCCTCGCGCGAGCAGAGCACCGGCATCGGCCAGGTCAACCAGGCGGTGGCGCAGATGGACCAGGTCACGCAGCAGAACGCCGCGCTGGTGGAGCAGGCCGCGGCCGCGGCGCAGTCATTGCAGGAGCAGGCGCTGCAGATGCAGCGGGCGGTGGCGGTGTTCCGTACCGAGGCGCAGGCGGACTGATGCCTTGGGCGCGGGCTCAGCGCCGCAGCAGCCAGACCACCACCGAAACCACCACCGACACCAGGATGCAGGTGGTGATCGGCAGGTAAAAGCTGAAGCCGTCGCGGACGATGTGGATATCGCCGGGCAGGCGGCCAAGGCGGTCGAACGGCAGTTTGGCGAGCCAGGGCCAGGCGGCGCCGGCGGCAAGCAGCACGGCGCCCAGGATGAGAAGCAGGCGTTGCATTGGGAGGGAAATCGCGAAGCCATCTTGAGCCCTTTGACCGGCGGCTTGACGCATTGATTCCGGCCTGTTGCGAGTGCCAAGTGGCCAGCACCGCGCTTCCCAATGCATCCGGCAGGAGCTACCTGGCTTCCACTGCCACCGCACGCTCAGCCTGCGCTTGCAGTCGCAGACCCTCAGTGGTTTCGCCCGAGCCATCCGGCGTCCAGCCCGGAGGCATCACCAGATAACCCATCGCATTCCGCACGCTGCCAGCGTTGGCCATGTCCTGGCCCAGGCCGACCCAGTGCTCGAACTGGTTGACCAGCGGGTTGTGCGTGGTGGTCGGGTGGACCAGGCCGTAGCGGCACGGCTCTTCCTCACGCTCTTCCACATAGGTGCCGAACAGGCGGTCGAAGATGACCAGCACGCCGCCGAAGTTGGCATCGAGGTAGTCGATGTTCGAGGCATGGTGCACGCGGTGCGCCGACGGGGTGTTGAACACGTATTCGAGCCAGCCCAGCCTGGGGATCCAGGTGGTATGCAGCCAGAACTGGTACAGCAGGTTCAGGCTCACCGTGGCCAGCACCACTTCAGGACGCACGCCCAGGAAGACCAGCGGCGCGAAGAAGATGGCGGTGCCGGTGATCTTGCCGGTCCAGCCGAGACGATAGGCGGTGCCCAGCGTCAGTTCGTTGGGCGAGTGGTGCACCGCGTGCGTCGCCCAGAAGAAGCGGATGCGGTGCGAGGCGCGGTGGTACCAGTAGTAGCAGAACTCTTGCCCGAGGAAGAGCAGCAGCACGGCCAGCGCGCTGTCGATCTCGACCGTGAAGAGGCGATGCTGCCAGGCAAACGCAAACACGGGAGCGGCCAGCGACAGCGGCAGCAGCGCCAGCAGCTTGCGGCCAGCCAGGTCGGCCAGCGACAGCGTGACTTCATGCCAGGGATAGTCCTTGCCCTGGCGCTTCGCCTTGCGTGCCAGGAAGAAGGCTTCGAGCAGAGAGATCGTCACAACAAACGCCGTGACATAGAGGGTGAGCTTTCCGAGGTTGTGCATGTCGGGGTCCAGTGCGGTGAGGTGGGACGCGTGCTTGCGGGGGGCTTGCTGCGTCGGTGAGGCAAAGGTAGTGGCTGGACCCGTGCGGCGCCATCCGGCAATTATTTCGCCGTATGTCATGACCGGCGGGCCGGCGGCGGTGTAATACCGCGACATGTTTTCCACCGCGACATATCGTGGTCGCTTCCCTATAGTTCGGCCGTCGCCGCGGCATGTTGCGCGGCATGAACCGAACCAGAAGGACCTGCCATGACCAAGCGCCTCAGCAATCTCGCCTCTTCCCTGCGCCTGCCCCGCCTGCTCGGTATCGCCGGCGGCGCGCTGGTGATCCTGTCGAGCACGCCCGCTTTCGCCGCGTTGGGCGGACACAGCACGGCCTATACGCCGCGCGGTAAGTTCAGCAGTGGGCATATCGGCGCCTGCGGTGGCGGCAGCTGCTCGCACGCCGGCGGCATCGAAGGCCCGCATGGCGGCCTGGCCACCAACTCAGGCACCGTCACGCGCACGGCGCCGGGCCAGTTCGGCAACAGCGGCACTGCCGTCGGCCCCAACGGGCGCTCGGTGCAGCACGACGGCGGCACCAGCTGCGCCGGCGGCACTTGCTCGCACAGCGGCGACCTGGCCGGCCCCGGCGGCCAGAGCGCCACCACTTCCGGCAGCGTGACGCGCGCAGGCGTAGGCCAGTATGCGTCGTCGGGCACCGTCACTGGCGCAAACGGCAATAGCTACGGGCACACTGCCTCGACCAGCTGCGCCGGCCCGACCTGCTACCGCTCCGGCACCGCGACCGGTGCGCAGGGCGGCACGGTCACGCACTCGGGCAGTGCCACCAGCGTGGCGCCCGGCGTGGTGACCATCGGCGGCGGCACTACTGTGGTCCACGGCGCGGCAGTGACGACCGGCGGCCCCACCGTCACCGCGGTCGGGACGGTCGGCACTGTGGCTGCTGTCGGCACGGCGGGCACGATCGTGGCGGCCAGCATGCCGCCGGTGGTCGTCACGCCGCCGCCCCCGGCGCCGGTCTACGTGCCGGCCCCCGCGCCCGCCACGGTTTACGCGCCGCCGCCTGCCAAGGTCGTGGTTGCCCCGCCGCCGGTCCGCGTCGTGGTCGCCGCGCCGGTGCCGCGCAGGATCTATGTCGCGCCGCGCGCGCTCTACGTGGCCCGTCCGGCGGTCATGATCCCTGGCCACTGGGCCGGCGGCGTTTGGGTTCCCGCCCACATGGTCTGAGCGCGACGACGCGCTATCTCGTCTGATTCGCTTTACCAATCGCCGGCAAGGCCGGCTGTCCCACGGAGTCCATCATGAAGAAGATGATTGCAGTGCTTATGTTGTGTATTGTTTCTGCAGGCAGCTATGCACAAAGTGCCGAGATGCCCGCAGCGGCCGCTGCCGGTGGCGTGCGGGCCGAGCGTGCGCTGCAGCAGCTGCAGGAGCGTTTCGCCAGCGCGAACACCACGCGGGACGGCAAGCTGACCCGCGAGCAGGCGCAGGCCGGCATGCCGATGGTCGCGAGCCGCTTCGACCAGATCGACACGCAGCGGCTGGGCTACGTGACCCTGCCGCAGATCGAGGCGTTCATGAAGCAGAAGATGATGTCGCGCTGAAGTCGGCGTTCGGATTGCACGCCGGCATCGCCGGGAGAGCCGTGATGGAACAGGTGAACAGGATTGTCGTGCTCGACGACGAAGCCGAGCTGCGCAACATGCTGCAGCGCTTCCTGACCGGGCACGGCTTCCGTGTGCGCGCGGTGGCCGACGGCAAGCAGCTCGACAAGTACCTGCAGCGCGAGCCGCACGACCTGCTGGTGCTCGACCTGATGATGGAGCCCGAGGACGGCCTCACCATCTGCAAGCGCCTGCGGGCAGAGGGCCACACGCTGCCGATCCTGATGCTGACGGCCAAGGGCGACCCGATGGACCGCGTGGCGGGCCTCGAAACGGGCGCCGACGACTACCTCGCCAAGCCCTTCGTGCCGGACGAGCTGGTGGCGCGCATCCGTGCGCTGCTGCGCCGGCAGAAGATGTCGGCCGGCGACCCCACTGTGACCACGCAGAGGCTGCGCTTCGGCGACTTCATCTTCGATGTCGGCAAGCAGACGCTGCTGCGCGGCGGCGAGCCGGTCGAAGTGCATTCGGCGCAGATGCTGCTGCTGCACGCACTGGGATCGTCGCCGAACCGCGCGGTCAGCCGCGAGAACCTGCTGGCGCGGGCGCGCGGGCGCGACCATGATGCGCTCGACCGCAGCATCGACGTGCAGATCCTGCGGCTGCGCCAGATCGTTGAAGACGACCCGTCCAAGCCGCGCTTTATCAAGACCGTGTGGGGCGTCGGCTACATGCTGGTCGCCGGCGTGGATCCGTGACCCGTTCTTCGCCCATGCTGAGGCGCCTGCTGCCGCGCTCTCTGCTGGCGCGCAACATCCTGCTGCTGGTGGCGCTGGTGGCCATCACCCAGGCCTGCTCGCTGACGGTGCTGATGCATTACGTGCAGCGCCCGCGCATCGAGCGCGCCGCCATCGTCTTTGCCGACTACGTGCGCACGCTCGACCGCGTGGTGGCGGCAATGCCGCTTGACCCCAGCGGCGCAACGGCCGCGCGCATGGGCGCGCAGGCGCAGGAGCCCGCGCATGCCGCAGAGAAGCCGGCGCGTGACCTGCAACACCTGCTGCGCACCTGGCAGCGCGATGTCTTCATGGAAGCATTGCAGCGCCACCTCCCCGTCGACATGCCGGTGCGATGGCAGGCCGGCGAAGCCGAGCAGCTCTGGATCCGCATGCATGTGGGCGGTGCGCCCCGCTGGATCGGCCTGCCGATCAGCGAGGACGTGCGCGCCGGCGGCATCGCCACGGCGCTGGCGCTGTCGACCGCGCTGGCGCTGCTGGCGGCGCTGACCGGCTACCTGATCCAGCGCCACCTGAACCGGCCGCTGCAGGACCTTGCGCGTGCCGCGCAGGACATCTGCGCGGGCTCGACACCGCCGCCGCTGCCGACCGACGGCCCGACCGAGATCGCCCAGGTCAGCGGCGCCTTCAACCAGATGACGCAGGCGCTGCAGCAGGCCGAGCAGACGCGGGCACTGATGCTGGCGGGTATCTCGCATGACATCCGCACGCCGCTGACCAAGCTGCGGCTGGCCATGGCCATGTCGATCCCGCGCGGCGCCGACGACGCCTTCGTGGCCTCGGCCGAGGGCTACCTGGACCACATCGAGACCATCCTGCAGCAGTTCATGGACTACGCCGGCAGCGGCGAGACAGAGCAGCCGCAGCCCGGCGACGTCAACGCGCTGGTGTCACAGCTTGCCGCCGACTTCGCCGGCCTGGGCCATGAATTCGAGCTGTCGCTGGCGGCATTGCCGCCGGTTCCCTATCGCCCGGTCAGCCTGATGCGGCTGCTGATGAACCTGATGCAGAACGCTGTGGTCTATGGCAAGTCGGGCTTCAGCGTGCGCACGTGGCGCGATGCCGCGTGCGCCTACGTGGCGGTCGGCGATCGCGGCACCGGCATCGCCGCGCACGAACTGGAGCAGCTCAAGGCGCCCTTCAGCCGCGGCGCCAACGCGCGCGGCCACGCGGGTGGCACCGGGCTCGGGCTGGCTATCGTCGAGCGCATTGCGCGGCTGCACGGCGGCTCGCTGCAGTTCCGCCCGCGCGATGGCGGCGGGCTCGAGGCGGTGGTGGCGCTGCCGCTGCAGGCCCCCGCGGCATAGCGCTGCACCTCGCCGCACCCCGCCGCGCCGTGACATGGCGCGAAATAATTCCCGCATGGCGCTGCGCGCGGCTTGTTCCCATACTTCCGTCACCGCGATGCCGAACGGCAACACACTCGGCAACACCGAAGCAGGCAACGCGGCGAGAAGCTCCCGATGGTTTGCGATCCCCTGATGCAACGATGTCGGTGACAGCTTTTACAAACCACTGACGGCACCACTCGCCAACCCAAAGGAAACGATATGCGCAACGCTCTCCAGACCATCGCCAGGCAAACCAGGCGCCTGACCATCGCCGCACTCGCCGCCACCGCCGTGCTCGGCGCCGGCTGCGCCAACGCCGGTGTCACCGGCATCAACCAGGTGGGCCTGATGCAGGTCGTGCACGCCGACGTGATCTACGTCCACGCGTTCGACGCCGATGCCGGGCAGGTGAAGCTTGACGGCGGCCTGGCGCAGAAGGTCAGGATGATGGCCACTGGCGGCTCGTCGGCCCGCGCGCAAGGCCAGACCGCCGCCGAAGCGCGCGAGCAGGTCGCCAACGAGATCGTGCGCGAACTGCGCGGCATGGGCCTGAACGCGGTGCGTTCCGATGCGCCGGCGCCGGCTGGTGCCAACGCGCTGATCGTCGAGGGCGATTTCCGCAAGATCGATGAAGGCAGCGGCCGCCGCCGCCTGCTGATCGGCCTGGGTGCGGGCAAGAGCGAAGTCGGCGCCGACGTGCGCATCTCGTACCAGCCCGCTAACGGCGCGCCGGGCCCGCTGCAGAGCTTTGTGGCCAGCGCGGATTCGGGCCATGTCCCGGGCGTGGCGGAAGCCGCCGGCATCGGTGCCGTGGCCGGGCATGTAGCAATGGCCGCAGCCGCTGGCGCCGGCGTGCACGGCGCCACGGCAATGACGCGCGACTCGGTCTATGCCGATGCGACGCGGCTGGGCTACGCGATTGCCAGCCAGGTCGCAGCCGCGAGCACCGAAGAAGGCTGGCTGACTGCCGCGGCGGCCCGATAAGCCTGTGGTTTGCTCCTTTCTCGCACGTGCGCGCGAGGAGAGGCAAAACCCGCGGCCTTCGAACAGGGCTATGCGGCCATGTCTTGCGCCATGGCAAGCGGCGTCGCCTCCGCCACCACGCCGCCCACCAGTACCACCGCGGGGCTGGCCAGTCCTGTGGCCAACGCTTCGGGCAGCGACTGCACCGTGCCGAGCCACGACCGCTGTTCAGTTCTGCCGGCATGCATCACCACCGCCGCCGGCGTGTCTGCGCCCATGCCGGCCCTCAGCAGCCCGTCGCGGATCGCCGCGAGCCGGCTCATGCCCATGTAGATGACCAGCGTGGTGCTGCCGCGCACCAGCGCGTCCCAGTCCGGCGAGCCGTGTGCGCTGGTGTGTGCGGTGACGAAGGTCACGCCGTGGCAGTGGGCGCGGTGGGTCAGCGGGATGCCCAGCACCTGCGCCGCCGCCATGCCGCTGCTGATGCCGTTGACCACTTCCACCGGCACGTCATGCGCGCGCAGGAAGGCGGCTTCTTCGCCGCCGCGCCCGAACAGCAGCGGATCGCCGCCCTTGACGCGCGCCACCGTGCGGCCGGCCAACGCGTGCTGCAGCGTCAGCTGCTGGATGCGCTGCTGGCTCACCGAGCAGCGCCCGCCACGCTTGCCGACCCACTCCACATGGGTGCCGGGGCTGGCGTAGCCGGCCATTTCCGGCGACACCAGGTCATCGACCAGCCACACCTCGGCCGCGGCCAGCGCGCGCATGGCGCGTACCGTGACCAGGTCCGGGCTGCCGGGACCGACGCCGACCAGCCATACCTTGCCGGGCTTCAGCGGTGCTTGCATGTTGGACTCCTGCAATGGGATCGCGCCACGCGCTCAGTGGCTGGTGCCGGCCGAGCGCGTGGTCTTGTTGAAGACGTTGTACTTGCCGATAGGCTTGTCCATCGGGATGCGCTTCACTTCCTGCAGCGTGGCGGCGTCGTAGATAACGATCGCACCGTCGCGCTCCATCAGGCTGACCAGCGCGTAGCGCCCGTCGCGCGTGAACTCGACATGCGCGGCGGTGCGGCCAGGGCTGGGCGTGACGCTGCCGACCACGCGCAGGCTTTGCTTGTCGATGACCTGCAAGGTGTCGCGCCGGGGGCTCATCATGGCGTCGGCCCAGGCGTAGGGCGTGCGCTCATGGCTGCGCAGGAAGAAGCCGGGGCCGTTGGTCGGAACGGTGGTGACCGTGTGCCAGTCCTGCATGTCGATCACCGTGATGCGCCCCTGGCCGAGGTCGGGCGACGCCATCACCTCACGGCCATCGCGCTGCCAGGTGATGCCGCTGCCGAGATGCGGCATGCCGCCAAGCGCCAGCGAAGCCACCTTGCGGCGCTGGTCGAGGTCGATCACCTGTCCGCCGCCGCCGCGCGACGCGCCGAGGATGTGGCGGTAGGGCTGGTCGAAGAAGAAGTCGTCGAGCACATCGTCCAGCACGATCGCACGCGGCGCCAGCGATGCCAGCGGCCTGCCGGCGGCGTCGGCATACGGGATCTCCCAGACCTCGGCAATGTCCTTCAGCGCCGCGATAAAGCTGTGGCGCGGTGCGGCGTCGTAGACCGCCGATACCCGCGAGGCATCGCCATTGCGGCCCCTGACGTCGATCACCCGCGCCACCGACAGGTCTTCGGCATGCAGCAGCACCAGCGTGCGCGGCAGCGTGTTGCCTGCCAGCACCCAGCGCCCGTCGTCGCTGACGGCCACGTTGCGCGTGTTGATGCCGACGCGGATCTCGGCGACATAGGCCAGGTTCCACAGGTCGTACTTGCTGACCCAGCCGTCGCGGCTGGCCATGTAGACATAGCGGCCGTCACGGCTGAACTTGGGCCCGCCATGCAAGGCGAAGCGCGTGGCAAAGCGATGGACCGGTGCCAGCCGGTCGCCGTCGAGCACGGTCATGTGATGGCTGCCGGCCTCGACCACCACGAACAGGTTCTGCGGGTCGGCGCTGAACGCAGGGCGCGCCGGCAGCGTGCCGGGCGCGTGCGTGACGACGTGGCTGGCGCGGATCGCGTCGGCGCTCCATTGCGGCGCGTCGGCGGGCGCCGAGCGCAGCCAGCGTGCCAGCCCATGCAGATCCGGCGGCGCCAGCGTAGCGCCAAAGGCCGGCATCTGCGTCGCGGCACGGCCGTCGCGCAGCACGGTATCGAGTTCGCTGTCGCGCAGGCGCTCCAGGCTCTCGGGCAGCAGCGCGGGCCCCATGCCGCCGAGGCGGTCGGCGCCGTGGCAGGCGGCGCAGTGCTGGCCGTAGAGTGCAGCCGGGTCGGCGGCCGTTGCAGCTTGCGCGAAGCAGGCCAGCACCAGCATGCCCAGCCATCGGATCAGCGCCGTCATGCCGTGACCTCCGCATCCGGCGCGCGCGCGATCTCGGCATCGCTCAGGTAGCACCCAGGGTCTTCGGCCCACGGGTTGCCCGTCAGCGCAAAGGCGCGCACGCGCGTGTTGCCGTTGCAGATGGCGCGATGCGCGCAGCCCGCGCAGCGTCCCTGCAGCGGGCGCGGCGTGCTGGCCAGGCCCGCCATCAGCGGGTCGGCGCGGTCGGCCCAGATCTCGCCGAACGGCCGTTGGCGCACGTTGCCCAGTGTTACGTGCCACCACATCGTATCGGGATGGACGTTGCCGAGGTTGTCGATATTGGCCACGCCGACGCCGGTGGCGTTGCCGCCCCAGCGCTCCAGCCGCCGGCGCATGTCGGCGACGCGGTGCGGGAAGCGGCTGGCGATCCAGTACAGCAGGTACACGCCGTCGGCATCGTTGTTGCCGGTGACGAAGTCGCCCGCATGTCCCTGGCGCGCGCGCTGCCAGACGTGGTCGAACAGCCAGTCCAGTGCGGCGCGGGTGTGGGCGTGGCGCGCGTCGTCGGCGCGGTGGCTGCGTGCGCGCCCGGCATAGTTGAAGTGCGACAGGTAGAACTTGTCGATGCCCTCGCGCTCGGCCAGCCCCACCAGCTCGGGCAGCTGCGCCGCGTTCGCTTCGGTCAGCGTCATGCGCACTCCCACGCGCAGGCCGGCCGCGCGTGCCGCGCGCAGGCCCGCCAGTGCCTGCGCGAAGGCACCGTCGCTGCGGCGGAAGCGGTCATGCGTGGCGGGCAGGCCGTCGAGGCTG
Organism: Cupriavidus taiwanensis LMG 19424; assembly: GCF_000069785.1. Lineage (NCBI taxonomy): Bacteria > Pseudomonadati > Pseudomonadota > Betaproteobacteria > Burkholderiales > Burkholderiaceae > Cupriavidus > Cupriavidus taiwanensis. The sequence continues at coordinate 2,231,199 of NC_010530.1, read as the reverse complement.
ACGCCGACGTAGTCGAAGCCCGCCGCCGCCAGCCGCGCCGCATGGCCGGCATCGAGCAGCGTGCCGTTAGACGACAGCGACAGGTGGAAGCCGAGCGCGCGCGCGTGTCCGGCAATCTGGTACAGGTCCGGCCGCAGCAGCGGCTCGCCGCCGGACAGGATCAGCGCCGGCACGCGCGCCTCGCGCAGCTGGCCGAGCACGGCCAGCGCTTCGGCGGTGTCGAGCTCGCCCTTGAAGTCGGTATCGGCCGAGGTGGCGTAGCAATGCCGGCAGTTCAGGTTGCAGCGGCGGATCAGGTTCCAGATCACCACCGGGCCAGCGGGCTGGCGCGGTGGCGGCACCGGGCCGTCATCGCGCAGGGCTTCCATGAAGCGGGACAGGCGGAACATGGGTGGGGCTCCCTATCGGGTGTTTTGGTCCAGAGTGGGTTCATGGCTGGCGGGCGCGCCGGACGGCGGCAGCCGCAGCCCGGTCTTCTTCAGCACGCGCGTGGACCACAGCACGTCGTGCGCGCGGCAGGCGTCGCCCAGCAGTGCCGCGATCGCGGCGATGTGGGGCGCGGCGTCTTCCCGCGAGCGCGCGTGGACCATCGCGAACAGGTTGTAGGGCCAGTGCGGCAAACGGCGCGGACGGCGATAGCAATGGCTGACGAAGGGCAGGGCGCCGACGCGCGCGCCCAGCGCGTCGATGCGGGCATCGTCGACGTCCCACACGGTCATGCCGTTGGCGCGCCAGCCGAGCCGGTAATGGTTGGGCACTGCGGCGATGCGGCGCAGCACGCCGCGCGCCTGCATCGCCGCCAGCCGTGCGATGACTTCAGCCTCGGTCAGGCCCAGTTCCGCGGCGACCGCGGCGTACGGCGCCGATACCAGCGGCAGGCCGGCCTGGGTGGCGCGCATCAGCGCCAGGTCAGTGGGATCGGCAGCGTCGGCGGCGTCGGGCATCAGGCGGGCAGATAGAGGTTGACGAAGAACTCGCGTTCCTTGGGAAACGGCAACACCTCGACCCCGGCCGCGGCGGCGATGCGCGCAAGCACCGGCGCGACCTGCTCCGGCCGCGCCACCGCCAGCACGAACCACAGGTTCAGGTGGTGGGTGCGCGCATAGTGGTGTGCGACCTCGGGGCGGGCGTTGATGGCGGCGATGACCGCTTCCAGCCGCGCTGCCGGCGCATGGCAGGCGCACAGCACGAAGCGCCCGCCCGCGCGCTCGACCTGGTACAGCGGGCCGAAGCGGGTCAGCACACCCACGGCCAGCAGCGCGCGCAGCCGCTCAAGCAGCACGGCCTCGCTGATGCCGAGCGCCGCGGCCGCTTCGGCGTACGGGCGCGGTACCAGCGGCAGTCCGCGCTGCAGGGCGTTGACGATGCGGCGGTCGAGCGGATCGAGCGGTTCGTGCGGATCGGTGACGTCGCAGGACGCGGCGCCGTTCATGCCGGCACCTGGATGGCGTAGCGCGTGCCGCGCTGCTTGTAGCAGTGCGTGCCGACCAGCACCGAGCCCGGCACCTGCTTCAGCCCGGCGGCGGCGCGTACCTGTGCCAGCGCGGGCTGCAAGTCCTGCGCGCTGCGGGCATGGATCATCGCGAACAGGTTGTAAGGCCAGTCTGGCAGCCGGCGCTCGCGGCGGTAGCACAGGGTCACGCGCGGCTGCCGCGCCAGCCGCATGCCGACGGCGTCGACGTGGGCATCCGGCACGTCCCAGACGCACATGGCGTTGTGGCGGTAGCCAAAGCGCCCGTGGCGCAGCACCACCCCCAGGCGCCGGATCACGCCTTGCGCCGACCATTGCGCCAGTCGCTCGAGCACCTGCGGCACGCCCAGGCGCGCCTGCCTGGCAAGCGCGTGGAAGGGGCGCGGTGTCAGCGGCAGGCCCGCTTCCAGCGCGGCGACCAGGCGCCAGTCATCGTCGTCCAGCGCAACCGCCGCGGCACGCACGGCCAGCGGCGTCCGGCGCGGACGGGCGCCGGGCTGGCGCACCAGCGGAAAACCAAGGTCGATGTGGTACTCACGCGCCATCGGCAGGTCCAGTGGCGGCAGGCCGGTCAGATCGCCGATCGACGCCAGCGTGGCATCGAGCATGACGCGCTCGCGCGCGCCCGCGACAAACCACAGGTTGTACCGATGGCCGCTGCGCGCGTAGTTGTGGCTGACCGCCGCGCAGGCGCTGACGCGCGCCGCGACGCGGTCCAGCTGCGCCGGCGGCACCGACAAGGCGCCCAGCGTGCTGACGCCGATCACGTTCGGCGCGAACACCGCGCCGACGCGGCTGATGCGTCCGGTGCCGAGATCGCGCGCCAGCAGGCTCAGCAGCGCCTGCTCGCACAGTCCCGCTTTCGCGGCCAGCGCCTGGTAGGGCCGCGGCTGCAGCGGGAAGCCGCGCTGCAGCTGGTCGTAGAGGGCTTGCTCGTCGAACATGGCGTGCCCCTACATGCCGAAGCGCTGGGCGCGCGCGGTAAAGAAGATGCCGCTGGGGTTGTCGGCGGGCAGCGTGGCCAGGCGTTCCAGCGTAGCGGTGTCGTAGACCTCGACGCGGTTATCGTCGCGGCAGGACAGCCACAGCGCCTCGCCCTTGGGCGTGAATTCCATGTGCAGCACGCCGCGGCAGGGGCGCAGCGTGCGCACCACCTGGCGCGTGGCGGTATCGATCACCTGCACGGTGTCATTGTGCGGGAAGGCGAAATTGACCCAGACCTGGCGCCCGTCGGGCCGCGCCATGGCGAATACCGGCTGGCCCGCCAGCGCCACGCGCGCCGCTTCGCGCCAGCCGTTGGCGGGGTCGGCCACCAGCACTGCATGGCGCCCGATCGCCGGCAGCCACGCCATGCCCTGCGCCATGGCCCAGCCGCGCAGGTGTGGCATCTTGTAGACCGGCAGGGGCGCGTTGCCGCGCCCGTAGCCGGACAGGATGCGGCGCACCTGCGGCGGCGCCTGCCACAGGTCGACCAGCGCCAGGCCGTCTTCACCGAACAGGCCGGCCAGGTACCAGCGGCCGTCGGGCGTGACCAGCCCGTCGTAAGGCTCGCGCCCGGCAGGCAGGCGCGTTACCCGCGGCTGGCGCGGATCGCTGGCGTCGATGATCCAGATTTCGCCGGATTCGAACAGGCTCGCGGCAAAGCGACGGCCGGGCAGGTCGGCCAGCCCGACCACCTTGGCGCGGCGCCCGTCGACGCCGATTGCCGGCAGCTCAGCCAGCGGCGCCAGCGTCTGCGCGTCGAACAGCCGGATGCCGCCCGGCGCATAGTTCTGCGCGGCGACCACGCGGCCATCCTGCGAGATGGCGCCGCCGATGCTGTTACCGGCCTGCAGCACGCGGTGGGTGATGCGGGCGCGGAGCAAGTCCACGCGTGTCAGTCCGCCATCGCGGCCGAACACATAGGCGTAGCGTGCATCGCGCGAGAACACCACGCTGGCATGGGACAGGTCGCCCAGCCCTTCGACCGTGGCCAGGCGCGTCATGCCGGTGGTCTCGATGATCTGCAGCCGGCCCGCCGCGCGCTCGACCACCACGCCCAGGTCGCCGGTGCCGCGCACGATGCCGGCGCAACCGGCAGCGAGCATGGCGACGAGCGCAGCGCATGCCGCCGCGGCCAGCCTGCGCATCAGTTGCCTTGCGGCGTCACGGCCGGCGGCTGGCCGGCCTGCAGTCGATCGATCAGCCATCGGGCTTCATCCTGCGTCATGAAAGGTTGCCAGGGCGGCATCGCCGTGCCGGGCCGGCCGTACAGCACGGTGGCGGCGAGGCCGTCAGGCGGCTTGCCGGCGAGGCCTGCGGGGGTCAGGGGCGGGCCCAGTCCGCCGCGCAAGGTCATGCCGTGGCAGGCGCCGCAGTCATCGCGCAGCCAGTGCGCCAGTTGCGCCTGCCGCGCTGGCGCGGGCGCATCGGCCGCGGCGAGCGCGCTGGCGCAGCCCGTGACGACCAGCGCCGCCAGCGCGCGTTGTGTTCGCATGCTGCATGTCTCCATGAAGGAACGCGGGGACGCCGGCGGCCCTCGCCGCGCCTGGGCGCAGCGAGGGCGCGGGCTCAGTAGACGTCGTGCTGCGTGTTGTAGGCGTTGAACTTGCCGGTCGGCGTGACCAGGCGCTTGTCCTTGATCACGGTCTTGAGCGTGCGGGTCTTGTCGTCGACCACCACCAGCGCGGATTCACCGTCCTTGGTGCCCCACACCGAGAACCAGACCTCGTCGCCGGCCTTGTTGTATTCGGCCTGCACCACGCGTTTGGCGCCGCTGCCCTTCAGGTCGGCCCACTCGGCGATCGGCAGCACCTTGAAGCCGGCGTCGAGGTTGCGCGTGTCGAACACCGCGACCGACTGGTTGAGCTTGGCGTCCGGGTTCAGCGGCGTATCGACCCACAGGTTGGACGACTTGGGATGGGTCTTGATGAAGAGCGAGCCGCCGCCCTGGCCCTTGACCGTCTGCACCACCTTCCACGCCTGCGCGGGGTGGCCGGCGGGGTCGGTGCCGATCAGGCTGATGGTCTCGTCGCCCAGGTGGCTGGTGGCCCAGACCGGGCCGAACTGCGGATGCGTGAAGTTGGCACCGCGGCCCGGATGCGGGGTCTTGCCGACGTTGACCAGCGCAGCCAGCTTGTCTTCCTTGGTATCGACCACGGCGATCTTGTCCGAGGCGTTGGCGGCGACCAGGAAGTAGCGCCCGGTCGAGTCGAAGCCGCCGTCATGCAGGAACTTGGCCGAATCGATGGTGGTGGTCTTCAGGTTGGCCAGGTCAGAGTAGTTGACCATCAGGATCTTGCCGGTCTCCTTGGCGTTGATGACGAACTCCGGATGGAAATGGCTGGCGACGATCGACGCCACGCGCGGCTCGGGGTGGTATTCGTTGTCGACGGTCATGCCGCGCGTGGACACCACCTTGAGCGGCTTGAGCGTGTCGCCCTCCATGATCACGTACTGCGGCGGCCAGTACGAGCCGGCCACGGCGTACTTGTCTTCGTAGCCCTTGTACTTGGAGGTCTCGACCGAGCGCGCCTCCATGCCGATCTTCACCTCGGCGACGATGTCCGGCTTGGGCAGCCACAGGTCGATCAGGTCCAGCCGCGCGTCGCGGCCGATCACGTACAGGTAGCGTCCCGAGGCCGACATGCGCGAGATATGCACCGCGTAGCCGGTCTTGACGATATTGATGATCTGCTTGCTGTCGCCGTCGATCAGCGCGACTTCGCCGGCGTCGCGCAGCGTGACCGAGAACAGGTTGTCCAGGTTGTACTGGTTCATCTTCTGCGTCGGGCGCTTCGCCACCGGCACGATGTCCTTGCGGCTTTTCTCGATATCGGCGAGCGAGAACTCGGGCGGCGTCGGCGGGTCGAGCTGGATGTAGCGCGCCATCAGGTCGACTTCCTTGTCGGTGAGGTCGCCCGAGGTGCCCCAGTTGGGCATGCCGGCGGGGCTGCCGTACTTGATGAAGGTCTTCAGGTATTCGGTGCCGCGCGCGCGGGTGATGTCCGGCGTCAGCGCCTTGCCGGTGGCACCCTTGCGCAGCACGCCGTGGCAGCCGGCGCAGCGTTCGAAGTAGATCTGCCGTGCGTGGTCGAATTCGGCGGCGGTGAGGGTGGGCATGGCGGCCTTCTGCTCAGCCGTCTGCGCGGCCCTGGGCTCGGCCTTGGTTGCAGCATGAGGCAGGCCGGACCAGAGTGAGAACGGCAATGCCGCGATTGCCGGATACAGCCAGTTTTTTGCTTTCATGGGGTGCCGTGGATCAGCGGTGGGAAAGCGATTGCGCGGTGCGCAGGCGGGTGTTGCCTGGACCTGTCGTCATGTGGCGATCATGCGCACACACTGCCGACATGGGATTGACTGTCATCAAACGAAGCGGGGAGGCTCGCGGCGGCCTGGTCGCGCAGGGCCAGGATAAAGCTGCCGACCTGTGCGATATCGTCCAGCGCCATGCATGGCAGCACGGTGTCCATGCGCGTGTCGGTGGCCAGCGCGATGATCGACGGATCGCCCGGATAGTAGGGCGCGCGCCCGTGCGCGGGCCGGTAGACCTCGATGCGCGGGATGGCCTCGCGGCGGAAGCCTTCCACCAGCGTGATATCGGCCGGGCGCAGGCGCGCGACCTGTTCGTCCAGCGTTGGCTCGGCCTCGTCGGCGAGTTCGCGCACGATGGCGTAGCGATAGGGCGAGGCCACCATCACCTCGGCCGCGCCGGCGGCGCGGAAGCGTGCGCTGTCCTTGCCCGGCGGCTCCAGTTCGAGCGGGTGGTGGCTGTGCTTGATCACGTTGACGGTCAGGCCCTGGGCGCGGAACCACGGCAGCAGCGCCGTGATCAGCGTGGTCTTGCCGCTGCCGGAGGTGCCGGTGATGCCAAGGATGAAGGGATGCATGGGGTCAGCCTTCGCAGGGTTCGCAGGTTTCTGATTGGGCGGGCAGCGGGCACACCAGCGGCAGGAAGCTGTCGGCGCGCTGCGAATAGGCCAGCAGCGCGCCGGCCTGGAGATCGAAGTACCAGCCGTGCAGCGTCAGCGCGCCGGCTTCCAGCGCGCGCCGCACGAACGGGAAGGTCTGCAGGTTGCGCAGCGACACCAGGATCGCCGCCTGCTCGCAGGCGCGCTGGCGCTGCGCGGCGCTGGCTGCGGCCAGGGTTTCCTCCACCTGGCGACGCGCCGGCGCGGCGATGCGGACCCAGGCGCCGAGGTAGTCCGGATCCTCGCCGTCGTCGGGCGCATGGTCGCCGGCATCGGCCGGCTGCGCCAGCAGCGCGCGGATGCCGCCGCAGCCGCCGTGGCCCATCACGATGATGCGGGCCACACGCAGCTGCTGCACCGCGAACTGGATCGCCGCCGACACGCCATGCAGGCTGCCTTCGTGGCGGCCGGTGCAGGGCGGCACCAGGTTGCCGATATTGCGCACGGTAAACAGCTCGCCCGGGTCGCAGCCGAGCAGCAGGCCGGGGTCGACGCGCGAGTCGCTGCAGCCGATCAGCAGCGTCGGCGGACGCTGGCCGGTGCGCAGGGTGTCGAACAGTCCGGGCTCGTCGTCGAAATAGCGTTGCTGGAAGCGTTCGAAGCCTTTGAGCAGATGTTCGATGTGATGCACGGCGGCCTCCGGGCGTTACTGCACCAGCGGGCTGTCAGCGCCCTCCAGCTCGATGCCTTCGATGCGCGCGCGGCCGATCAGCAGGCTGGCGTACTGCTTCCAGGCGCGGTCGCGCGCCGCGGCGCCGAGAGCGCGCGCAATCTCGCCGCGCACCGTCTCGAACGGCAGGCGCGTGCCGGGGCAACGCTCGAGGATGCGCACGATATGGAGGCCATAACGGGATTCAAGCAACTGCGGCAGCACGCCGTCCTGCTGCGCGGCGAACAGCGCGCGCTCGAATTCCGGAGCGGTCTCGCCGCGGAACACGCGGCCCAGCCGGCCGCCGTTGGCGCCGCTGGGGCAGTTGGACAGCGCGCGGGCATGATGCGCAAAGCTCGCGGGATCGCCGCGCACCAGCGCCAGCGTCTGCGCCGCGACCTCGCGCAACGCGTCCAGCGGCACACGGGGCGTGACCTGGAACAGGATATGGTCGGCTTCGACCCATTCGCCTTCGCGGAAGCGCCCGGGGTGGCTGTCGTAGTGGCGGCGGCAGCTGGCTTCGTCGGCTTCTGGCGTGGCGGCCTCGCGCGCCAGCAGCGCCTGCGCCAGCGCGTCGTCATCCATGGCCGCAGCGTCCAGGCCGGTGCGCGCGGCTTCTGCCCGCATCAGCAGGCGCAGGATCGCCGAGATGGTGGCCAGCCGCGCCGGGTTGGCGGCGTCGTGATGGTGGTCCAGTTCGCGCTCGATATCGGCGTCGCGCAGTTCCACGCCGTTGACGGTGACAGGCATCGGATTCTCCTTGTCGGGTAGCGGCGTTCAGCGGCTGCGCACCAGCTGCCAGGCACGGCCGAGATAGCCGACCGAGGCAAAGCCGCTCCACACATGCACCAGCCGCGTGAACGGGAAGATCACGAACAGGGTCATGCCCATGAACAGGTGCGCCTTGAACAGCAGCGGCGCGTCGGCGATAAAGCCGGCGGCGTCGCCGCGCAGCGTGACGATGTGCTGGGCCCAGTGCATCAGCTGCACCATCATGTGGCCGTCCATGTGTCCGGCCGATTCGAAGATGGTCGACAGGCCCAGCAGCAGCGTCGCCAGCAGCCATAGCAGCAGCACCTTGTCGCCGGTGCGGGTCACGGCGGACACGCGCGCGTTGGTCAGGCGGCGGTGCAGCAGGATCAGCAGCCCGGCCAGGCACATGGTGCCCATCACGCCGCCGGCCGCCATCGCCACGCCTTGCTTGAAGCCATGCGAGACGCCAAGCGCGTCCCACACCGCCACCGGCGTCAGCAGGCCAACCAGGTGGCCGAAGAACAGGCCCAGGATGCCGACGTGGAACAGGATGTTGCCCATGCGCAGGTTGCCGCGGTAGAGCACCTGCGAGCTGTCGGTCTTCCAGGTGTACTGCTCGCGCTCGAAGCGGGCCAGGCTGCCGAACAGGAAGATGGCGAGCGCGATGTAGGGGTAGATGCCGAAGAGGAATTGGTGGAGGGTTGCCATGGTGTGTTAGCTCGATAAGTGGGCAGCAAGGGCGTGCGTGCGTGTCTCCGTCGATTGTGTTCCCCTCTCCCCTCAGGGGAGAGGGCAGGGTGAGGGGTGGTTTAAGCACCGGCGCTTCGTGGAAGCTCCCGCCCTCTCCCCCGCCCCTCTCCCGCAGGCGGGAGAGGGGAGAACACAATCGGCTCGCGCAGGCATGTCAGCAAACAGCAGGCGCCGGCGCCGTGCCGCGTGGGTAGAACTTCACCGCCTGCGGTCCGGTGTGCGGGGCCAGCAGCGGCTCCACGCCGTCGGCGCCCGGGCCGAAGGTTTCCAGCGCCTCGTCCATGTCCCGCACCGGCGGCTCCTGCTGCGGTTGCGGCTGCACGTCGGTGAGCGTGCGCAGCACCGCGAACACGCCGGCATACGGGCTCTGGTTGCGCGCGAGCCGGTCGCCGATCGCGGCCAGAACGTGGATCGCCTCGCCCAGCAGGTGCTCGGCGCGCGCTTCCTTGCCATCAGCGCCCAGCGCACCCAGAAACTCCAGGAACAGCGGCACGTAGTCCGGCAACTCCGACGCGGCCGGCTCGAAGCCGTCGCGCCGGTATTCGTCGATCAGGTCGACCATCGCCTGGCCGCGGTCGCGGCTTTCGCCGTGCACATGCTCGAACAGGTGCAGCGAGTGTGCCGGGTTGCGGTCGAAGGTGGCGACATAGTTTTCCTGCAGCGTGATCAGCGTCTCGCTGCGCAGCATGTCGGTCACCGGCGCAAGCAGGTGTCGCGCCTGCGGCCACTCGGCCAGCGCGGCGTCGATCTCGGACAGCGCGTCGACCAGCTCCTGCTCGGGATAGCCGAGCAGCGCGCTGAGGATGGGATAGAGGGGCATGTTCTTCTCCGGTTCGTTCGCGGGCGCTCAGCTCATCACGGCCTTCTTGCGCGACCTGGGCATGTCGACGAAATGCACGCTGCCCTGCGGCTTCTTGCCGAACAGCGCACCATCCGAGGTGCCGCCCGAGCAGCCGTTGCCGAAGGTGAAGCCGCAGCTGGCCTTGTCGTTGAAGCTGTCCTCGACCATTTCCTTGTGCGAGGACGGGATCACGAAGCGGTCTTCGTAGTTGGCGATGGCCATGGTCTTGTACATATCCTCGACCTGCGCGGGTGTCAGGCCCACCTGCTTGAGCACATCGAGGTCCTGCACCCCGTCCACCACCTGCGAGCGCTTGTAGGCGCGCATCGCCAGCATGCGGTCCAGCGCCGACAGCACCGGCATCACGTCGCCCGCGGTCAGCAGGTTGGCCAGGTACTTGACCGGGATGCGCAGGCTCTTGACGTCGGGGATGATGCCGTTCATGCCCATGTGGCCCGCCTCCGCCGCCGACTGGATCGGCGACAGCGGCGGGATGTACCAGACCATCGGCAGCGTGCGGTACTCCGGGTGCAACGGGAAGGCGACCTTCCACTCGCACGCCATCTTGTAGACTGGCGACTTGCGCGCGGCATCGAGCCAGCTTTGCGGGATGCCCTGGCGCAGCGCCTCGGCCTGCACCGCAGGGTCGTGCGGATCGAGGAACACGTCGAGCTGCGACTGGTACAGGTCGCGCTCGTCGGCCACCGACGCGGCCTGCTCGATGCGGTCGGCGTCGTACAGCATCACGCCGAGGTAGCGGATGCGGCCGACACAGGTCTCGGAGCAGACCGTGGGCTGGCCGGCCTCGATGCGCGGATAGCAGAACAGGCATTTCTCGGCCTTGCCGCTCTGCCAGTTGAAGTAGATCTTCTTGTACGGGCAGCCCGAGATGCACATGCGCCAGCCGCGGCACTTGTCCTGGTCGACCAGCACGATGCCGTCGTCCTCGCGCTTGTAGATCGAGCCCGACGGGCACGACGCCACGCAGGCCGGGTTCAGGCAGTGCTCGCACAGGCGCGGCAGGTACATCATGAAGGTGTTCTCGAAGGTCGAGTACATCTCCTTCTGCACGTCGTCGAAGAGCTTGTCGCGGCCGCGCGAACTGAACTCGCCGCCGAGGTCGTCTTCCCAGTTCGGGCCCCACTCGATCTTTTCCATCTTGCGGCCGGTCAGCACCGAGACCGGCCGCGCGGTCGGCGGGGTCTGCGACAGCGGCGCCTTCTGCAGGTGCTCGTAGTCGTAGGTGAAAGGTTCGTAGTACTCGTCGATCGCCGGCAGGTTGGGATTGGCGAACAGGTTTGCCAGGATCTTCAGCTTGCCGCCCTGGCGCGGTTCGAGCGTGCCGTCGGCATTGCGCTTCCAGCCGCCCTGCCACTTGTCCTGGTTCTCCCATTCCTTGGGATAGCCGATGCCGGGCTTGGTCTCGACGTTGTTGAACCACGCGTACTCGACGCCGTCGCGGCTGGTCCAGACGTTCTTGCAGGTCACGGAGCAGGTATGGCAGCCGATGCACTTGTCGAGGTTCAGCACCATGGCCACCTGGGCACGGATCTTCATGTCAGGCTCCTTCCTTTTCACTCAACTTCGCGTTCTTTTCCACGAGCGGCCCTTCCAGCCAGTCGATCTTCTTCATCTTGCGCAGGATCACGAACTCGTCGCGGTTGCTGCCGACGGTGCCGTAGTAGTTGAAGCCGTAGGCCAGCTGCGCGTAGCCGCCGATCATGTGGGTGGGCTTGGTCACGGCGCGCGTGACCGAGTTATGGATGCCGCCGCGCATACCGCTGGTCTCGGCACCCGGCACGTTCACGATCTTTTCCTGGGCGTGGTACATCAAACACATGCCCTGGGGCACGCGCTGCGACACCACCACGCGCGCGGTCAGCGTGCCGTTGACGTTGAACACCTCGACCCAGTCGTTGTCGCGGATGCCGTTGGCCTTGGCCTCGGCTTCCGAGATCCATACGTGCGGGCCGCCGCGCGACAGCGTCAGCATGCGCAGGTTGTCCGAATACGTGGAGTGGATCCCCCATTTCTGGTGCGGCGTGATCCAGTTCAGCACCAGCTCCGGGTTGCCGTTGGGCTTCCTGCCCAGCATCGGCGCGACGGTCTTGGTGTCGATGGCCGGCTTGTACACGCACGCGCCCTCGCCGAAGTCCAGCATCCAGCGATGGTCCTGCCAGAACTGCTGGCGGCCGGTCAGCGTGCGCCAGGGGATCAGCTCATGCACGTTGGTGTAGCCGGCGTTGTAGCTGACCTCTTCCGATTCCAGCCCCGACCACGTCGGCGCGGAAATGATCTTGCGCGGCTGCGCCTGCACGTCGCGGAAGCGGATCTTGTCGTGCTCGCGCCCTTCGGCCAGGTGGGTGTGGTCGCGGCCAGTGATCTTCGACAGCGCTTCCCATGCCTTGACGGCGACGTGGCCGTTGGTCTCGGGCGCGAAGGTCAGGATCATCTCGGCGGCGTCGATCGCCGTTTCGAGCTTCGGGCGGCCCTTGCTCACGCCGGGTTCCGTCACCGTATGGCTCAGGTCGCCGATTTCCTTCACCTCGTGCTGGGTGTTCCAGTTGATGCCCTTGCCGCCGTTGCCGAGCTTGTCGAGCAGCGGGCCGATCGAGGTGAATTTCTTGTAGATGTCCGCGTAGTTGCGCTCGACCACCGTCATCGACGGCGCGGTCTTGCCGGGGATCAGGTCGCACTCGCCGGCCTTCCAGTCCTTCGGCTCGAACGGCTGGCCCAGTTCGCCCGGGGTGTCATGCAGCAGCGGCGTGCAGACCAGGTCCTTGCGCGTGCCAAGGTACGGCCCGGCGATCTCGCTGAACTTCTTCGCGATGGCCTTGTAGATTTCCCAGTCGGTCTTGCTTTCCCACAGCGGCTGCACGGCTTCGGACAGCGGGTGGATAAAGGGGTGCATGTCGGACGTGTTGAGGTCGTCCTTCTCGTACCAGGTTGCGGTCGGCAGCACGATGTCGCCGTACAGGCAGGTGGTGCTCATGCGGAAGTCGAGCACGGTCAACAGGTCGAGCTTGCCTTCGGCGGCCGGTCGCACGTTGACTTCGCTCGGCGTGATGGCGTCGTTCTCGTCGCCGAATACGGCGTTTTGCGTGCCGAGCAGGTACTTCAGGAAGTATTCATGCCCCTTGCCAGAACTGCCCAGGATGTTGGAGCGCCACACGAACATGTTGCGCGGGAAGTTGGCGGGATTGTCGGGATCGTCGCAGGCGAACTGCAGCGCGCCCGACTTCAGCTGCTCGACGGTGTAGGCGACCGGGTCCTTGCCGGCTTGCTCGGCCGCGTCGACCACGTCGAGCGGGTTGGTGCCGAGCTGCGGCGCCGACGGCAGCCAGCCCATGCGCTCGGACCTGGCGTTCAGGTCCAGCAGCGACAGGCCGTCGTAGCGCTTGCGGTCGGCGGTCGGCGACAGGATTTCGTCGACGGCCAGCTTCTCGTGGCGCCACTGGCTGGTGTGGTTGTAGAAGAACGAGGTGCCGTTCATCTGGCGCGGCGGGCGCGACCAGTCCAGGCCGAACGCCAGCGGGGCCCAGCCGAACTGCGGGCGCAGTTTCTCCTGCCCGACGTAGTGGGCCCAGCCGCCGCCGCTCTTGCCGATGCAGCCGCACATCATCAGCAGGTTGATGATGCCGCGGTAGATCATGTCGTTGTGGTACCAGTGGTTCAGCGCGGCACCGACGATCACCATGCTCTTGCCCTGGGTGCGGTCGGCGTTGTCGGCGAACTCGCGCGCGACCTGGATCACCAGGCGGGCCGGCACCGAGGTGTGCTTCTCCTGCCAGGCCGGGGTGTAGGGCACGTCGTCTTCATACGACGCCGCCACGTTGGGGCCGCCCAGGCCCTGGTCGACGCCGTAGTTGGCCAGCTGCAGGTCGTAGACGGTCGCGACCAGCGCGGTGCTGCCGTCGGCCAGCGTGATGCGGCGCGCCGGCACGCGGCGACGGAGCAGTTCGTCGTGCTCGCCGCCGAAGTAGGGGAAGCCGACCTCGACCACTTCGTCGCCGTGGCCGAGCAGCGACAGGCGCGGCTCGACCGAGCGGCCGCTGCCGCCGTCCTTCAGCTCCAGGTTCCAGCGACCCACGTTCTCACCGCCGTTGTGCGCGGCTTCGCCCCAGCGGAAACCGATCGAGCCGTTGGGCGCGACGATCGCGCCGGTGGCGTCGTCCACCAGCAGCGTCTTCCATTCCGGATGGTTGGCTTCGCCGAGGTTGTCGGCCAGGTGCGAGGCGCGCAGGAAGTGGTCGGGCACCAGCGTGTCGCCATGCTCGCGCAGCAGCACCAGCATCGGCATGTCGGTGTACTGCTTTACATAGTCGCGGAAGTAGGCGGACTTGCCGCTGGCGTGGAATTCCTTGAGCACCACGTGGCCCATCGCCATGGCCAGCGCGGCGTCGGTGCCCTGCTTCGGCGCCAGCCAGATATCGCCGAACTTGACCATCTCGCCGAAGTCCGACGAGACCGCGACGGTCTTGGTGCCCTTGTAGCGCACCTCGGTGTAGAAGTGCGCGTCGGGCGTGCGCGTCTGCGGCACGTTGGAGCCCCACACCATCAGGTAGGTGGAGTTGTACCAGTCGGCGGATTCGGGCACGTCGGTCTGTTCGCCCCAGATCTGCGGGCTGGCCGGCGGCAGGTCGCAGTACCAGTCGTAGAACGACAGGCAGGCGCCGCCGAGCAGGCTCAGGTAGCGCGCGCCGGCGGCGTACGACACCATCGACATGGCCGGGATCGGCGAAAAGCCGATCACGCGGTCCGGGCCGAACTTCTTCACGGTGAAGGCGTTGGCCGCGGCGATCATCTCGGTGGCGGTGTTCCAGTCGGCGCGCACGAAGCCGCCCTGGCCGCGCACGCTCTTGTAGCGCGCCGCCTTCTCCGGATCCTGGCTGATCGATTCCCACGCGGCGATCGGGTCCAGGGTCTTGCGGGCCTCGCGCCACATCTCCATCAGGCGCCCGCGGATCATCGGGTACTTGACGCGCTGCGCGGAGTAGACGTACCAGCTGTACGACGCGCCGCGCGGGCAGCCGCGCGGCTCATGGTTGGGCAGGTCCGGCCGCGTGCGCGGGTAGTCGGTCTGCTGTGTTTCCCAGGTAATCAGGCCGTTCTTGACGTAGACCTTCCAGGAGCACGAGCCGGTGCAGTTCACGCCGTGGGTGGAGCGCACGATCTTGTCGTGCTGCCAGCGGCTGCGGTAGCCGTCTTCCCACTTGCGGTCTTCGTTCACCACCGCGCCGTGGCCGTCCGCATAGGTGGACTTGACGCGCGACATGAACTTCAGTCGATCCAGGAAATGACTCATTTGCTTGTTCTCCGCGAGGCTTTGCTGCGGCGCTCCGGCGCATGCGGGAGCGTTTGCAGGGACACCTCGAGCTTATGGGGGAGCGGGGCGGCGGCCAATTCGCTGGTGGAACAGCCGCCGGATGGCGATCGGGGGAGGTGCACGGCGCGGGCCTAGTTCCGAAGAACTAGTCCGGCCGGCAAGGCCTTCAGCAGGGCATGGGAGCGTTGCGGCGCGCGTAGTACCACCACGTCACCAGCACGCAGCTGACATAGAAGGCGATGAAGCAGTACAGCGCGGCGTCGGGCGCGCCGGTCAGCTCCAGCGAGGTGCCGAAGCTCTTGGGGATGAAGAAGCCGCCGTACGCGCCGATCGCACCGGAAAAGCCCAGCACCGCGGCGGATTCCTTGCCGGCCTCCTGCAGCGCCTGGCGGTGCGCGGCGTCACCCTTGCCCTTGGCGGCGCGCTGGCGCTCGGTCAGGAAGATCACCGGGATCATGCGGAAGGTCGAGCCGTTGCCGATGCCGGTCAGCGCGAACAGCGCGATGAAGGCCGCGAGGAACCACGTGAAGTTGCCGCCGGTGCCGTCGTGCGGCAGCGCTGCCAGCACGGCGAACACCGCCGCGATCATGCCGACGAAGGTCCACAGCGTGACGCGCGCACCGCCAAGCTTGTCGGAGATCCAGCCGCCGACGGGCCGCGTCAGCGCACCGACCAGCGGCCCCAGGAAGGCGTAGGCGGTCGGGTTCACGCCCGGGAACTGCGACTTGGTCAGCAGTGCCAGGCCGGCCGAGAAGCCGATGAACGAGCCGAAGGTGCCCACGTACAGCCAGCACATCAGCCAGTTGTGCTTGCGCTTGAAGATCACGGCCTGCTCGGCGAACGACGCCCTGGCATCGGCGATGTCATGCATGCCGAACCACGCGGCCAAGGCGGACACGACGATGAACGGCACCCAGACAAAGCCCGCGTTCTGCAGCCACAGGTTCTGCGTGGCGCCGTGGGCCTGGTATTGCTGCGGCTCGCCGCCGAGCGCGCCGAACACCGCCAGCGACACCACCAGCGGCGTGACGAACTGCACCACCGACACGCCCAGATTGCCGATGCCGGCGTTCAGCCCGGTGGCCAGTCCCTTCTTCGCCTTGGGGAAGAAGAAGCTGATATTGGCCATCGACGAACTGAAATTGGCGCCGCCCAGCCCGCACAGCAGCGCCAGCACCAGCAGCGTGGGATAGCCGGTGGACGGGTCGCGCAGCGCGAAGCCCATGCCCAGTGCAGGGATCAGCAGCAGCGCGGTGGAGATCGCGGTGAAGCGGCGCCCGCCGAACACCGGCACCAGGAAGGAATAGAAGATGCGCAGCGTGGCGCCCGACAGCGCCGGCAGCGCGGTCAGCCAGAACAGCTGGTTCTTGGTGAACTGGAAGCCGGCGCGGTCGAGGTTGACCGCGACCACGCTCCACAGCATCCAGACCACGAAGGCCAGCATCAGCGCCGGGATCGAGATCCACAGGTTGCGGTAGGCGATGCGCTCGCCCTTGCTTTGCCAGAACGCCGCGTTCTCGGGCTCCCAGCGGGTGAGTACGGATGAGGTCATGATCAGTGTGCCTTGATGAAGAATGCGCGGAGGCGCGCGTGGGTGGGTGCCACGGTGCGGTGTCAAGCGGGCTGGGTCAGGCCGACGGCCTGGGCCTTGCGCTGGCGTTCGGCGCGGTGGCTGTAGTGCATCCACACCAGGCTCACGCACACGGTGCCGTACATCAGCATGAAGCAGCTACTGCGGATGCCGGTCAGGTCGGCCAGCATGCCGAACAGGATCGGCAGCACGAAGCCGCCCAGCCCGCCGGCCAGGCCCACCACGCCGGAGACCGCGCCGATGTTGTGGGTGAAGTCGTTGGAGATGAACTTGAACACCGAGGCCTTGCCGATGGCGAAGGCGATGCCGACCACGAACAGCAGGATGGTGAAGAGCGTGGGCGTCAGCGCGATGCGGAAGGCCTGCGGGCCGCTGGTGGTCTGGACGATGAAGTCGGTCTGCGGATAGCTGAGCAGGAAGAAGCCGACCCAGCTCACCCACATCACCCACCAGGTGGTGCGATGGGCACCGTAGCGGTCCGAGATCCAGCCGCCGATCGCGCGCAGCACGCCGCCCGGCAGCGAAAAGCACGCGGCAAGGAAGGCCGCCACCTTGATGTCGAAGCCGTACTCGCCGATGTAGTACTTGGTCATCCACAGCGACAGGCCGACATAGCCGCCGAACACCACCGAGTAATACTGCGAGTAGCGCCACACGCGCGGGTCGCGCATCACCGCCAGCTGCTCGCGCCAGCCGGCGCTGGACTTGACCACGTGCGCCGGGTTGCTGCGCGAGAACACCCAGAACAGCAGCGCGGTGGCCAGCATGGCCACCGAATACACGCGCGGCACGATGGTCCAGGTGCCGGCCGCCAGGATCAGGGCCGGGGCGACGAACTTGGTCAGCGCCGCGCCCGAGTTGCCGGCGCCGAAGATGCCCATCGCCAGCCCCTGGCGCGAGCGCGGGAACCAGCGCGCCACGTAAGGCGTGCCCACCGAGAACGAGCCGCCCGCGAGGCCAACGAACAGCCCCAGCACCAGCAGCTGCCACAGCGTGGTCGCGTACGAGATCAGCCAGATCGGAATCACGGTGGCCAGCATCAGCACGAAGAACACGATGCGGCCGCCGAAGCGGTCGGTCCACAGCCCCAGCGGCACGCGGATCAGCGAGCCGCTCAGCACCGGGGTGGCCGCGAGCAGGCCGAATTCGGTGTCGTTGAGGCCGAGCTGTTGCTTGAGGGGAATGCCGAGGACCGCGAACAGCATCCAGACGGCAAAGCAGATGGTGAAGGCGAAAGTACTGGACGCCAGCGTGATGGCGGCGCCGGGCGGGATCGGGTCCGGCGCGCGGGATTGGGTGGCCATGGCCATGCTCCTGAGTCAACTTTGGCGGGGGTGATGCCAGAGTAGGGGCGGGCGCTGGTGCTGCCTATTCGCCGGCAGCACAGCGCGCGCGCTGGCGTTGACTGCCTTTGGAGGTAGTTCTACCGGGGGAGGTCGCCGGCGCCGCGGCGGTGCTATCGTGGGCACGAGATGCGGCGCATCGCCTCGCGCTGCCGCGGCGACCCCGCGCCGCCCCTGATCGCTTCCCCAGCCATGGAAACCATTCCCATCCTTCCCGCGCGGCGCATGCCGCCTTCCGGCCAGGCCCCCGCGGGCCCGCCGCCACGTGGCTTTGCCCTGTTCGCGCTGGGGTTCCGTCCGTTCTATCTGGGCGGCGCGGTGTTTGCCGCGCTGGCGCTGGCAGCGTGGACGGCGATGCTGGCGGGCATGCACGCGTTCGCGCCGCCACCGGCACTGCCGCCGATGTTCTGGCACGCGCACGAGATGGTGTTCGGCTTTGCCGCGGCCATCGTGGTGGGATTCCTGTTCACGGCCGGGCGGGCCTGGACCGGGCACCCGACGCCGACCGGCGCCGCGCTGGCCGTGCTGTTCGGGCTGTGGCTGGCGGGACGCGTGGGCCTGTGGGTAGTGCCCGGTATTGCGGCCTTTGCGGTCGAAGCCGCGTTCCTGCCGCTGGCGGCGCTGGCCTTCACGCGCACGCTGGTGCGCGGGGGCAATCGCCGCAACTATCCGCTGGCGCTCGCGCTATGGCTGCTGGCGCTGGCCGATATCGCCAGCCTGTGGCTGCAGGCGCGCGGCCATGACGCCGGCGCGATGCTGGCCTGCCGCGCCGGCGTGGCGCTGGTGACGCTGTTCGTGGTGGTGATCGGCGGGCGCGTGATCCCGATGTTCACCACCAATGCGATTCCCGGCTTCCGGCTGCGCCAGTACCGGCAGGTGGATCGGCTGGTGATTCCCGCTGCGGTGCTCGGGCTGGCGGCCGGGCTGCTGCCCGTGCCCGCATGGCTGGTGGCGGCACTGTCGCTGCTGGCCGCGCTGGTGCTGGGCATTCGGGTGGCGGGGTGGCGCGGTCATGCGGTCGGCAACCGGCCGATCCTGTGGGTGCTGCACCTGGCCTACGCGTGGCTGCCGCTGGCGCTGCTGCTGCAGGCGCTCGGTGCGCTGGGACTGGTGATGGCCGGGCTGGCGACGCACGCCTTCACCGTGGGCGTGCTCGGGGTGGCGATCATCGCCATGATCACCCGCACCGCGCTGGGCCACACCGGCCGCGTGCTGGTGGCCCGCCGCGCCGAGACCGCGGCGTACTGGCTGGTGGCCGCGGCGGCGGTGTTGCGGGTGTTCGGGCCGATGGCCTGGCCCGCCGGCTACCTGCATTGGGTGTGGGGCGCGGGCGCGTGCTGGGTGGCGGGATTCGGCCTCTACGCGCTGACGTATGCGCCGCGGCTGGCGCGCCCGCGCGTGGACGGCAAGCCGGGCTGATTCGCGCAGGGCGTCAGGAACATCGTGCGGGCATTCAGGGGCAGGCCTGCGCCATGGGCGCGCGGGCGTTTGCGCCTTGTTCCAGTTTCACGCTCAGCCACGCCACCGCCAGCGCCGCCATCGGCGCCAGCGCCGCGATCCACGGCAGCGCGGTGAGCCCCGGCCCGTGGTCCACCACCACCCCGCCCATCCACGCGCCCAGGCCATTGCCCAGGTTGAACGCGGCGATATTGAAGCTCGATGCCAGGTTCTCGCCGGCGCCGCGGGCGTGGCGCAGCACGCGCAACTGCAGCGGCGACACGGTGGCAAAGGCCGCGACGCCGAGGATGCCAACGAAGGCCACCACCAGCACCTGGCTGTGGATGGCCAGCGTCATCGCCGCCAGCACCAGCGTCAGCGTGGCCAGCGTGGCCAGCACCGCGCGCGTCGGGGCGCGGTCGGCAAAGCGGCCCCCCAGCACGTTGCCGACGATCATGCCGGCGCCGAACAGCAGCAGGATCGGCGATACCGCGGCCTCGCCAAAGCCGGATACCCGGGTCAGCAAGGGCTGCACATAAGTGATCACGGCGAAGATCCCCATCGACTGCAGCACCGTCATCAACAGCCCCAGCAGCACCTGCGGGCGGCCGATGGTGGCCAGCTCGTCGCGCAGCGCCACGCGCGCGCCGTGGTCCTGGCTCTTCTGCACCAGCAGCGCGATCACCGCCAGCGACAGCAGGCCGACCAGCGTCATCGCCCAGAAGGTCGAGCGCCAGCCCAGGTGCAGGCCCAGCCAGGCGCCAGCGGGCATGCCCAGCAGCGTGGCCAGGGTCAGGCCCGAGAACATCACCGAAATCGCCGAGGCGCGGCGGTGCTCCGGCACCAGTCCGGTGGCGACCACCGCGCCGACGCCGAAAAAGGTGCCATGCGTGAGCGAGGTCAGCACGCGCGCGATCATCAGCGTGGTGTAGTCAGGCGCCAGCGCGCAGGCGGCGTTGCCCACGGTATAGATCACCATCAGCGCCAGCAGCACCGCCTTGCGGGGCATGCGGCGGGTCAGCAGGGTCAGCACCGGCGCCCCGGCGAAGACCCCGAGCGCGTAGCCGGACACCAGCATGCCGGCCGCGGCGATGGTCACCTGCAGGTCGGCGGCGACCTGCAGCAGCAGGCCCATGATGACGAATTCGGCGCAGCCGATGCCAAACGAGCCGGCGGTCAGCGCGTACAGCGCCAGCGGCAGCCGGGCCGGGGCGGGCGCGGCGAGACTGGAAGGGGAGGAGGCCATGGTCGGAAAGGGGCGCAAGAGAGGACGAAGCCCGCAGTCTGGCCCTTTTCGGCTTCAGTAAAAACCGGCATGATCCATAATGAGTTTCAATAATTAGTTGAGAATCATGGACCGGATCGGCGATATCGGGCTGTTCCTGCGCGTGCTCGACCTGGGCTCGATCAGTGCCGCGGCGCGCAGCCTGGACCTGTCGGTGGCGGTGGCCAGCCAGCGGCTGCAACGGCTGGAACGCGAGCTGGGCGTGCGCCTGCTGCATCGCACCACGCGGCGCCTGCACGTCACCCCTGAAGGCGCGGTGCTGGCAGAGCAGGGGCGCGCGCTGGTGGACGACCTGGAGGCGCTGGGGGCCTCGCTGCGGCAGGCGGGCACGGGCATCACCGGCACCCTGCGGGTGACGACCTCGTCGTCGTTCGGGCGGCTCTACGTCTCGCCGCTGCTGCCGGAGTTCCTGGCGCGGCATCCGGGGGTATCGCTCAGCGTCAACCTGAGCGACCACGTGCTGGACCTGGTCAGCGCCGGCTTTGACCTGGCGATCCGCATCGGCGCGCTCGACGACTCGGCGCTGGTCGCGCGGCGGCTGGCCAATAACCGGAGGCTGCTGTGCGCCTCGCCCGACTACCTGCGCCGGCGCGGCATGCCGCGCACGCCGCAGGACCTGGCGCGGCACGACTGCCTGCTGCTGGTGGGCAGCCAGGGACGGCAGGATGTGTGGCGGCTGGGCGATGGCGCCGGGGGCGAAATTGCCGTGCGCGTGCGCGGCCGGATCGAGGCCAATACCGGCGAGCTGCTGTCCGACGCGGCGCTGGCCGGCTTCGGCATCGCGCTGCATTCGGCCTGGCATGTCTGCGCCGACCTGCGGGCCGGCCGGCTGGTGCAGGTGCTGCCCGACTACCCGCTGGCGGACACCGGCATCTACGCGGTGATGCCGCAGCGGCGCCTGGTGCCGCCGCGGGTGCGCGCCTTCGTCGATTTCCTGGCCGAGCGCTTTGGCGACAACCCGCCGTGGGAACGGCTCCGCGGCGGGTGAGCCAGGCGCACCGCTAGGCCGGCTGCTGCGGCGCGGGCGTGGCGTGGCGACGGTAGTCGCCCGGCGTCATGCCGGTCCAGCGCCGGAACGCGCGGAAGAACGAGTTGGCATCGTCAAAGCCCAACCGGAACGCGATTTCTCCCAGCGACATCTCGCCTTCGCTCAGGTAGTGGCCGGCCAGGTCCCGCCGCGCGTCTTCGCACAGCGTGCGGAAGCTGGTGCCGGCGGCCATCAGCCGGCGCTGCAGCGTGCGCTCGCTGATATCGAGATGGCGCGCCACCGCGGCCAGGCTCAGGGCGCGGTCGCCGGCCAGCTGCTGCAGGGCGCTGCGCACATCGCCCAGCGATGCCGCGGCGGGCCGCAGGTCGCGGCTGGCGGGCGGCGCCGAGGGGCTGGAGCGGTCGCGGGCCATCAGCCGCAACGCCAGGTCACGGCGGCCGAACACGATCGCGTCTTCCGGCTCGCCAAAGCGCACCGGGCAGTCGAAGGCCTCGGTATAGCGCAGGTGCCAGGCCGGCCGGCCGATGCGCAGCGATACCCGCAGCGGATGCAGCGGCTTGCGCGTGAAGCGGCGGCCGAACGCCAGCAGCGAGCACAGCTCCATGTCGATGCGCGGCCGGCTGTCGGGCGCCTCGGGATCGCTCGGGCGGATGCAGACCCAGGCCTCGTCGCCCTGGCGGCGCAGCTCGACGCGATCGCCGGCCAGCAGCTTCTGGTAGCGCGCGATGCGCCGCAGCGCCGTGCCCAGCGAGGGGCCGGCCATGGCGGGCAGGCCGGCAAGGCCGAGCAGGTCGGGCGGCATCCGGCTGCCCAGCCACAGTCCGATGGCGGGGTCGCCAGTGGCGTGATAGACGGCCAGCAGCAGGTGGATGGCCTGTTGCGGGTCGGCCGCATGCGCGGCGGGTTGATGGTCGCAGGTGTCGGAGTCGGTGTCGGATTCCGGGGCAGGCGCGAGTGCCGATACGTCGTAACCGCCTTCACGGAGCGCGTGAAGCAGGTCACGAGGCAACGGCCCGGCCTGGATAGGCTCTTGTTGTGGCATCGTCGTTTTCTGGCTGGCAAGGTGGCGCAAGTGCGCCAGTGCAGCCCCCGGTACGAAAGAGATTACGCGGTGACGATGGCCCCTTCAAGGGCGCGAGGCGGCCGGAAGTGTGTGCCAGGCAGCTTAACGCACGCTCGGGAAGGTATCCCTGGATGCCAGGCGGCAGGGAGGGCCGCGCCGCTGCTGGCCTGGCGGGCCGATGCAACCCGTTGCTTAAAATTTGGGCAGTCCGGTGCGGTGGCGCACAGACCGGGCTTTTCGGACGGGGCACGGCAGGATATCCACAGATTCTGTGGATATCACGTCGAAGTTTTCAACATGGGTTTGTGCGGCTGCCGGCGGGCGTCGGAAGCGGGTATGCTGGATCGCTTTGACGGCATGGCGGGAATCCTGCGGCTCCAGCGGCCCCCGAATCGGCCTCGGCGTGATCGGGCCGCATCCAGGCGCCATTTCGCATCATCTTGCCGTCAACGCTGCATCGAGCCCGGCATCCCTTTCGCGACTCAACCTGCCCGCCGCCATGCGCCATGACCGGTCGTTCGCCTTCCTGCCCCGCCTTGCCGTGTTGCCGATGCTCGCCGCCGCCGTGGCGGCGTCGGGCTGCGTGGCGCAATACCGGGTGCCCGCCGGTGCGCCGTCCGCCAGCGTGCGGCTGGTGACCAGCACCGACGAAAACACCTCGTTCACCATCGTCGATCCGGCCAGGTGCCCGGATCCGGCCCGGCCGCTGGTGCTGGCGGGGATGGGCAGGCAGTTGTCGGCGATGGGAAGGGAGCGCAGCCTGGACATGGCCGGCCGTTCGCCGGAGCCGGCCGCGCGCACGCGCGAAAGGCTGGTCGAGGCGGGCCGGCGCATCTATGTGGCGGTGACGTCGGCGGCCGCGCCGCCGCTGCCCGAGATGCGCTGCGCCGCGGGCGTGTCGTTCGTGCCGGTGGCCGGCGCGCAGTATGAGATCCGTTACCAGCGGGACGAGACCGCCAGCCAGTGTTCGGCGCGGATCTTGCGCCTGCAGCCGCTGGCCGACGGCGGCGCGCGCCTGACGGCGGAGCCGACGCAGCAGGGTTTCAGGGCGCTACGAAAGGACTATGTCTGCCAGGCGTTGTGAAACCCGTCCGGGCCCCCGGGCTGCGGACGGGTTGGCGGGGCAGCGGGCGACCGGATCGGCCCGCTGAGCCCCGGCGGCAGGACTGGGTTACTGCTCGATCAGGAAGCGCTCCGGGCGCTTGCCCAGCCAGGCCGGCGCACGGCCGCGGCCCGACCAGGTCTTGCCGGTCTTGGGGTCCATGTACTTCGGGGGCAGGGCGGCGGCAGGCTTGCGTGCGCTGCTGCCGGCGGGACGGCCGCGCTTGCGCCGGGGCAGGATGTCTTCCGCGGTCAGGCCATATTCGGTCATCAGTTCGCGGATTTTATCGATCACGCCCGCCACTTCGTTCGCGCGCACTTCATTCAGCTTGGCTTCCAGCGCTTCCTTCTCAGCCAGGAGTTGCTTGTATGTCGCCATTTATATCCCCTTTCTGCAATTAGGCCGCTGCATGGTACTAGAAATTCCGGTGACAGAGCACCTGAAAAAATTTTACAAAAAATAACGGAGATTGCACGGAGAGATTGTCGGGCAGCTTGTCGCCAGCATTGTCATGCCGGTTGCACGCCGATTGGACGTCGATTGCGGGCAGGATTGCCGCAACCTTCTCCGTAACATCGCGCCTCGAATGAACGGTTTCGCTGCACGGCCTTCCCATTTTTGCCCTGATTTAGAGCCAATGGAATTCGCGCGCCCCTTGGGGTTAGCGCCTAGACTGTTTGTCTGCGCCCCGCGCAGTGCCACCTCACGACTATCGGAGCCCCCTATGAGTCAGCAGATTTTCGTCAATTTGCCCGTCCGCGACCTGCAAAAGTCGATTGCCTTCTTTACACAGCTGGGCTTTTCCTTCAATCCGCAATTTACCGACGATACCGCCACCTGCATGATCGTCGGCGAGAACATTTTCGTGATGCTGCTCACTGAAGCCAAGTTCCGCAGCTTCTCGCCCAATGACATCTGCGATGCGCGCAAAGCCACCGAAGTGCTGGTTTGCCTGTCGATGGAAACCCGGGCCCGCGTCGATGAAATGGTCAATGCCGCGGTGCTGGCGGGCGGCAGTACCTACAAGCCGCCAATGGATCTGGGCTTTATGTATGGCCACGGCTTCCAGGACCTGGATGGCCATGTCTGGGAGCTGGTGTATATGGATATGGCGGCAATGCAGGCGTCGCAGTGAATGCGCCATGGCGCCGGACCAGCGCCAAAAAAAACAGCCCGGGAAAGCAGGAAGCCCGGGCTTGAAATCCACCAGGATCGCGGTGGAGGAGACATCTGGTTGTCAGCGTCCCGGCAGCGCCCGGGACGCGATCATGCATGGCAGGGTCAGATCGCCCAGCCGCCGGCGTAGAACGCCGCCAGCACCACCGCGATGGCCACGGTGCCGACATTGAGCTTGCGCCATTCGCCGGCCACGATGCGGCCCACCACCAGGGTGCAGAAGCCCAGCATGATGCCGGTGACGATATTGCAGGTCAGCACGATGAACACCGCGCAGACCAGGCCGGCCAGCGCATCGACGAGGTCGTCCATGTGCAGGCGGCTGACGCTCGACAGCATCAGCAGGCCCACGTACATCAGCGCGGGCGCCGTGGCGTACGACGGCACCAGCGCGGCCAGCGGCGAGAAGAACATCACCGCCACGAACAGCAGGCCCACCACCACCGCGGTCAGCCCGGTCTTGGCGCCGGCGGCCACGCCGACGGTCGATTCGATATAGGCCGCGGCCGGGGCGCCGCCGAACATGCCCGAGAAGATCGAGCTGACCGAGTCGGCGGTCAGCGCGCGCCCGCCGTTGTGGATATGGCCGGCGGCATTGAGCTGCCCGGCTTGCCCGGCGACGGCGCGGATGGTGCCGGTGGCGTCGAACACCGCGGTCATCACCAGGGCCAGCACGCTCGGCAGCACGGCGGCCGTCATCGCGCCGCGCAAGTCCATGGCGCCGATCAGCGATTCATGGCCCGGTGCGCTCAGCGACGGCAGCGCGAACACGCCGGTGAACTTCACCGCCGGATCGAAGGCCAGGCCCAGCGCCGAGATGGCGATGATCACCAGCAGGATCCCGCCCGGCACCTTGCGGCGTTCGAGCCCGAAGATCGCGGCCAGCCCCAGCACCGACATCACCACCGGGAACGAGGTGATCTTGCCCAGCGCCACCGGCAGGCCGGCGTGCGTGTTCTTGACCACCAGCCCGACTTCATTCGAGGCGATCAGCAGCAGGAACAGGCCGATGCCGATGCCGGTGCCGTGCGCCACGCCGGCCGGCAGGTTGCGCAGGATCCAGGAGCGCACGCCGGTGACCGAGATGGCGGTGAAGATCAGGCCCATCAGGAACACCGCGCCGAGCGCGACCGCCGGCGACAGGCCCTGACCCAGCACCAGGCCGAAGGCCATGAACGCGGTCAGCGAGATGGCGCAGCCGATGGCGATCGGCAGCTTGGCCCACAGGCCCATCAGCAGCGACCCGAACGCCGTGGTCAGGCACACCGCGACGAAGACCGCGCTGGTGTCGAAGCCGGCCTTGCCCAGCATGCCGGGGACGACGAAGACGGCGTAGACCATCGCCATGAAGGTGGTGACGCCGGCCACCACTTCCTGACGCTGCGTGCTGCCGCGCGCGGTGATTTCGAAGAAGGCATCGAGCCGGCCTTTGACTTCCGGAACATGGGGGACGTGGGGGCGTGCGGGATCGGCCTCCGCCGCGGACGACGGATAAGGTTGTTCGATCATGATGAGCTGTCTCCTTGCGGGCGCTGCAACGTCCGTCGTACGGAGCGTCGTCAGGCGGGTCTCACGTGTTTCTGGTCTGGGCTGGAGGCGGAATCCTGGCCAACCCCGCTGTTATCGGTGTGCCGCTTGTCGGTGCCTTCTGTGGGCGTGATCCGGGCAAGGCTGAAGGCTAGGTGAGGCGGGGCCGGTCATCATCACCGGCGCTCAATGCGCGGCATGTGCGACCGAGAATATCGAATGTGATGCTTGAATATCTCTAGGCAGCGACGCCGCTCCAGGTGGCGTTTTCGGCGGCTGCCATTATCAGGCGATGCATATACGGCCTATAGGGAATGACCCGGATGTCCGACGGTCGACTTCTCTATACTAGGGATAACCCTGACCTGTCTCGCGAACCGGGCCGAATCCCGGCTTGGTGTGCTTCGCGAGGCACTAAATCAATTTCCAACCGGAAAAGGAAGAATCGCCATGCAAGCACTCGCCGATACCCTCTATCGCCAGCCCGCACAGACCAGGACTGCCAAGTCCGCCGCCGCCGACCCGGCGCGCGATGTCGCCTGCTACGCCCGCATGGGCGGCGGCCAGTCGCTGGCCGCACGCTTGCGCGCCTACTTTGCGCAGGGCTGGACCCTGTACGCGGCGAATGCCCGCGAGGCCGCGCCGATCCGCTGGCTGTAAAGACTGCGCGCCGGTTCAGTACATGCCGGTGCGGGCCATGAAGGCCTCCAGCGTCCAGCCGCGCCCGAGCAGCAGCATGCGCGTATGCAGCCCGTCGCGCGTGGCGGCATCGACGGCATCGCCGAGCCACGTCAGCGTCTTGCCGCGCAAATCCACATAGCCCATGGCGTAGTCCGGTGCCAGTGCCTGCCATAGGGCGTGGGCGCCGGCCGATTGCCGTGCGCCGCTCAGCAGGCATAGTCCGCCGTCCAGCGCCCAGCGATATAACGACCGCGCCAGGCCCCGGCGCTGGTAAGCGGGCGCAAACTTGCTATGCGGCGCCCGCACCCATGGATCGGCCCGGCGGCCGACCTCGATCAACCGGTTGAAGACGGTATAGCCGGCCAGCCGTCGCTGCATCACATCTTCCACATAGACGTAATACTCGCCATCGGCCTGGCGGTAGCGCAGGCGCAGGCCGGGCGCGCCCGCCGGCAGGGCGGGCATCGCATGGAGGCGGTCGCCCGGCCGGCCGATGCGGCCGTGCAGCGCGTCGAGTTCGCGCTCGATCTCGGCTGGCGCCAGTTCAACGTCGATGCGCAGTTCGAGCGCGCGCGGCGCCGGCAGGCGCAAGGCATGGAAATTCGCCATGGCAATCTCGCGCTCGCTCAGGCATTGAGGAGCAAGTAGAGGGCGGCGAGCGCCACCATGGCGCAGAAGGTATGGCGGTAGAGGGGTGACATGTCTGGCTTTCTCCTGGCTGCATGATCAAGCGGGTGCCGGATGGCATCCGCGACATGGGCCGTGCGGGAAAGCTCAGGGCTGGAGGGTGGCGCCCCGAACTGCCCGCACGGCCAGGAAAAGCACGGCGCGGCGGACCTGGCTGCAGGCGGGGAGGCGCCTGGCCAGGTCAAGGGCAAGGCCTTGCTGCGCGGCGCACGCGCGCACGCCTGCCGCCGGCCGGGCCGGGCGGTTCAGGGTGGCGGAATGGGCGAAGCAAGGCATTGGGGGCGGAACGAAAGGTGGCTCGAAGGAACATTGCTTATGCCACACTTCATCAGTAATGTCCAGTCAAGTAGCCGGCTTCCTCGGTGAACTCCTTTCTACTTCTTGCGCCCGCCGACGCTCGCGCACAGCGGGCCGGGGGTTCTGGTCATCGTTCATTGTGAACACTGTCTACATGTACTAGACTCGGAAACATCGTTCACCCGGCCTTCTTGCAGGAGCCAAGATGACGACTTCCCCGACCCCCGAAACGGATACCGGCCCGGTCCGGCTGCTGGTGGCCACCACCAAGGGCGCCTGGTTCCTGACCAGCGACGCCGCGCGCCGCAGCTGGCAGATCGACGGCCCGACCTTCCTCGGCCATACCATCCACCATATCGTGCAGGACCCGCGCGACCCGTCGCGCCTGCTGATGGCGGCGCGCACCGGCCACCTGGGCCCGACTGTGTTCCGTTCCACCGACGGCGGCCGCAACTGGACCGAGGCCGCGCGCCCGCCCGCCTTCGACAAGGCGGCGGAGGGCGAGACCGGCCGCGTCGTCGACCACGTGTTCTGGCTCACGCCCGGCCATGCCAGCGAGTCCGGCACCTGGTACGCCGGCACCTCGCCGCAGGGCCTGTTCCGCAGTGCCGACCATGGCGCGACCTGGGAGCCGGTGCGCGGCTTCAACGACCACCCGATGTGGCGGGCCTGGACCGGCGGCGAGCAGGACGGCACCCCCGATGGTCCCAAGCTGCATTCCGTGCTGGTGGATCCGCGCGACGCGCGCCACCTGTATATCGGCATGTCCAGCGGCGGCGTGTTCGAGAGCACCGACGCCGGCGCCGACTGGAAGCCGCTGAACCGTGGCAGCATCGCCAACTTCCTGCCGGACCCCAACCCGGAATACGGCCAGGATCCGCACTGCATGCTGCAGCATCCCGCCAACCCGGACATCCTGTACCAGCAGAACCATTGCGGCATCTACCGGATGGACCGCCGCGAAGGCGTATGGAAGCGGATCGGCGAGGCGATGCCGGCGGAAGTCGGCGACATCGGCTTCCCGATCGTCGCGCACCGCCGCGATCCGCGCACGGTGTGGGTGTTCCCGATGGACGGCAGCGATGTGTGGCCGCGCGTCAGCCCGGGCGGCCGGCCCGCCGCCTATGTCACGCGCGATGGCGGCGAGAGCTGGCAGCGGCAGGACCGCGGCCTGCCCGCCGAACAGGGCTGGTTCACGGTCAAGCGGCAGGCCATGGCCACCGACGGGCACGCACCGGTGGGCGTGTACTTCGGCACCACCGGCGGCGAACTGTGGGCCAGCGCGGACGAAGGCGAGGCCTGGCAATGCATCGCCCGCAACCTGCCGCAGATCTACGCGGTCAGCGTGGCGCGCCCGGCCTGAGCGCCAGCCGCCGCTCCGGAGGACTCCCCATGCAGGTCCGTATCGCGACGCCGCTCTTCTCCTATACCGGACAGCGCGAATATGTCGAGGCCCGCGGCGCCAGCATTGCCGAGCTGCTCGACGACCTCGACCGCCAGTTTCCCGGCATGCGTTTTCGCATCGTCGACGAGCAGGGCAAGCTGCGGCCGTATATCCGTGTCTTCGTCAACCGCACCCAGCTGATGCGGCTGGATGCGCCGCTGCAGGACACCGACGAAGTGCATATCCTGCAGGCGCTGGCGGGCGGGTAGCGGCCGCTTGCATGGCGCTTGCGTGCCATTTTCCGGCGGCGACAGCTTCGGGCTGAAGCAGGGATCAAGCTAAAGCGCTTCGAGATAGCGCCATGGATAGATGCCGCGGTCATGTCCGTCATTGAAGATGAGCTGGATGCCGTAGCCCATGTCCTGCACCGCAACGATGCGGACCGCTGGCTCGACGGCTGCCCCGACCGGCCCGCTGCGGCACCCGGCGCAACGGCATGCCTGGCGCAGCCGTGCATGATCCAGTGACTGGCGCCGTCCATCCGGCCAGTCGATGCGCAACATCCCTTCGGCAGGCGCCAGCTCAAGCCGCAACGGGACCAGCATGCTCACGCGGCCTCATGTGGGGTACCGATCTGCGCCAGCGCAATGCGCACGGCCTTGCGTACCTCCGGATCGGCATCGTTTGCCACGGCGCTCAGGGCTGCCAGCGCTGCGGGATCCTGCAAGCTCCCCAGCGACAGCGCGGCCTCCTTGCGCAGGTTGCTGATGGCGTGGCCGAGCTGCAGCGCCAGCGGCTGCAGCGCGGCGCGGTCGCGCAGCTTGCCCAGCGCCCTGGCGGCCTGCAGGCGCACCTGCCAGTAGGGGTCTTCCAGTGCGCGGATCAGAGGCTGCACGGCCTCGGCGAACTTCAGCTTTCCAAGCGTCTGCGCGGCTTCTTCGCGTACCTGCCAGGCGTCGTCGCGCAAGGCCGCGAGCAAGGCCTCGCGCGCTGCCGGATCGGCGGCCAGGCCGAGCGCGCCGGCGGCGGCGCGCCGCACTTCGGTATCCGTGTCGCCGGTGGCGGCCCGGGCCAGCGCAGGCAGCGCTTCGCTGCGCCTGAGCCAGCCCAGCACGCCCACGGCTTCGCGCCGCACCGGCGCGGCGGGGTCGGACAGGGCAGCCATGGCCGCGTCGAAACCGGCCGCATGGCGCAGTTCGCGCAGGCCGCGCCAGGCGGAGGCGCGCACAAAGGGGTCGGCGTGCGTCACCCAGGGCAGCAGGGCGGCGCCGGAAGCCGGGTCTTTCAGTTCTGACAGCGCTTGCGCAGCGGCGTGCGCGACCTCGCGCACGGGATCGGCCAGGGCGGCGGCCAGGGCCTGCACCACCGCATGCTGTTCCCAGCTGGCCAGCGTGCGCGCGGCCTCGGCGCGCACGGTCTGCGCCGGGTCGGATTGCAGCCGCTGCAGCAGCAGCGGCACGCCGTCTTCGTCTTCCAGGTCGGCCAGTTGCAGCACCGCCACGCGGCGCACGGCGGGGTCGGGGTCGGAGAGACGCAGCGCCAGTGCGCCGATGGCGGGATCCGGTTCCGACAGGGAATGGTCAGGCAAAGCGCGAGCGTGTGGCATGGAGGGCAGTCGTGTCGATATGGAAGTCAGGCGCCAGCCGCGAGTGCGCCGGCGTGGGAGTGGTCATGCAGCAGGCCACGGCAGCGGCGCTTGAGCCCGATGAAATCGTCATCGGTCATCCGTTCGGCGCGGCGCGGCCGCTCGAAGGGGACGGCGATATCCGCGAGAATGCGTCCGGGCCGCTGAGACATCACCAGCACGCGGTCGGCCAGGAACAGCGCCTCGTCGATGTCATGGGTGACAAAGACCACGGTGGTGCGCATCTGCGTCCAGACGTCGAGCAGCAGTGCCTGCATATGGGCGCGGGTCTGCGCGTCGAGCGCGCCGAAGGGCTCGTCCATCAGCAGCACGCGCGGCCGGTTGATCAGCACGCGCGCGATCTCCACGCGCTGCTGCATGCCGCCGGAGAGCTGGGCGGGATAGCGCTGCGCGAAGCTGCCCAGGCCGACCAGGTCCAGCAGGGCCTGCGCCTCGCGTCTGCGTTCGGCGGCGGGCATGCCCTGCATCTTCAGGCCGAAGCCGACGTTGTCGAGCACGCGCTTCCATGGGAACAGCGAGTGCTGCTGGAATACCAGCCCGCGCTCCGGCGCGGGGCCGCGCACGGGTGCCCCATCGAGCAGGATCTCGCCCGCCGCCGGCCGCAAGTGGCCGGCGATGGCCCCCAGCAGCGTGGACTTGCCGCAGCCCGATGGGCCCAGGATGCAGACGAACTGCCCGGCGGGAATGTCGACGGAAAGCTGTTGTACGGCGGTAAAGCCGGCATCTCCCTGGCCCAGCGCCACATCCAGGCCGCGCACCTGCAGGTGGCCCGCGCGGATCGGTGGGCTGGTCATGCGCGCTCCTGCTGCAGGCGGGTCCATGGCATCAGCCACGCCCCGGTGCGCTTGATCAGCGCGCTGCTGCCCATGCCGAAGGCGCCGATGAGCAGCATGCCGACAACGATATCCGCATAGTTCTGCAGGTTGTAGGCCTCCCACGTGTAGTAGCCGATGCCGTACTGGCCCGCGATCATCTCGGCAGTGACCAGGCAGAACCAGGACGTGCCCATGCCGATCGCCAGGCCCGTGACGATGCTGGGCAGGGCAGCGGGCAACAGCACTTCAGGGAAGACGGTCCAGCGGCGCGCGCCCAGGCTGCGCGCCGTGGCGATCAGCCGCGGATCGGTGCGTTCCACGCCGTGGATGGTATTGAGCAGGATCGGGAACAGTGCCCCGATGAAGGTGATGAAGATCATGCTCAGTTCCGAAGACGGGAACATCAGGATGGCCAGCGGAATCCACGCCACGCCGGGGATCGGGCGCAGCACCTCCAGCGGCGGCAGCAGCAGGTCTTCCAGCCAGCGCGAGCGGCCGATGGCCATGCCGAGCACGATGCCTGCCGCGGCCGCCGCGCCGAAGCCGGCAAACACGCGGTAGAGGCTGTTGCCCAGGTGCAGCACCAGCTTGGGCGACTGCAGCAGCTGCCAGGCCGCCGGCACGACGTCACTGGGCGCGGGCACGTTGGCGAAGGTGACGAGGCCAAGGTGGGCCCGCTGCGACGAAGCCAGCTGCCACAGCACGATGCAGCTCGCCAGCGCGGCCAGGCGCACCAGCCAGCGCGCCAGCCGGGCGCGTGCCGCGCCGGCCGTGGCGGGCGCCACCGGGGGCGGCCCGGCTTCAAGCGTGATTGCGCTCATCGTTGCGCTCCAGGTATCAGTTGCTGGCCACGGCTACGGCCGCGCCGCTGATTGCGGCGAAATCGCGCACCTTGCCGCCATTGGCCCTGGCCCAGCCGTCGGCGGAGCCCTTGAGCAGGAAGGCGCTGACCTGTCCCTTGCCGTCCTGCACATACCACGCCTTGCTGGCCAGCAGCTTCAGGCCGGTATTGCGGTCATGCACATACAGCACGCGCGCCGGCGTGCCGGCCTTTGCCGCCTGCCTGAGCGCGGCGAACGCTGCCGCCGGCGAGGCATAGGCGCGCACCCTGGGCTCGCCCCGCAGCCACAGCTGCGCGGCCAGCCTTGGCTCGGCGATGGGTTTGCCGGTGTCCGCGTCCCGGGCCGCGAGGGGCTGCTTGTCGTAGGCCTTCAGGCGCGCCTCATAGTCCAGACCTTCGAGCCGGAACGCTTCGCGGATGTAGCGGTCGTCGATCACGCTGTCGGCGCTCAGGTCGGCATCGGTACGCTTGAGCAGCTTCAGCGTTTCGATCGAGGTCTGCAGCGCCTGCCGGTACTCCGGCTTCCAGGTGTAGTCGCGGTTCTGCAGGCCGAGCGGGCCATGGAACAGGTAGTCCACCTCGGCGTCGATGCCGGTCACCCTGGCAATCAGTTCGCTGAATTTCTCGGGCTCCGCCGCCATCAGGCGGTCGGCCTCGATGGCGGCGCGCAGGTAGGCCACCACGATCTCGGGATACTTCTGCGCATAATCCGCGTTCACCAGCGCGCCATGGAAGGTGGGCGCCTCGGCCTGCGAGCCGTCATAGATCTTGCGCGCGAAGCCGCGGAACGCGAACAACTCGGGGAACGGCACGAAGTTGGCGTGGCCGTCCACCTTGTGCGCCTGCAGCGCCGAGCCGCCGACCTCGGGCGACTGCGACACCAGCGTCACGTCCTTGTCCGGGTCCCAGCCCTGGCGCTTGATCGCGCGCAGCAGCATGCCGTGCGCGGTCGAGCCGAACGGCACCGAGATGGTCTTGCCCTTGAGCTCCGCCAGCG
The DNA here is from genome assembly GCF_000069785.1 of Cupriavidus taiwanensis LMG 19424. Lineage (NCBI taxonomy): Bacteria > Pseudomonadati > Pseudomonadota > Betaproteobacteria > Burkholderiales > Burkholderiaceae > Cupriavidus > Cupriavidus taiwanensis. The sequence goes on along the minus strand of NC_010530.1, from coordinate 2,197,601 downwards.
ACTGGACCGGGGAATCGGCGGGCACCACGATGCCGTTGCCGGTGCCGATGGCGTTGCCTGACAGCGGCGCGATAAACAGGCTCTTCTTGCCGGCCTTCTGGAACGCCGCGGCGTTGAGCGAGCCGGGGAAATCCGCCATCGCGCCGATATCGAGCTTGTCGGCCACCATCTCGTTGGTCAGCGGCGGGCCGGAGGTGAAGTTCTTCCATTGCACGTCGTAGCTGACGTCCTTGTACTTGCCGGTGCGCGGCAGGTATTTGTCGAGCAGCTTCAGTTCGCGGATCAGCAGGCCGCCGGTGGCGCAGTTGATGGTGGTGTCCTGCGTGCCGATGGCGACGCGGATGGTTTCGGCGCTGGCTGTGCCGGCCACGCTGGCGGCGGCCAGCGCCAGCAGCAGAGGGATGCTGGAAAAGGATCTCATGGGGCTATCTCTGTTGGGCTGTGGTCATGAAGCTTGGCAATCAACGCAGCAGGTACGGAATCTCGACCCGCACCGCGCCCGTCGGGCAGTCCTTTTCGCAGGGCATGCAGTACCAGCATTCGTCGAACTGCATATAGGCCTTGCCCTTGGCCAGGTCGATGGCCAGCAGGTCCATCGGGCAGACATCGACGCACATCGTGCAGCCCTTGTCGGCGATGCACTTGTCTTCGTCGATGGTCACCGGCGCGCTGGTGCGCTGGGTGATTTCGTGCGGGGTGTAGGCCATGGCGATGTTTCCTTCAGGCGGCAGCGAGGCCGGTGGCAAGTCCGGTGCGGGATTCGGTGTGGGCTTCGGGGCGGGCTTCGGTGCCGGGATGGACAGCCTGGCCACGGCCAACGCGCAGCCGCTGGTAGGCGGTGGCGTCGTCGCCCGCCACTGGCACGATGTACGGTTCGATCGCGCGCTTGTGGCTGACCATGCGTCCGGCGGCATCCTTGCTCAGGTGTGTATGGCAGAACCAGTCCGCGTCATTGCGCTGCGGATAGTCGACGCGATGGTGATAGAGGCCCCATCGGCTCTCGGTGCGAAACAGCGAGGCGCGCGCCGCCATTTCGGCGCAGTCGCGAATGGCCATGACCTCGACCGCGCGCATCAGTTCATGCGGGTTGGCGGCGCGGATCTGGCCGATGTCTTCGGCGATGGCATCGAAGCGCTGCAGGCCGATTTCCATCTTGCGCGTGACCTTGGGCGGCTGCAGGTAGTCGTTGACCATGCGCCGCAGCTTGTATTCCACCTGCGCGGGCGGCAGGCCGCTGGCGCGGGCCAGCGGTGCCAGCACGCGCGCGCGTTCCGCCGCGACCTGCGCCGCATCGGCCTCGGGCAGCTCGCGGCCCGCCACGTAGTCGGCGGCGTTCTGTCCGGCAAACCAGCCATAAGTGAAGGCGCCCAGCATGTAGTTGTGCGGCACCGCGGCCATGTCGCCGGCGGCATAGAGGCCCGGCACCGTGGTCTCGGCGCGCTCGTTCACATGCACGCCTGACGCACTGTGGCCGCTGCAGAAGCCGATCTCCGAGATATGCATCTCTACCATCTGCCTGCGGTAGTCGGTGCCGCGCCCGACATGGAACTGGCCGCGGCTGGGGCGCTCGTTGGTGTGCAGGATGGTCTCGATGGTCTGGATGGTCTCTTCGGCCAGGTGGTTCAGCTTCAGGAACACGGGGCCGTTGCCGCCCTGCAGTTCCTGGTAGAACTCCCACATCATCTGGCCGCTCCAGTAATCGCATTCGATAAAGCGCTCGCCCTTGCCGTTGGCGGTATAGCCGCCCAGCGGACCGGTCACGTAGGCGCAGGCGGGCCCGTTGTAGTCCTTGATCAGCGGATTGATCTGGAAGCACTCCAGGTTGGCCAGCGCCGCGCCGGCGTGATAAGCCATGGCGTAGCCGTCGCCGGCATTGGTGGGGTTCTCGTAGGTGCCCATCAGGTAGCCGGAGGCCGGCAGGCCCAGCCGGCCGGCCGCGCCGCAGCACAGGATCACGGCGCGCGCGCGGATCACGTGGAAGTCCGCGGTGCGGCAGTCGAAGCCCATCACGCCGCTGGCTGCGCCGGTGGCGTCCGTCAGTACGCGCGTGGCGACAATGCGGTTGGTGATCTCGACCCGCGCGCGCTTGAGCTGGCGGTACAGCACCTTCTTGACGTTATGTCCTTCGGGCATCGGCAGCACATAGGAGCCCATGTGATGGACCTTCTTCACCGCGTAGTCGCCGGTCTCGTCCTTCTCGAACCTGACGCCCCAGCGGTCCAGCTGCTCGATGGTGGTGAAGCTGTGGCGCGCATAGGCATAGACGGTGGACTGGTCGACGATGCCGTCATTGGCCACGGTGATTTCGCGCGTGTACTGTTCGGGCGTGGCGTGGCCGGGGATCACGGCATTGTTCAGGCCGTCCATGCCCATCGAGATGGCGCCGCTGCGCTTGACATGCGCCTTGTCGAGCAGCAGCACGCGCAGCGCCGGGTTGCGTTCCTTGGCCTTGATCGCGGCCATCGGGCCGGCGGTGCCGCCGCCGACGACAACGATGTCGTATTCGTGAGTCAGGGTATTCATGCGGAGGTCCTCCCCTTGCTGGCTGGTTTGCGGGGCCGGGCGCGGCCTGCCGTGTGGTTGGCGCTGGTGGCGGGCGCGGCCTTGTGCCGGTCTGCGCGCAGCCGGTACTGGAACGCGTCGCCGCGGAAGTAGAGGAACTCGTAGTCGATCGGCGTGCCTTGCGCGTCGTGGGTCAGGCGTTCGATGCGCAGCACCGGCGCGCCTTCCTCGATGCGCAGCGCCTGGGTCAGTTCGTCGTCGGCAAGGATGGCGTCGACGCTCAGGTCGGCATGGCCGAGCCTTACACCACAGTCGTTTTCCAGGATCAGGAAGATGTCGCGCGTGGCGAGGTCGGCATTGAGCAGGCGGCGGCCGACGGACTCGGGCACCCAGGTGAGTTCCAGCGACACCGGTTCGCGGTTGAGCAGGCGCACGCGCCGGATCTCCACCACCGGATCGCCTTCGCGCAGACGCAGCTGCGCTGCAACGTGGCCGCTGGCAGGCACGCGCTTGAGGCTGCGCACCTGGTTCAGGATCTCGTACCCCATGCCGGACATCGCCTCGGCAAAGCCTTGCAGCGAGGTCACGTTCTGGAAAGCGCGCGGCCTTGAGACGAAGGAGCCCTTGCCGGGGATCCTGAAGATCAGGCCCTCCTTCTGCAGGTCGCCCAGCGCCTGGCGCACGGTGATGCGGCTGGCGCGGAAGCTTGCGCCAAGTTCGCTCTCCGACGGCATCTGGTGGTGCGGCGGATAGGTGCCGTCCAGGATGCGGGCGCGCAAGGCGTCCTTGATCTGCGTGTAGAGCGGCAACGGGGTCGGCATGGAGGCCGGCGCTGCCGCGGCGCTGTCGGCGGGCAAGGCGTTGGTCCGGAAGGTCATCGGATCGACATAGCGTGTTATGACAAGTTGGGAGTCACTATATGGACCACGCTGTGCCGAAGGAACGAAGCAATCCGGATATGGAACGATGAAATCCGCACATGCGGTGCGCGCGCCGCTCAATTCCCGCGGGCGCGCGCCGATATCCGGTCATGACGCCTGCCGTCCGCCAACCGCCGCGGGCGCAGGCAGAACAACCATGGCGGCAACACACCATACGCACGGCACGGGAGCAACGCATGAGCAGTTCCATGAGGGACATCGACGAACGGACTAACCTCACCAACAACAACCAGTTCGAGCTGCTGCTGTTCCGGCTCGGCGAGGCCGAGCATTCCGGCCAGTCGGAGCTGTTCGGCATCAACGTCTTCAAGGTGCGCGAGATCCTGGTCATGCCGCCGGTGACAACCGTGGTCGGCGCCGATCCGTCGATCCTGGGCATGGCCGATATCCGCGGGCAGGTGATTCCGGTGATCGACCTGCCCCGGCTGGTCGGCTGCAAGCCGCGGGCCGGACTGGGCATCCTGCTGGTGACCGAGTACGCGCGCTCGACCCAGGGCTTTGCGGTCGAGGCGGTCGAGGAAATCGTGCGGCTGGAGTGGAACCAGGTGCATTCCGCCGAAGCCAGTGTGCGCAGCGGCCATGTGACCAGCATCGCCAAGCTGGACGGCGGCGGCGAGGGGGAAGAGCAAGGCGCGCGCCTGGTGCAGGTGCTCGATGTGGAGCAGATCCTGCGTGATGTGCTGCCCACGCGCCAGCCGGACGTGGACCCCGGCGAAGTCGGACCCCAGCTACAGCTGCGCCCTGGCGCCAGGGTGGTTGCGGCGGACGATTCGGCACTGGCGCGCGGGCTGATCGAGCAGGGCCTGAAGGCGCTGGGCGCACCGGTGGTGATGACCAAGTCCGGCAAGGAAGCGTGGGAGTTGCTGGACCGCATCGCGGCCGAGGCCGCCAGCCAGGGCAGGCCGGTCCAGGATGACGTGGCGCTGGTGCTGACCGACCTCGAGATGCCGGAGATGGACGGCTTTACGCTGACCCGCAAGATCAAGGCCGACAGCCGGCTGAAGTCATTGCCGGTGGTGATTCACTCATCACTGTCGGGCGAGGCCAGCGAGGAGCACGTGCGCAAGGTGGGCGCCGATGCCTATGTCGCCAAGTTTGTCGCCAAGGAACTGGCCGATACCATCCGCGCGGTGCTGACCCGTTAAGCGCGCCGCCACGGGGCTGGAGCGGCAGGCACAAAATGCAAGCGCCCGCAACCATTCCCGTACGCCGGTCGGTTGCCTATAAAACGGGCACTCCAGCGCGTTCCAGCGCGGGCGCGCCCTTCGCGGTTGTCAAGAGGGGGGATATCCACTGTTCCTGTGGATATTTTTTGTGGACAAGTCGGGCACCGCCGGTGCGCTCCCGGCCGGCATCAGCCGATGCCGGCCGGGAAGCCCCGACCGCGGCCGGGCGCGGGCTCCGCGCCGCCGCGCTCCCTGGCGCCGCCGCTCCTCGCTCTCCCCTTCTTTTCGTCCGTCCTGCGCCGTGGCGCTACTTGGGCTGTGCCACCGTACGCAGGTAGGGCTTCAGCGTCTTGAAGCCCTGCGGGTATTTCTTGCTGGCTTCCTCGTCCGAGACCGAGGTCGGGATGATGACGTCCTCGCCCGGCTTCCAGTTCACCGGCGTGGCCACGGTGTGCTTCGCATTGAGCTGCAGCGAGTCCAGCAGCCGCAGCACCTCGTCGAAATTGCGTCCCGCGCTCATCGGGTACACCAGCATCGCCTTCACCTTCTTGTCCGGGCCGATGATGAACACCGAGCGGATGGTGGCGTTGTCCACCGCGGTGCGCGGGCCGCTGCCGCTGGCCTCGGGGTGGATCATGTCGTAAAGCTTGGCCACCTTCAGGTCGGCATCGCCGATCATCGGATAGTTGACCGTGCAGCCCTGGGTTTCCTCGATGTCCTTGACCCAGCGCTGGTGGTCATCCACCGGATCGATGCTCAGGCCGATGATCTTGGTATTGCGCTTGTCGAACTCGGGCTTGAGCCGGGCCATGTAGCCCAGCTCGGTGGTGCACACCGGCGTGAAGTCCTTGGGATGCGAGAACAGGATGGCCCAGCCGTCGCCGATCCACTCATGGAAGCTGATCCGGCCTTCCGTGGTGTCGGCGGTGAAATCAGGGGCTTGCTCGCCCAGTCGAATCGCCATGGTTGCGCTCCTTGCAGTTGGCATGGTTTGGAATCGCGCGTTGCCGCGCACTGTTGCCCGCTATCCCCGCTATCCCGCCGTGGCGCCGTGTCCCGCTAGCGGAAAACCAGCACCGGGATCGTGCTGTGGGTCAGCACCTTGTGCGTCTCGCTGCCGATCAGCATGGCCTGCAGCCCGCGCTTGCCATGCGACGACATCACGATCAGGTCGCACTCGCGCTGCTGCGCGCACGCGATGATGGCCTGCCAGGGATGGTCGTCGGTGGCGGTGATGGTGTCGCACGGCACGCCGGCCTGCGCCGCGGTGTGGCTGAGCGCGGCAAGGAAGGTGTCGGCGTGGCGCGCGGCTTCGGCGGCGAAGTTGCTCTTGGTGTCTTGCAGGCTGGTGAGCCGGTAGGTCAGCACGTGGTACTCGGGAAGCACATGCAGCCCGGTCACGCGGGCGCCGATGCGGCTGGCGAATGCCATCGCGCGGCTCACCATGGCATCGGCGCGCGCGGAGCCGTCGGTCGGTACTAGGAGGTGCCTGTACATGATGAGCCTCCGCTTGCAAAGAGATACCGCGCCAGCCTGGCGCGTCCGCGCACTGGCGGGCGAGCCAATCCAGTATAGGAATTGCGCGGCATAAGGAACAGGACGCCAGGGCCTCCGGAGCACGGCCGCGAACAGGGTGGTGCCCGGGGGCAAGCATTAACATGCTGTTATCATTCGATTCACCTGTGCCCCCGCACCGATGGAAGGGACTGAAGCATGATTGCGCTACGCGAAGCCCGGCTGGCCGGATTGTTCCAACGCGGCAACTGGCTGCCGAATGTGGTGTCGGGCGTGATCGTGGGGGTAGTGGCGCTGCCGCTGGCAATGGCGTTCGCGATTGCCTCGGGCGCCAAGCCCGAACAGGGCCTGTACACGGCCATCGTCGCCGGGCTGGCGGTGTCGCTGTTCGGCGGCAGCCGCGTGCAGATCGCCGGGCCCACCGGCGCCTTTATCGTGGTGCTGTCCGCGGTAACGGCGCGCCACGGCATCGATGGCCTGCAGATCGCCACGCTGATGGCCGGTCTGATCCTGCTGGCGATGGGGCTGACGCGGCTGGGCGGCGTGATCCGCTACATTCCGGCGCCGGTGATCGTCGGCTTTACCGCGGGCATCGGCGTGATCATCTTCGTCGGCCAGTGGCGCGATTTCTTCGGGCTGCCGCCAGTGGCCGGCGCGCATTTCCATGAAAAACTCTGGCACCTGCTGCAGGCGCTGCCGCAATGGCACCCCGCCACCACCGCGCTGGCGCTGGGCAGCCTGGCGCTGGTGGTGGGCGCGCCGCGCGTGCGCTGGCTGCGGCGCGTGCCGGGCCCGCTGGTGGCGCTGGTGGTGGCCACCGCGGTGCAGGCGCTGTTCCGCTTCGACGGCGTGGCGACCATCGGCACGGCCTTCGGCGGCCTGCCGCGCGGCCTGCCGGTGCCGTCGCTGCCGGAGGTCACGCTGGCGCGCGTGCTGGAGCTGGCCGGGCCTGCCTTCACCATTGCCATGCTTGGCGCGATCGAGTCCTTGCTGTCGGCCGTGGTAGCCGACGGCATGGCGGGCACCCGGCATGACTCGAACCAGGAACTGGTGGGGCAGGGCATCGCAAATGTGGTGGCGCCGCTGTTCGGCGGGTTTGCCGCCACCGGCGCGATCGCGCGCACCGCCACCAATATCCGCAATGGCGGCAACAGCCCGCTGGCGGGCGTGGTGCATGCGCTCACGCTGGTGCTGGTGCTGCTGTTCCTGGCGCCGCTCGCGGCCAGCGTGCCGCTGGCCGCGCTGGCCGCGATCCTGTTCGTGGTGGCCTACAACATGAGCGAGATGCGCCAGTTCGCCCGCATGGTCCGGCGCGCGCCGCGCGCCGATGTCGCGATCCTGCTGATCACCTTTACGCTGACGGTGCTGACCGACCTGGTGGTGGCGGTCAATATCGGCGTAATCCTGGCCATGCTGCAGTTCCTGCGGCGCATGTCGGCAGCGGTGGAAGTGGCACCCCAGGCCGCCGAGGCCGTTGCGCGCGAACTGGACGACGCGGGCACCGGCGCGGTGGCGCCGATACCGCCGGGCGTGCTGGTCTATGTCATCGACGGCCCGTTCTTCTTCGGTGCCGTTGAGGCCTGCGAGCGAGCGCTGGTGCAGACCCATACCGAGCCGCGCGTGCTGCTGATCCGCCTGGGCCGCGTGCCCTTCATGGACATGACCGGGCTGCAGACGCTCGAGGCGGTGATCGTCACGCTGCAGAAGCGCGGCGTCGCGGTAGTGCTGGCCGAGGCCAACGCGAGGGTCAGGGAAAAGCTGGCGCGCGCCGGCGTGCTGGCGGCGCTGGGAGAAGGCAACTACGCGGATTCGCTGGCGCAGGCGGCGCAACGCTGCGCCGCGCTCGCCGGGGAAGGGCAAGGCGAGGCCAACGCCCCGCGCTGAGTTACTTCTTCTGGCGCGTGCCGCCCGCCGGCCTGGGCTTGGTGGCGTAATCCACGCCATGCTGCGCCAGGTAATCGCGGATCAGCTGGCGCACCACCTGCGACGGCGTCAGGTCCTGCGCGGCGCACAGCGTTTCAAAGGCCTTCTTCTTCACCGGATCGATCAGGATGGTCAGGCGGGCGGTCTTGGATTCCATGAGGGTGTGCGGCGGTCCGGGGCCGGAGATGGCGGCGGCGATTGGATGGGCATTATATACAGCGCTGCCGCAGGGCTTCGGTACACCGGCGGTCTGCGCCCCGCTCCCGGCTGCGGGAGGGGGAGCACACAGCGGGTGCTGGCAAAACCAGTAGTCTTACTTACTCCGCCATCTCCAGATCCGCGATCACCGCCGCCAGGAAGCGCGCGGCCTCTCCGCCCGTCACCACGCGGTGGTCGAAGGTCAGGCTCAGCGGCATGACCCGGTGCACCGCGGGCACGCCGCCGGCCGCGACCACTGCGTCGCGCACGCGCCCGGCACCCAGGATCGCCACGGTGGGCGGCACCACGATCGGCGCCGCATAGCGCCCGGCGATCATGCCGAAGTTGGACAGCGTGATGGTGTTGCCGCGCATCTCCTCGGGGGCGATGGTGCGCGCGCGGATGTCGGCGCGCATGCGGTCGAGCCCGTGGCGCAGGTCGGCGGCGTCGCGGTTGCCGACATCGCGCAGCACCGGCACGAACAGGCCCTCGGGCAGGTCGGCGGCAATGCCGACGTCGATCTTCTTCAGCACGTGGCGGCGTCCGGTTTGTCCTTCATACCACGCATTGAGCCCCGGTTCGGCGCGGCAGCCGGCCACCAGCGCGCGCACCAGCCGGATGGTGACATCGGCGCCGGCCGGCCAGGCGTGGATGTCGGCATCGTCCATCACGGTAGCGGCGGCGACTTCGGCCTGCGCACGCGCCATGTTCTGCGCCATCGCGCGGCGCACGCCGCGCAGTTCTTCGGGCGCGCCGAGGTCCTTCAGCGTGGCGGCGACCCGTTCCACGTCGGCGGCGGTGACCACGCCCTCGGGACCCGAGGCGGTGGCCATGGCCAGGTCCACGCCGAGCCGGCGCGCCAGCGCACGGACCGCCGGCGTCGCCTTGATGCGCGCGGCCATCCCCGCAGCGGGCGCGGCGGTGCCGGGCGGCGCGGCTTCGCTGGCCACGTGCGTGCCGACCTGGACCGAGCCCACCACGGTGCCGGCGTCGGCATCTTCGCCGGCGCCCTCGAAACCCACCAGCGGCGCGCCCAGGTGCACGATGTCGCCCGGCTGCGCAAACAGCTTGCCGATGCTGCCGGCATAAGGCGACGGGATTTCGACGATCGCCTTGGCGGTCTCCACCGACAGCAGCGGCTGGTCCGCCGCGACCGTGTCGCCGGTCTTGACGTGCCAGGCCACGATCTCGGCCTCCTGCAGGCCTTCGCCCAGGTCGGGCAGCTTGAAGACTCGCATCGGTCCTCCTTGGCTAGCTTGAACGGTCCGGTTGCCGCCGGGGCCCTACGCCGCCAGCGCCCTGCGCGCGGCATCGACGATGCGCGCGACACCGGGCAGGTAGGTGTACTCCAGCCGCGCCAGCGGCACCACGGTATCGAAGCCGGTCACGCGCTGCACCGGCGCGGCCAGCGAGTACAACCCCGCATCGGCCAGCTGCGCCGCGATCTCGGCGCCGAAGCCGGCGGTGCGCGGCGCCTCGTGCACGATCACGCAGCGGCCGGTGCGCGAAACCGCATCCAGGATGGTCTGCATGTCCAGCGGCTTGAGCGTGGCCACGTCGATCACAGTCGCGGTAACGCCTTCCGCGGCGAGCGCGTCGGCGGCGGCGAGCGTCTCCTGCACCATCGCGCCCCAGCTCACCAGCGTGATGTCGCTGCCTTCGCGCAAGGTGAAGCAGGTATCGAGCGGCAGCGCCGCGCCGTCGTCGGCCACTTCCTGGCGGAACAGGCGGTACAGCCGCGTGGGCTCGAGGAAGATGACCGGGTCTGGGTCGGCGATCGCCGCCAGCAGCAGCCCGTACGCGCGCGCCGGCGATGACGGCACGACCACGCGGATGCCAGGCATGTGGGCGAACATCGCCTCCGGGCTTTCGGAGTGGTGCTCGGGTGCGTGGATGCCCGCGCCGCACGGCGAGCGCACCACCAGCGGGCAGGTCAGCCGCCCGCGCGTGCGGTGGCGCATACGCCCGGCGTGGTTGATGATGTGATCCACCGCCGGGTAGATAAAGCCGGTGAACTGAATCTCGGCCACGGGCTTGAGCCCCATCGCCGCCATGCCGATCGCCGCGCCGACGATGCCGCCTTCGGCCAGCGGCGTATCCATGACGCGCGCGGCGCCGAAGCGCGCCTGCAGGCCCACGGTGGCGCGGAACACGCCGCCGTTGACGCCGATGTCCTCGCCCAGCAGCAGCACATCGGGATCGTGCTCCAGCGCATGGGCCAGCGCCAGGTTGACTGCTTCGACCAGATTGATTTCCGCCATGGTTCGCTCGCTGTGGGACCGGGTCGAGGTAGGAGTGCGCGCGCGGCGCCGCCAGCGGCTAGCCGTGCTGCGCCGGGAAGCGCCGCGCGATCTCCAGCTGCGCCTGCAGTTCGGCCGGCATGGCCGCGTACAGGCAGTCGAACATCGCGGCCGGGTCTGGCGGCGGCATGGCCAGGTAGGTCTCGACCGCCTGCGCCACCTGCTGCGAGCACGCCTTGACCAACGCCTCTTCGCGCGCCGCATCCCAGGCATGCAGGGCCAGCAGGTGGGTGCGCAGGCGCAACAGCGGTTCGTGCTGCCAGTGTGCCTTGACGCTGGCCTCGTCGCGGTAGCGCGAGGCATCGTCGGCGGTGGTGTGGTCGCCCAGCCGGTAGGTGATGGCCTCGATCAGCGCGGGGCCGCCGCCATCGCGGGCGCGCGCGATCGCTTCGCCGACGCGGTGGCGCACCGCGACCACGTCGTTGCCGTCGACCTGCTCGCCCGGGATGCCCGCGGCAATCGCCTTCTGCGCCAGCGTCTGCGCCGCGGTCTGGGCGCTGCGCGGCATCGAGATGGCCCACTGGTTGTTGTTGATCACGATCACCAGCGGCGCGCGCCACGCGCCGGCCATGTTCATGCCTTCATAGAAGTCGCCCTTGGAGGTGCCGCCGTCGCCCAGCAGGCAGACTGCCACGCGCGGCTCGCCGCGCAGCCGGAACGCGTAGGCCGCGCCGGCCGCGTGGCACACCTGCGTGCCGATCGGCACGCAGTTGGCAAAGTCATGCGGCGCCGCGGCAAAGCCGCTGCCGCGCTCGTCGCCACCCCAGTAGAGCAGGCTCTCGGTCATCGTGACGCCGCGGACAAACTGCGCCGCGTGGTCGCGGTAAGAGGGCACCAGCACATCCTCCGGCCGCATGGCGCAGGCCACGCCCACGCCGATGGCCTCCTGGCCCAGCGCCGACGCGAACGTGCCGATCTTGCCGGTGCGTTGCAGCGCTATGGCCTTCAGGTCGAACTGGCGCGTCAGCACCATCGCCTGGTACAGCGGCACCAGCGCGTCAGGGTCGCTGGCGAACGGGGGAGGGGGAGCAGTGGTGGGAGAGGTGTCGCCCGGTGGGGCAAGGTAGCGGGTATAGCCGATCTCAAAGCGCGCAACCGTGGACATGGCAGGTCTCTCGATGCGGTTGTCTCGACAGGATCCGCGCGGATCGGGGCGAGGATCTTCGCAGCCCTCCGCGGCATGATCGCGTTGTGATCCCTGCCGTGCTTTTTGGGCGCGGGGGACTTGAGCTTGAGTGTAGGGCATTTGCGCGGCCGGCGCCGCGCGAAATTGTCTTGCTGCGCACACTGCGGCAGTGCGCGCGCGGGCCTGCGCTCAGCCTTCCAGGTGCGGCTGCATCAGCGCGCGGAACCACTCGAGGAAGACCGCGAGCCGTTGCGACCGCTGGCGGCGGTGGGGATAGAGCAGCGACACCGGCATGCTCGCCGGGCGCCAGTCGGGCATGATTTCCAGCAGCTGTCCGGTGTCGAGCAGGTGCTGCACGTCGAAGCGCGGAATCTGGATCATCCCGATGCCGGCGAGGCAGCAGGCGATGTAGCTTTCGGCATTGTTGACCGAGACGCGCGTTGCCACGTCGGCCCCGTGCGCGCTGCCATCGGTATCCACGAATTCCCATGGCAAGTCGCGCCCGGTGCGGGGGCTGGCGTAGCCAACCGCGAGGTGGCCGCGGCGCAGGTCGGCCGGATCACGGGGCTCGCCGTGTTCGCGCAGGTAGGCCGGGCTGGCGCAGTTGACCAGCGCGATCCGGCCCAGCGGCCGCACCACCAGGCTGCTGTCGGCCAGCATGCCGAAGCGCACCGCACAGTCCACGCCCTCCTGCACCAGGTCGATGGCGCGATCGCTGGAACCGAGCGACAGCTGCAGCCGCGGATGGCGCCGCAGCAGTGCGGGCAGCGCCGGTGCCACCAGCCGGCGCGCGATGCGGCTGGGCATATCCACGTTCAGGCGCCCGCTGGCCTGGCGCTGGCCGGCCTGGAACAGCTGGTCGATATCCTCGACCTCGGCCAGCAGCGGGCGCAGCCGCTCCAGCAATTGCGCCCCGTCGGCGCTCAGCCGCACCTGCCGCGTGGTCCGGTGCAGCAGGCGCGCGCCGACCTGGGCCTCGAGGTCCTGCACCGCCGCCGACACCGATGCGCGCGGCAACCCGAGCGCATGCGCGGCCTTGATGAAGCTGCCCATTTCGGCCACCTGCAGGAATACGCGGTACTGGTCGAATCTGTCCATACGCCTCGCTCGTCGATGGCGCAAGCATACCTGCAATGCGTGCGCGCACCAGAGCGGCGCTGCGGCTTATTTGGTCGTGTAGCCGCCGTTGATCAGCATGGTCTGGCCGGTGATCCACCAGCCGTCGCTGACCAGATGGCGGATAAAGGGCACCACGTCCTCGATATGCGTCAGTCCCGTCGGCGAGAACGGCGACAGCGCGGCCGCGCTCTTGTGATAGGCCACGGCATCGTCGCCTTCCTGGCCGTAGAAGAACGGCGTATCCATCGGGCCGGGTCCTACCGCGGTCACCGAGATGCCGCGCGCGCCGAACTCCTTGGCCGCGGCGCGGGTAAAGTGTTCGACCGGTGCCTTGGTGCCGGCATAGGCGGCATAGAAGGGCGTGAACGCGCCCAGCAGCGAGGTCACCAGCGTCACGATCTTGCCGTGGTCTTTGACGTGGCGCCCGGCTTCCTTCAGGAAGAAGAAGGCGCTCTTGGCGTTGACCGCCGACATCTCGTCGTACTCCGCCTCGCTGATCTCGGCGAACGGTTTCTTCAGCACCTTGCCCACCGTATTGATGGCGATATCGGGACGGCCCACCGCGGCCACGGCATCGGCAAACAAGCGCTCGACCGCGCCCGCGCGGGTCAGGTCCGCTTGCAGCGCCACCGCCTGGGCGCCGGTTGCCTGGATTGTCTGGACCGTGGCCTCGGCGTCGGCGCGCGAGGCCGCGCCGTGGTAATGGATGGCGATGGCGCGGGCGCCCTGCGCGGCCAGGTCGCGCGCGATCAGCCCGCCCAGGTTCTTGGCGCCGCCGGCGATCAGCGCGACCTTGCCGCGGATGGAATGGTCAGCCATGAAACTCTCCTGTGGATGCGTCGAAGGAGGCTTCAGCTTAGGCGGGCCGCAAGGGGGAATAAATTGGCGGCGACTGGATAGATCATCCAGAAAACCAGAACAATCCGGGGCGGCGGTGCGATGCCGGCCCCGGAGTCAAGGCGAAGGCGCGCCACGGGGCGCGCCTTGCCGGCCTGCCGCGGCGCTCAGCGCTGGTACGGCGGCGGCACGAAGCCGGCGAAGCGCTGTTGCGTCACCGCCTTGAACTCGGCGGACTGGTAGGCCTCGCGGATGTCCTTGACGAAGGGCTTGTTCAGGTCGGCGGTCTTCACCGCGACCAGGTTCATGTAGTAGTCGGGAATCTTCTCCAGCGCCAGCGCCGAGGTCAGCTTCAGGCCCGAGGCCAGCGCATAGTTGCCGTTGACGAAGGCATAGTCGACATCGTCCAGCGAGCGCGGCAGCTGCGCGGCTTCGAGCTGGACCAGCTTGAGCTTGTGCGGATTGGCGTCGATATCGCGCTCGCTGGCGCGGATCGGGTCGGTGCCGGGCTTGAGCGTGACCCAGCCGATCTGCTGCAGGATGGCGATGGCACGTGCCAGGTTGGTCGGATCGTTCGGCAGCGACACGGTGTTGCCCGCCTTCACCTCGGCCAGCGCCTTGTGCTTGCGGCTGTAGATGCCGATCGGCGCGGTGGGCACCTGTATCACGTCGCTCAGGGCCAGCTTGCGGTCGGCCGAGAATTTCTTCAGGTAGGCCACATGCTGGAAGGCGTTGGCGTCGATGGCGCCGTCGGCCAGCGCCAGGTTGGGCTGCACGTAGTCGCTGAACTCGACGATGGTGACCTTGTAGCCGCGCTGCTCCAGCACCGGCTTGACGCCATAGCGGATCTGGTCGGCATACGGGCCGGCGGTGGCGCCGAAGCGGATTTCCTTCTTGTCCGGATCGGCCGCGGCGGCGCCGTGGACCACGCCCAGCGCCAGCACGGCTGCTGCCAGGCGCGCTGCCAGGCCGAATTTCCCGTATTGCATCGGATGCTCCCCTTTGATGTTGGTTGGCTGCCTCGGCGTCGCGCCGTGGCATCGACCCATTGTATGGAAAGGCAGCCAAAGGACGAACGAGCGATTACGCATGGCGATATGCCCGGGCGGAATAAGGCCTACGCTGTAGAAGCGCGCGTTCCCTGCGTGCCCCGCCATGGAGGCTGCCATGCCCGAGCAACTGACCAAGCATCCCGACGTCACCCTGCAGGTGCTGCGCAGCGCCGGCGCCCGCTGCGGCGAGGGCGAGACGCAAGCCATTCTGCGCAGTTGTCCGCCAGCGCGTTTTTGCAAGCTGCCGGGCGGCGAGGTCTGCGTGTACGGGCTCGATGGTGCGCGCGCGATGACGCAGTTCACCGCGGCCGACTGGCAGTCCCTTGCCCCGCTGGGCCGCGGCGGTGCAGAGCACGCTGCCGCGGGACCGTGGAACGGCATGGCAGTAGGAATCTTCGTTGCCGGCGTGGCGGCCGGTGCGCTGGCCGCCGCCGCGCTGGCGCGCTGGCGGCGCAGCCACCGCCGGCGCTAGCGGCGTTGTGGCGGGGTTTTCGCTGGCATGGTGTTTGCGGCGATTTGCCGGCCATGACACCGCTGCTGTCCGCTTCCGACCGCTTCCGCCTGCTGGAGAACGGCGAGGAGTATTTTCCGTGCGTGTTCGACGCGATTGCGCGCGCGCGCGAAAGCGTACTGCTGGAAACTTTTATCCTTTTTGAAGACGAGGTAGGTCACAAATTGCACGCGGCCCTGGTCGCGGCGGCGCGCCGCGGCGTGCGCGTGGCCCTGACAGTGGACGGTTTCGGCTCGCATGACCTGTCGCCGGCATTCATCGCCGGGCTGGTCGACGCAGGCGTGCAGTTCTGCACATTCTCGCCGCGGCCGCGGCTGTTAGGCGTGCGCACGCATATCTTCCGCCGCATGCACCGCAAGCTGGTGGCCATCGATGCCGAAGTGGCATTCGTCGGCGGCCTCAATTTCTCCGCCCAGCACCTGTACCGGTTCGGGCCGCTGGCCAAGCAGGACTATGCGGTGGAAATCCGCGGACCGTTCGCGCGCCACGTCCACGACTTCCTGGCGCGCGCGATGCCAGGCGCGTGCCCGCCGTCGCTGGACGGGCCGCTGGCCGGGTACGAGGCGCCGGATCCGTGCACGCATCCCGCACGCGCCTGCCTGGTCACGCGTGATAACCACCGCCACCGCAACGACATCGAATTCGCCTACCTGGACGCGATCCGCCTCGCGCGGCGCGAGGTCATCATCGCCAACGCGTACTTCCTGCCGGGCTACCGGCTGCTGCATGCGCTGTGCGAGGCCGCCGCGCGCGGCGTACGGGTGCGGCTGCTGTTGCAGGGCAAGCCTGACATGCCGTGGGTGGCGCGCGCCGGCGGCCTGCTCTACGCCCATCTGCAGGACGCCGGCGTGCAGATCCTGGAGTACGTCGAGCGGCCCTTCCATGGCAAGGTCGCGGTGGTGGACGACAGCTGGGCCACGGTCGGCTCGAGCAATCTCGACCCGCTGAGCCTGTCGCTGAACCTCGAGGCCAATCTCGTGATCCGCGACGAAGCCTTTGCGCGCCACCTGCGCAGCCGGCTAGAAACGCTGATCGACGCACGCTGCCGCGCGGTGCCGCCGGGGCTGAAGTCTCCGCGCAGCCGCCTCGACGCGCTCGGCGCGACGCTGATGTTCCACTTCCTGCGCCGCTTCCCGGCCTGGGCAGGCTGGCTGCCGGCGCATGCGCCGCGGCTGGTGCAGCCGATGCCGGGCGGGCGGCGCAATGGGCGGCGCAAAGGGCGGCGCGTGGTGGTGCTGCGCGGAGGCGCGGAATGACGGGAGCCGAGGCCCTGTCCGCCATCCGCCAGCATGCACACTGGCCGGCCTGGCGCCGTGCCATCGGCATCCTGTTCATTGCCGCCGTGCTGGCGCTGATCGCGCGCAAGCTGGGCACCATCGACTGGAACGCGGTGCTGGAAGCGCTGCGCGGCTTCGATGCGCGCACGCTGCTGCCGGCAGCCGGATTCGTCGCGCTGAGCGGGCTGCTGTACAGCCAGTTCGACGTGCTCGGCTGCCGCTATGCCGGGCACCCGCTGCCGCTGCGCCGGGTGATGGCGATCTCCTATGTCAGCTACACGCTCAGCCTCAACCTTGGCGCCACGCTCGGCGGCGCCGGCGTGCGCTACCGCCTGTATTCGCGCGCGGGCCTGAGCGCGCCGCAGATCTGGAGCCTGTTCGTGGTGGTGGTCACGACCAACTGGCTCGGCTATGCGGTGCTGGCGGGCGCCATCCTCGCCGGCGAACTGGTGGTGCTGCCGCCGGAGTGGGGCATTCCCGCGGCGCTGACGCGGGTGCTGGGCATGCTGATGCTGGCGATCCCCGCCGCTTACCTGGCGGCGTGCGCACTCTGGCACGGCCGCCACCGCACCGTGCGCGACCACGACATCTATATGCCCACGGTGCGCTTCGCGGCGTTGCAATGCGCGCTGTCGGCGGCCCACTGGATGTCGATGGGCGCTATCCTGTACGCGCTGCTGCATACGCATGCGACGTATTTCACGGTTCTTGGCGTGCTGCTGGCGTCCGGGCTGGCGGGCGTGGTGGTGCGCATCCCTGGCGGGCTCGGCGTGATCGAGACGGTGTTCCTGACCATGCTTGGGGACCAGGTGCCGCACGGACTGCTGCTCGCGGCGCTGATCGCGTATCGGGCGCTGTATTACCTGATTCCGTTGATGATCGGATCGGTGGGCTATTTCGTGCTGGAGGCGCGGGGCAAGCGTGGTGACGAGGAAGCGGTGAAGTGATCGGCTAGTGCGAGTGCCTGCCCTCTCCCCCGGCCCCTCTCCCGCGGGCGGGAGAGGGTAGCAAACCAGCGGTAGCGGGCGGGAGGTCAGGCCGCTGCCAGCGCGCGGTCCAGGTCTTCGATCAGGTCGTCGATATGCTCGATGCCGATCGACAGCCGCACCATGTCTTCGCTGACGCCGGCGGCCTGCAGTTCCTCGGCGTTGAGCTGGCGGTGCGTGGTCGATGCCGGGTGGGTGGCCAGCGACTTGGCATCGCCGATATTGACCAGCCGCGTGAACAGCTGCAGCGCATCGAGGAAACGCGCGCCACCCTCGCGGCCGCCCTCCTTCAGGCCGAACGACAGGATGCCGGGTCCGCGGCCGCCCAGGTATTGCTGCACCAGCGCGTGGTCGGGGTGATCCGGCAGACCGGCAAAATTGACCCACGCCACCTTGGCATGCTGCTGCAGGTGGCGCGCGATCGCCAGCGCGTTCTCGGTGATCCGGTCCAGCCGCAGCGCCAGGGTCTCGATGCCCTGCAGGATCAGGAAGGCGTTGAACGGCGACAGCGCCGCGCCGGTATTGCGCAGCGGTACCACGCGCGCGCGGCCGATATAGGCCGCCGGCCCCAGCGCTTCCGTATAGACCACGCCGTGGTACGACACGTCCGGCTCGTTCAGGCGCCGGAAGCGCGCCTTGTGCTGCGCCCACGGGAACTTGCCGCTGTCGACGATGGCGCCGCCGACGCTGTTGCCGTGGCCGCCGAGGTACTTCGTCAGCGAATGCACGACGATATCCGCACCATGCTCGAACGGCCGGCACAGGTAGGGCGACGGCACCGTGTTATCGACGATCAGCGGCACGCCGTGGTTGTGCGCCACGCGCGCGATCGCGGCGATATCGACCACGTTGCCGAGCGGGTTGCCCACCGACTCGACAAACACGGCCTTGGTGCGCGCATCGATCAGGTCGCCGAAGCTGGACGGATTGCGGCCGTCGGCAAAGCGCGTCTCGATGCCGGACTGCGGCAGCGTGTGCGCCAGCAGGTTGTAGGTGCCGCCGTAGAGCTGGCTGGACGAGACGATGTTGTCGCCGGCCTCGGCAATGGTCTGGATCGCATAGGTGATCGCCGCCATGCCCGACGCCAGCGCCAGCGCGCCCACGCCGCCCTCGAGCGCGGCCAGGCGCTGCTCGAGCACGTCGTTGGTCGGGTTCATGATGCGGCTGTAGATGTTGCCGGCCACCTTCAGGTCGAACAGGTCGGCGCCATGCTGGGCGTTGTCGAAGGCGTACGCCACGGTCTGGTAGATGGGCACGGCCACCGCGCGCGTGGTGGGATCGGGCGAATAGCCGCCGTGGACGGCCAGGGTTTCGAGTCTCATCGTCTTCTCTCTTCTTTTCGCTGTTGGGTGCCGGACCGGCGCGCGGGGGCAGTGCCTGCCCTGGCGCCGGGCATGCCGAGCAGTGCGCCGCACGGGCGCACCAGGCCGTGCGATGGTACCAGCCGGCCCGCGCACGCCCCTGCGGCGTGGCTGCTATGGTTGCCGACGGCGCTCGCGCGAGGCAAGGAAACTTATTGCATTTGGATATGCGCGGCGCCGCGGCGCAGCGGTCATGCTCCGACCGCGAGCGACGGTTCGAGCTGCTGCCAGCGCAGGTTCTCCGGCCGGCGCAGCCCCAGGTGCTCGCGCAGCGTGGTGCCCGTATAGCGCTCGCGGAAAAGCCCGCGCCGGCGCAGCTCCGGCAGCACCAGTTCGATGAAATCATCGAGCCCGCCCGGCAGCCACGGTGGCATGACATTGAAGCCGTCGGCGGCCTCGCCTTCGAACCACGCCTGCAGCTGGTCGGCGACGGACTGCGGCGTGCCGTGGATCGACCAGTGGCCGCGCGCGGTGGCCACGCGCAGGCACAGCTGGCGGATGGTGAGCCCTTCCCGCCGGGCCAGGCCGGTAACCAGCTGGAAGCGGCTCTTGGCGCCGTTCGGCTCGACCAGGTTGTCGGGCAACGGGCCGTCCAGCGGATAGCCGCTCAGGTCGATCCCGCCCAGGTGCTGCGACAGCAGGGCCAGCCCCACCGACGGATGGATCAGGTTTTGCAGCGCTTCGAACTTCTCCTGTGCCTCGGCCTCGCTGCGGCCCACCACCGGGAACACGCCCGGCAGGATCTTGAGCTGGTCGGGCGTGCGGCCATGGCGCGCGAGCCGCGCTTTCAGGCCGCGATAGAAGGCCTGCGCATCCGCCAGCGACTGCTGCGCGGTGAAGATGACCTCGGCGGTGCGTGCGGCCAGCTCCTGCCCGGCCTCGGACGAGCCGGCCTGCACGATCACCGGATGGCCCTGCGGCGGGCGCGCGACGTTGAGTGGCCCGCGCACCTGGAAGTGCGCGCCGCGATGGTCCAGCGTGTGCAGCTTGTCCGCATCGAAATGCCGGCCGCTGTCCTTGTCATACAGGAAGGCATCGTCCTCCCAGGTGTCCCACAGCCCGGTGACCACGTCGACGAACTCCTCGGCACGGGCGTAGCGGTCAGCGTGCGCGGGATGACGTTCGAGGCTGAAGTTGCGCGCTTCGGCATCCGACCACGACGTCACCACGTTCCAGCCCGCGCGGCCGCCGCTGAGATGGTCGAGCGAGGCGAACTTGCGCGCCACATGAAAGGGCTCGTTGTAGGTGGTGGAGACGGTCGCCACCAGGCCGATGCGCTGCGTCACCGCCGCCAGTGCCGACAGCAGCGTCAGCGGCTCGAAGGTGGCGGCGCGCGCGGTGCGCGGCAGGGTGGCATCGTCCATGCCGCGGATGGCGACGCCGTCCGCCAGGAACAGCGCATCGAACCCCGCGGCCTCGGCGCGCTGCGCCAGTGCGATGTAGTGCGCCAGGTTGCGCCCGGCATCGGCCTGCGCGCCGGGATGGCGCCACCCGGCGACATGGTGCCCGGTGGCCTGGAGAAAGGCGCCCAGATGCAGCTGGCGCGGCGGCTTTTGCGGTGACATCGATCGTGCTCTCCGGAAGAGACTGGCTGAATCAGGCCGCTTGCCGTTGCGCGGCACCGGCGGACTGGTTGGCCGGCGCCGCGCCCTCGCCGCGCACGCCCGCCTTCACCGCCTTGCTGCGGCGGCCATCCACGCCGACCGGAATGTCGCCGGCCACGGTGGCGCGGCGCACCACGCGGTGCGCGTCGCCATAGTCGTTGATGGCGTAGTGCTGGGTGGCGCGGTTGTCCCAGATCGCGACGTCGCCCGCGCGCCAGCGCCAGCGCACGGTGTTCTCCAGCCGGTGCACATGGCCCTGCAGCACGGCAATCAGGTGCGCCGAATCGGCCGACGCGTAGTCCAGCAGCTTCTTGACGAAGTGGCCCAGCACCAGCGTGCGCTCACCGGTTTCCGGGTGCACGCGCACCACCGGGTGCTCGGTCTCGTAGAGCGCCGAGGTGAAGACTTCGCGGTAGCGCTTCAGCCCTTCGTCGCTCGGATTGACGCGCGTGGCCGCGTAGTCGTAGTCGTTGGTGTGCAGTGCCCACAGCTTGTCGGCCAGTTCGCGCAGCGGCTCGGGCAGGTCCTGGTACGCGGCGGCGGTGTTGGCCCACACCGTGTCGCCGCCGGCGGCGGGAACGGTCACGGCGCGCAGCACCGAGACCGCGGGGTAGGCCAGGTCGAAGGTCACGTCGGTATGCCAGGAGTTGGCGCGGCCGCCGTGCTGCGAGTCCAGCTCAAGCAGCTGCGTGCCGTCGCGCGAAGGCACGGTCGGGTGCGGCACGGTGTCGCCGAACAGGCGCGCAAAGCCCTGCTGTGCTGCATCGTCCAGATGCACCTGGTCGCGGAAGAACAGCACCTTGTGCCTGAGCAAGGCTGCGCGGATGGCGGCGAAGGTGGCGGGCGGGAGGTCGCCGTGCAGCGCGACACCGCGGATCTCGGCGCCGATGCGGCCGGCAACCGGGTGGATGTCGAGCTGGACGGGCTGGTCTTGCGTGGCGTTGGCTTGGGTCATCACGAAGCTCCGGGGAGAGGGTTGGGTCAGGCGAGTTCAGGTTCAGGGGCCCGCTGCACGACGGGCTCCTGCCCGGCGAATTCGCGCAGCACGGCATCGCGCGCCCGCGCGAAGGGAAGTCCGGCGCGTTCGCGCGGATGCGGCAGGTCCACCGGCAGGATGCGGCGGATGCGGCCGGGCCGGGGTGCCATCACCACCACGCGGTCGCCCAGGAAGACGGCTTCCTCGACGTCGTGGGTGACCAGGATCATGGTGATGCCCTCGGCCTGCCAGATGCGCTGCAGCTCCTGCTGCAGGTAGGCCCGCGTCATTGCGTCGAGCGCGCCGAAGGGCTCGTCTAGCAGCAGGATCTCCGGCCGCGTCACCAGTGCCCGCGCAATCGCCACGCGCTGCGACATGCCGCCGGAGAGCTGGTGCGGATAGGCCTGCTCGAAGCCGCGCAGGCCAACCAGCGCGATATGCTCGGCAACGTTGCGGTCTTTCTCCGCGTCGCTGCCCGGCGTGTTGAGCAGCGCCAGCCGGATGTTCTGTTCCGCCGTCAGCCACGGGAACAGGCGATGCTCCTGGAACACGATGCCGCGCTGCAGGCTGGTGCCCGATACGCGCTTGCCGTCCAGCAGGATCTCGCCGCGGTAATCCTGTTCCAGCCCCACCACCAGCCGCAGCAGGGTGGACTTGCCGCAGCCGCTGGCGCCGACGATGCTGACGAACTCGCCCGGGGCGATGGTCAGCGTGATGTCCTCGAGCACGGGCAGCGCCCGGCCCTCGACTTCGTACTGCTTGTGCAGGTGCGCGATGCTTAGCGTGCCGGCATGTGGCATTTGTGGTCTCCGTTCAATAAGGGGCAGCGCGGCTCAGCCCGCGGCCACCGAGCGCCCGCGCCAGGCGAGCAGGCGGGATTCGATGCGGCTGGCGATCCAGTTCAGCGTGAAGCCGACCAGGCCGACCACGATCACGCCGAAGATCACCAGGTCCATCCAGAAGTTTTCGCGGCCATCGGTCATGGTGTTGCCGATGCCCTTGCCGGATACCAGCAGGTACTCCGCGCCGAGCGTCGCCAGCCACGCATAGATCAGCGCCAGGTGGATGCCGGCGAAGATCGACGGGGCCGCCGACGGCAGCACCACGCGCCACAGCACCTGGGTGCGGTTGAATCGCAAGACGCGCGCAACCTCGAGCAGGTCGACCGGCACGGCGCGGATGCCTTCGAAGGTGTTCAGCACCACCGGGAAGAATGCGGCCAGCGACAGGAACACCACCTTGGCGGCATCGCCCAGCCCGAACCAGACCGAGATCAGCGGGATCCATGCAAACAGCGAGATCTGCTTGACCGTGTGAAAGCTCGGGCCGACCAGGCGCTCGAACAGGCGCGACAGGCCCAGCGCCGTGCCGAACACCAGTCCGGCGCTGGCGCCGATGGCGAATCCGGCCAGGTCGCGCCACAGGCTGGCGGCCAATGCCGTGGCCAGCGCGCCGCTTTGCACCTGGCGCACCGCGGTGTCCCAGACGCTGGATACCGGCACCAGCAGCGGCGAAGTGGTCCAGCCAAAGCGCACGGCGGCCCACCACAGCGCGAGCAGCGCGAGCGGCAGCACCCAGCCGCGCAAGGCGCGGGGCAGGCGAATACGGAGGCGGATAGC
Source organism: Cupriavidus taiwanensis LMG 19424 (assembly GCF_000069785.1). Taxonomy (NCBI): domain Bacteria; kingdom Pseudomonadati; phylum Pseudomonadota; class Betaproteobacteria; order Burkholderiales; family Burkholderiaceae; genus Cupriavidus; species Cupriavidus taiwanensis. The sequence continues at coordinate 2,174,588 of NC_010530.1, read as the reverse complement.
AGAAGTAGTCATCGCGGCCTCGCCTCAGAAGCCTGGCTTGCGCCAGCGCAGCACCGCGCCTTCGGCCAGCGCCAGGGTCTTGTCCAGCGCAAAGCCCACCACGCCCACCACCACCACGGCGGCCAGCACCATGTCGAGCTGGAACAGCTGGCGCCCGTAGACGATCATGTAGCCCAGCCCCTCGGACGAGGCCAGCAGCTCCACCACCACCAGTGCCAGCCACGCGTGCGTCAGGCCGTAGCGCACGCCGTTCCACACCGGCGCGGCCGCGGCGGGCAGCACCACGCGCGACAGCGTCTGCCAGCGCGTGAGCCGCAGCACCCGCGCCACTTCCAGGTAGCGTGTCGGCACGCTGCCGATGCCCTTGTACGTGTTCAGCGCCACCGGCACGAAGGCGGCCTTGGCGATCAGGATCACCTTGAGCGCTTCGTCGATGCCGACCAGCAGCATCAGCAACGGCAGCCAGCCCAGCACCGGCACCTGGCTGAACGCCTTGAAAGTCGGGTAGACGTAGTCGCGCAACGTCGGCGACAGGCCCATGGCCGCGCCCAGCGCCAGGCCACCGGCCAGCCCCACGGCAAAGCCACCGGCCACGCGCAGTGCGCTGATGGCCAGGTTGGCCTGCAGTTCACCGCTTTGCCAGAGGTCGGCCAGCGTGCGTGCGACGTCCTCGGGTGCGGGCAGCACCTGCGGCGGAATCCAGGCATTGCGGGCAGCCACGTACCAGACCAGCAGCAGCGCCAGCGGCACCGGCCAGGCCAGCAGCCAGCGGGCGGCATCCTGCCAGCGCAGTGGCCTGCGCGGAGCCGCCACGCGCGGCGCCGCGGCGGCGGGCAGTGAAAGCGAATCGGCGACAGACATGATGTCAGGCTCCCATGATCTTGCCGTTGGGTTGGTAGACGGGCCAGTAGCTCTGCAGGCTCAGGTCGTTGAGCGCAGCCTTCAGGAAGCGCTGGTCGATCCACTGGTCCACGTCAAAGCGCGCACGGCTCAGCTTGAAGCGATAGGCCTGCTCGACCGCGTCCTTGTAGCGGCTGACCAGGAAGGGATCGAAATTCGGGTTCAGCCGCACCCGCAGCGGCTCGCCGTCGAAGTCCTCCTTCCAGTGGTCATAAGGCGTGCCCGCACGCGCCCAGGTGCGCAGCACTTCTTCACGATGGCTCTCGTCCGAGGCCCACCGCGCCGCCTCGACCGCGGCCTTCACCAGGTGCTGCGTGGCCTCCGGATAGCGCCCGGCGAATTCGTCGCTCACCAGTACGTGGCTTTGCCGTGTGTAGATCGGCGACTGGTTCTTGCTTGAGTACAGGATGCGCACCGCGCCCTTGTCGCGCAGGCGCAGGATGTCCATGGCACCGATGGCGGCGTCGATGTCGCGCGTGGACAGCGCCGCCAGGTAGCCGGCCGTGTCCAGGTTCAGCAGGCGCAGGTCCTTGTCCGACAGCCCGTTCGCTTCCAGCAGGCGCAGCGCGGGCAGATGCATGTTGGTGCCCTTGAACAGCGACACGCGCTTGCCGCGCAGGTCGCTGACCGTCTTCAGCGGCGAATCGGGCGGCACTCCCACGTAGATGTTGGCGCGCACGCCGGTGGCCAGCACCAGCCGCGTCTTCAGGCCAGCGGAGCGTGCCACGATGGACGGCAGGTCTCCTTGCAGCGCAAAGTCGAGCTGGCGGTTGGCCAGCGCCTCGTTGACGGCGGGGCCGGCGCCCTTGAAGAAGAACCACTCCACGCGCGTGCCGGTCGGCTTGAACGACTCCTCCAGCCAGCCGCGCGCATGGGCAATCGCCAGCGAGCTGCCGGCAAAGCTGGGCGGGGTGCCGGTGGCGGGCTGGGCCACGCCGACGCGGATCACGTCAGGCCGCGCGGCCGGGCTGGCGCTGAACGCGGACAGCGGCGACAGCGAAGCCGCCATGCCCAGTCCGGACCAGGCCGCGCAGCGCAGCAGCTCGCGGCGGGTCAGGGTGTGCGGGGCGTTGGCATGGGGGCGCGGGGACGTCATCGTGCAGGCCTTCTTGAAGTTGAGGACGGCTCCACGATAAGCGGCGCTGCGCGCGGACCAGAACGAATGATTCCGGCTTTGGTTATCGGCCCCGCGCATATGGCGCGCAGCGCGGCGTCGGCATATCGGCATGCATTCTTCTTCGTTGGCCAAGTGCCGGTGCTGTCCTACAGTCTGCGCATTTTGATCGCTACCAGACTGACCACGCCCTCACGATGAGCAATGACCTGAGTTCCGGCCGCCGGCGCTTCCTGCAGCGCGGGGCGGTGCTGGGCGCCGCCGCGGCCGGCGCCGCCACTGCGGCGCGCGCTGAACCCCTGACGGTTGCGCCGTGGACGCGCACGCCGGGCGAGCCCGTGCTGTGGCATGCCTACGGCCAGCCATCCCCGTTCGAGAAAGACGTGGTGCGGCGCAGCCGCAGCGCGGCGCCGGTGCCCGGCGCCAACTCGTCGATGACGCCGCTGCAGGACCTGCGCGGCATCATCACGCCGACCGGGCTGGTGTTCGAGCGCCATCACGCCGGCATCCCGCTGATCGACCCGGCGCAGCACCGGCTGGCGGTGCACGGGCTGGTGGCGCGCCCGCGTATCTTCACCATGGACGACCTGGTGCGCCTGCCGTCGGTGTCCCGCATCCATTTTCTGGAGTGCTCGGGCAACACCGGGCGCGAGTGGAAAGCGCCCGGTGCGAAGTCGGTGCAGATCAGCCATGGCTTGCTGTCTTGCTGTGAGTGGACCGGCGTGCCGTTGTCCGTGGTGCTGGACGAAGCCGGCGTGGCGCCCGATGCGGCCTGGGTGCTGGCCGAGGGCGCCGATGGCGCGGCCATGACGCGCAGCGTGCCGCTGGCCAAGGCGCTGGAAGACGCGCTGCTGGTCTATGCGCAGAACGGCGAGATGCTGCGGCCCGAGCACGGCTATCCGCTGCGGCTGTTCCTGCCGGGCTATGAGGGCAACATGTCCATCAAGTGGCTGCGGCGCCTGAAGCTGGGGCGCGCGCCGTTCATGTCGCGCGAAGAGACTTCGAAATACACGGATTCCCTGCCCGACGGCAGCGCGCGGCAGTTCACCTTCCTGATGGATGTGAAGTCCGTGATCACCTTCCCCGCGCCGGATCACAAGCTGCGTGAGCGCGGGTTCTATGAGATCTCGGGCCTGGCGTGGTCGGGCCACGGGCGCATCCGCCGCGTCGAGGTCTCGGTCGATGGCGGCCGCAGCTGGCGCGAGGCGCAGCTGCAGGAGCCGGTGCTGGACCGCGCGCTGGTGCGCTTCCGCCTGCCGTGGCGCTGGGATGGCGGGCCAGCTTCGCTGGAGAGCCGCGCCATCGACGAAGCCGGCAACGTCCAGCCCACGCCGGACCAGCTCGTGGCCGCGCGCGGCGTGGCTTCCACCTATCACTACAACGCGATCCAGCGCTGGCGCGTGGCCGCGGACGGGAGCATTGCCAATGCGCGCGCTTGAACGAATCAGTGGTGCCGCCGCCGTGCTGGCGCTGGCTTGCGCTGCCCAAACGGTCCTTGCGCAGACCTACGGCATAGGCCGCCCCGCCAGCGAGCGCGACCTTGCCGCGTGGAATATCGACGTGACCCCGGACGGCACGGGCCTGCCGCCGGGCAGCGGCACGGTCGCGCGGGGCCAGCAGGTCTATGCGCAGCACTGTGCCGCGTGTCACGGCGTCAATGGCGAAGGCAAGCCGGCCGATGCGCTGGTGGGCGGGCAGGGCACGCTGAAGGACGCCGCCAGGGGCAAGGACCCGGTCAAGACCATCGGCAGCTTCTGGCCCTACGCGACCACGGTATTCGACTTCATCAACCGTGCCATGCCCTACAACGCGCCGCAGAGCCTGGCGCCGGACGAGGTCTATGCCGTCACCGCGTGGCTGCTGCACAAGAACGGCATCCTGCCCGCAGATGCCGTGCTGGACGCGCGCACGCTGCCGCAGGTGAAGATGCCGAACC